>CAVSRF010000027.1:0-28514 GCA_963730175.1 uncultured Chloroflexia bacterium | reverse complement strand
TCAGACAAACGTGAACAATTTGACCTGTCCGGCGCTTTCACTTTTTTGGTTGGAACTCGTCACGCTGTTATTCGCATTAAATCAGGGACATAACTGGGGCTGGTCTTCGCCGATCATCCTTGGATTGTTCATCGCCTCTTTTCTGACCCTCAGCCTGTTCGTCTGGATCGAAAGACATGTCCCCGCCCCGATGCTTGACCTGAGTCTCTTCAAGCGACGCGTCTTCACCATCTCGACCATCAGCCCCATCATGAATTACATCTGCATTTACAGCATACTTTTCCTGACGCCTTTTTACCTCATCCAGGCACGCGGACTCTCCGCTTCGCAGGCGGAACTCATCCTCACCGCGCAGCCCATCATCATGGCATTGACCGCTCCGCTCAGCGGCACGCTCTCTGACCGCGTCGGTTCGCGCATCCCCACCACACTTGGGTTATTCATCTTCGGCGGAGGCTTGTTCATGCTCAGCCGCTTGACATTGACATCGCACTACAGTTTCGCCGTCATCGGTCTCGCCATCTGCGGACTGGGTACCGGCTTATTCGTGGCACCCAACAACAGCGCGTTGATGGGAGATGCGCCGCGCAACCGTCAAGGGATTGCATCGGGTGTGCTTGCCCTCGTCCGCAACGTTGGCATGGTACTCGGCATCGGCTTGACCGGCGCCATCTTCACCACCATCCTGGCACATGGAACTCAAGGTAACTCATCCGTGCTCGTCCATGCCTTCAATATCAGCCTGATCTTCACCAGCGGAGTTGCCATACTCGGCGCGGTCATTTCGTATGGGCGCGGAGATGACCGTCCATCGAAGAAAGCATAGAGTGGGAACTATAAAATGACGAAGTCCGTTTTGTAGACAACCCAATCAGATAATCATTCAAGAACCTTTTGGGAGGCATTTCATGAAACAAATCATAATCTTACTGCTCACAGGAACCTTGTTTCTTACTGCTTGCGGACAGTCCATGCCTGCAACTCAAACAGCGACAATTCCTGTCATTGAACAAACATCAACCCCAACTTTTCCCCCTACCTCCACGCAAACGTCCATCCCATCTGCAACACCAACCGCTTCCATCACGCCCCTGCCTACCATCCCCACCTTCACACCGACATTCGATGTTTCGACCATTGTCACAGTTACGCCCGCACCGAAAGCAGAGTGCCCAGAAGAAACATCGCAAAGAACGTTTAACCTAGATAATATCAATAATAATCGCCAAGGTAATGACTACAATCAAGACTTTATAAACTACATTTTAGATTATCTGAATACTGGAGGTTCAACAGACAACATAAGATCGAAATACCCAAATCCTGAATTCATCCGATATGAAGATTTGACAGGTGATGGGGTAAAAGAACTAGCTTTTGCCTACGGAATTTGGGTAGATATTTTCAAATGCAACAACGGCAATTATGAGTTATCAAAAATCTCAACAACAGAAAGCGCCCAGGGAGTAAAGATAATTGATATTGTGGATATGAACTCAGATGGGTTAAATGAATTGATTACATATTTCGATGGATGCATGGGCTCGCGATGCCCATCCGTCGAAGTACTTGGGTGGGATGGTCAACAATTCAAAAGCCTTATTGAAAACTGGTCTTCGATGATTGAAGGCTGTAGTTACATGTACATAGCACCCTTCCAAGTGGAAATTCAAGATATTGACAATAATGAAACTAGCGAAATAATTTTCCAAAATGTAGGAAAGCCATGGCCAGATGATATAGACTTTCCTTTTCGAAAAGAAACTCGCATTTGCACGTGGAATGGTAAAGGTATTTCTTTACTCAAAGTTCAATTTGATAAACCCCATTATCGATTTCAAGCGTTACAAGATGGCGAAAGAGAATTACGATCAGGTGATTATCGCAAGGCATTGGATTTTTATCAACAGACAATAAATGATAAAAGTTTGGAATGGTTTACACAAGAAAGGCTTTATTATGATTTCTGGGTATATCACTCAAGCTACTTTCCCTCATTCAAAGAGCCTACGCCAACCGCATCACCATCTATGAAACCTGACCCTGCCGAATACCCTCGTCTTGCTGCATATGCCTACTATCGAATCATGCTCATTCATCTTGTGCAAAATCACGAATCAGAAGCAACCACAACCTACAACACCCTGCAACAAAAATTCGGTAACGACCTATACGCCCATCCCTACGTGGAAATGGCAACCGCGTTCTGGAAGGCATACCAATCCACACACAAAATGTACGATGGCTGTGCGGCGGCAATCCAATACGCGGCAGAACATCCTGAGATTTTGACTCCGCTGGGGAGCGACTATCACGGCGCGCAGAGTCACACCTATGTGCCAGCGGATGTGTGTCCGTTTCGGTAACGAATAAATATTGGGAGACAGGCTATGAAACAAATCACAATATGGCTGCTCAGCGGAATATTATTCCTCACTGCCTGCGGACAAGAAGCATCGCCGTCTCCAGCCCCACCGATTTCCCCAACTGAAAAAGCGACATCGACCCCATCACCCGTTTCAACTTGACCTCCACCCTCACGTCAACGACAACGCCGCTTCCAATCTTTACTCCCACGATCACGCCCACACTCGACCCGATCCGAAGCACACCGCCGACCATCATGTTGCATCGCCCCAATTTGAATTTTAACTCACTTGCCTTTCTAAAAGACCTTATTGCCATCCTGAAACAGAATGGCATGAAAGTCATCACCTATCGGGATATTTATGAAAACCCATCCATCACAGCTACTGAAAAGGGGAAACTGTTCATCATCAGCATTGACGATATTTCCCTCGCCTATCCCATGGACAAACATGTTCTCGAAATGATCAACTTATTACAGGATGCCGATTATCCTGCCGTTCTGGGGATCGTCACAAACAAGGATTATGCCTACCCCGAGACTGTTACTCTTCTAAAAGAACTTTCCAATTCAGGCTGGGAGATCGCATCCCATTCAGACACTCACGCCAATCTTGGAGAATTGGAGAAGGCATCAGAGAAACTGGTCTATAAGGAGGTCAATCCCAGTTTGGACAAGATCGAAAAAGCAATTGACATCCGTCCCATCACACTGATCCTGCCGGAGGGACAGATGGTAAACGATACAGGTATTCTTTACGCCATAGATCTTTATTGGGTTGTCGAGATCAACGGCGGTATCACATATAATAGTGAGAAGAAAATTATCTACGTCGGTCGCGAAAGTCCGGCAAAGACAGCGGAACAAACCTGGCAAAATATGCGAGACAGGTTCGGCTTTTAGAGTAGGAGTTGAAGGATGAATAATTCAAGGCAGATATTACAGTCCTGGTATTCTTCCTCACCGCCTGCGGAAAATCCGTTTCCTCTCCCTTGACGGACAGAACATCTGTGCTATACTCTCGGCTACACACAAATTCCGACCCTTAGACTAGTATTTGGAGAAATAACATGGCACCTCGAAAATCAAAAGCATCCGCCGCGGTGGAACCAACTGTAATGCCCACCGATAATGGCGCAAAACGCGCTGTTCTCGATAAAGCCGTCGGCGATATCCTCAAACGTTATGGCGATGGCTCCATCGTCCGCCTCGGCGAAGCCCAACACATGCAGACCGAGGCATACCCCACCGGCTCACTCTCCCTCGATATTGCCCTCGGTGTCGGCGGCGTCCCACGCGGACGTATCACCGAGATCTATGGACCCGAGTCCTCGGGTAAAACGACCATCTGTCAGCACATCATTGCCGAGGTCCAGAAAGTAGGCGGTGTCGCGGCATTCATTGATATGGAGCACGCCCTCGACCCGGTCTATGCCGCACGCGTCGGCGTGGATATTGATAACCTGCTCGTCTCGCAACCCGATACCGGTGAACAGGCGCTCGAGATCACCGAAACCCTCGTCCGCTCCGGCGGCGTGGATATCGTCGTGATCGACTCTGTTGCCGCCCTCGTCCCCCGCTCCGAGATCGAAGGCGACATGGGCGATGCCACCATGGGTGTGCAAGCCCGCCTCATGTCACAGGCGCTTCGCAAACTTTCCGGCGCCATCAACCAGACCAAGACCACGGTCGTCTTCACCAACCAACTCCGCTCGAAGATCGGCGTCATGTTCGGCAATCCCGAAACCACCACCGGCGGTAATGCGCTCAAGTTCTATGCCTCCGTCCGTCTCGATGTGCGCCGCATCCAAGCCATCAAGGTCGGCGACGAAGTCATCGGCAATCGCACCCGCGTCAAGGTTGTCAAGAACAAGGTCGCGCCTCCCTTCCGCACCGCTGAGTTCGACATCATGTTCAACGAAGGCATCTCCAGGGTGGGCGATATCCTCGATCTGGCGACCAAATTCGAGGTCGTTTCGAAGCGTGGCGCCTTCTTCTCCTATGGCGATGTCCGCCTCGGGCAGGGACGCGAGAACGCCAAAGATTTCCTGCGCCAGAATATGGACATGACCAACGAGCTTGATCTTGTCATCCGCCAGAAAGCTCTCAGCGGCGAGATCGTCCTGCCCCTCGAGATCGGCGGTCCCGACAACTCAGACAGCGGCGGGTCGGACGACGAAGCATAAAAAAGTACGGGCGACCTTCACCGGTCGCCCTTTTTATTATGATGACCAAGAACCGCTTCCCACTCAACGTAAATCTGCTCCTGCTCACTGGCATTATCCTTGCCTTAGCATCATCCTGCTCACCCGCCTCCACACCGACGCCTTTCATCCCGCCAACCAGCGAATCCCCCCTCATCGAACCAAATCTCATTATCAACCCCACACCGCAGACGGTTCAGGTCCAACCCTCTCCCATCCCAACCATTATCATCCCCCCCACCGTTGACCAGACAGACTGTGTCAACAACCTCGCCTTCATCGAAGACATCACCATTCCCGATAACGCCTACGTCACCTACGGCTCCACCATAGACAAACAATGGCTCGTCGAAAACAGCGGCACCTGCAACTGGAACTCGGGCTATCGCCTCATGCACATTGGCGGAGCCGCTCTCGGCGCACCCGAAGAAGTCGCGTTATATCCAGCGCGTTCCAACACCCAAGCTACCCTCCAGATCACCTTCACCGCCCCCTTCACTGACGGCACCTACGAATCCGCCTGGCAAGCCTTCGACCCGAATGGACTTCCCTTCGGTGACCCGATCTACATCCGCATTCTTGTCGCCGCGCCATAACAAAAACTCTCACAATGTCAAAAATTGCTGATTATCGCCAAACTCTCCAAACTCTCGATGACTGGATTCCCTTTCTCAAAAAGGAATTCGGTTTACCGGGTCCACGCGGCAATTTGGAGTTGGCACATGCCGTGGCGCAAGAGGGAAGTAAAAAGCAGTTCGAGCAACTACTATCCTATGAAGCCAAAGAAAATACACCGGAAGTCTTCCTTGTCTTCTGCGGCGTGATAGGTTTGGGCAGGCTGGCATCGGACGAACCAAAACTGCTCGACAAATTGCGCGGCTACGCCTCCGATACACGCTGGCGCATCCGCGAAGCTGTGGCTACAGGATTGCAACTGGTCGGAGACCGAGATATGCCTTTGTTGCTGAAAGAAATGCAGAAATGGAGCAATGGAAATTGGTACGAAAAACGAGCGGTTGCCGCCGCTCTTGCTGAACCCCGTTTATTGAAAGAACCAAAATATGCGAAGCAGGTTCTAAAGATTCTCGACGAGATCACCACGTCCATGCAGGAAGCAGACGACCCGAAGGAAGAGGCGTTCAAAGTCCTGCGTCAGGGAATGGGATATTGCTGGAGCGTCGCTGTTGCCGCGCTTCCAGAGGCAGGTAAGCCGTTGATGGAAAAATGGTTGAAGAGTCCGAACAAGAATATTCGCTGGATGATGAAGGAAAACCTGAAAAAGAATCGTCTGGTCAAAATGGATGCTGAGTGGGTCAAGGCGTGTCTTATGAAATTGGAATGATCTGATAAAGGAGATACTATGTCCCCTCAAACTGATTTCCCGACTGTTTTTGCACAACTTAAGTCCATTCTCAAACCATACGCCAAGAAAATGACCCTCAAGACAGACACAAAAGAAACCTATTATCTTGATGGTCCCTACAGTGAAAAGTGGAAAAAGGAAGTTTTCTTTGCGTCCACGCAAATCAAGAAAAACTATGTTTCCTTCTATTTGATGCCTGTGTATATGTTCCCTAATCTACTCAAGGACATCAGCCCTGAGCTCAAAAAACATATGCAGGGAAAATCCTGCTTCAACTTCAAAAAGGTCGAGCCCGAATTATTTAAAGAGCTTGCCACACTGACCGAACGGGGATACCAAGTCTTTATTCAGGAGAAATAGTCAGAACGCTTTATCAACTATCGGGTGGACAAGACGCGGGGATTTTTTAGCAAAGGGTATAATGTCCGCATGAAAAAGGGAACCTTCGAAAAAGAGATCCACATCCATTCCGACGCAGCGACCGTGATCAATACCATCGCGGATTACAGCCAACATCACAAGATCCACCCGCTCATCATCAGTGTGGAGCGCGCCAAGGAAGCGCCTGAAGGCGTGAGACGTTACTTCATCACCGACAGCCTGCAATGGGGACCGTTCAAATTCAAGATCAAATATCAAGCCGATATCGTCGCTGTGACGGAAGATACTGTCCATACCGAGGCGTATCAGTCACCGAATACCCATGTCACCAACGTGACCAAAGTGACACCCCAAGGAGATGGCATCCGCTTGCATGAGACCATCACCATGGAATCACCCGATATGCTTTTCAATTACGCCTTCAAACAAGCTGAGACCGCCCACGAAGAAATGCTCAAACGCATCAAAACGTTCGTCGAAAACAACGCAAAACCATAACATACAGTTAATCCGGAATTGGCAATTCCTGATAGAATAACAAAAGAAGAAGCCCTTCATTGGGCTTCTTTCATGTAAACTAAAGGAATCATTTTTTCAATGCACTATAACCTCCGCCTTTTCTGGCGCACCACCTATCGCTCCTTCTTCGCATCAAAAAACACCCCCGCCCGCCTCACTCGTAAGCGAATACTTTTTCTTCTGCTTTTCTATACTGTATGGCCCATCGGCTCACTTGTTCATTGGTTCTGTTTCTGGCTCGACGATATTCTCTTCCCCGACTATAAAAATCAACCCATCGAAAAACCGCTCTTCATTCTCGGCAATTTGAGAAGCGGCTCCACATTCCTGCACCGCTTACTTTCAAGAGATTCTGAAACCTTCACCAGCCTGACCACTTGGGACATTTACCTCACCCCCTCCGTCACACAAAAGAAGATCACACAATTCTTCGCCCGCATTGATAATAAACTCGGTGGTCATTTACATCGCGCTCTACACGCTTTTGACCGTGCAACGCTCGGCAAGATCAAGATTCACCAGATCTCGTTCTTCCAACCGGAAGAGGATGAAAACATCCATCTGCACATCTGGGATGGCTTCTTCGTAACGTTCCTCTTCCCCTTCATGGACGAGTTCCCCAACTATCAGCATTTCGACGAGGCTCTATCGCCCGAACACAAACGCCGCATCATGACGTTCTACAAATCGATGGTACAGCGTCACATGTATGCCACAGGCAAGAAATATTATGTGGCGAAGAATCCCGCCTTCAGCGCCAAGATCGAAACGCTCGTCGAATTCTTCCCTGAAGCGCGCATCATCTATCTCGCTCGCAACCCGCTGGACATGCTCCCCTCCACCGTTTCATGGATCAATTACGCACGCCGTCAATTCACTGATCCCAAAGAGACCTGGCTGTACATTGATGAGATCGTGGACATGACCCAGCATTGGTATCGCCATCCGCTCAAATATCTGGACTCGCATCCTTCCCCCCGAAACCTGATCATCAACTACGATGACCTGATCCAACGCCCAGAAGCGGTCCTGCGCTCATTCTATGAGCAATTCGGCTACCCCGATAAACCTGGTCTCGATGTCATTGTTGATGAAGCCGTAAAAGAAACTCTCTCTTTCAACAGCGACCACGTTTATTCCTATGAAGAAATGGGTTTCACACGGCAACAGATCATCGAATTCTATCCAGACATCTTTGAACGCTTCGGCTTCGACAAACGTGAAGATGAGTTATCAAATGCCGAGGCGGAAACAATTCAAATCTCAGCAAGTGATTAAATAAAAAAACTGTCCCGCAGATGAAATTGATCTGCGGGACAGTTTTATCCTAACAACTTAAACTCCATCGGGGTCTGAGACCTTGATGGAGCAATTCTATTTCTCTCTGGGCTTCTCCGACTCTTCGATCAACTCTTGCGGCGTCGGCATACCGCAACTCGGACAAATATACTTTTCTTCTGACGGTACATATCCACGATTACAACTTGGACAATTGATCGATCTAGGCGCGACAGGCACTTCCACTTCCTTCACCACCTCGCGCGTCACAGTGTTTGTATGTGTTCCGCCCATGCCACCCAACACAACCACGTTACCAAGATTGGGTAAACCCGAACCACCGGATGAAGACGATGACACGTTCCGTGCCTGTGCTTTCGATCCTCCACCAGAGGATTTCTTCTTTGAAGATCCATCTGGCAATTTTCCGCCGCCTGCCAAAACAAAGAACAACACCGCTACGATCACAACCGCCGCCAAAGTCACAAAGACAATGATCGCAGTCAATCGTAACGCGCGCGGGATGTTATACAACTCATACCCATAGCTGAAGAGGAAAACACCTCCGATATAAAACGGAGCCAATATCGCAAGCAGAACAATACCGGTGCTTTGGTCAAGTTGGTTTTGGAACCATGTTTGATAGATCACCAGAACAATGACCGCCAGCGCGCCCAGCGCCACCAGCCCACCAGGAATCAGGATATGCAACGGCTTACCAGGTTTGGTCTCATCATGATCGTAGTCGATCACTTCATTTGTTTTTGCGCCAACCTGCCTGGCACGATATTGAGATTGAGACACTGTTTCTTCCTTTCCTAGGCTCCGCTACCCTTCGGGTATGATGTCAACGGATGCATATAAGATATACGCAAATTACCAGGCATAAGCCTCAGGCGCCTCACCACCTGGACCGGGCCAGATCTTATCCAACTTCTGCATCTCAGCCTTGCTGAATTTGATCTTGAGCGCGCGCAGGCTGCCTGTCAACTGCTCCATCGTGCGCGGACCAATGATCGGCGCGGTCACAACCGGATTTGTCAATAACCATGCCAACGCGACATCGGCAGGTTTATCGCCCTTTTGTTTGCAGAATTTCTCCCATGCTACCAGTTGAGAGTGATATTTCTTGATATCTTTCTGCCTATCCTTCCCTGCGCGGCGGCCTTCCTTGACCTTCTGCAATGCACCACCCAAAATCCGCCCGCCAGCGGACTCCATGGGATCAATCCAAGACCATACTCGCGGCAGGCAGGGACAACCTCCAGTTCAACCATGCGGTCTTTGAGGTTATAGAGACTTTGCTCGCTTGACCAACCCCAAAAAGTGACGCGCCTTTCGCGGCTTCATTCGCCTGTGCGATATGCCATCCTGCAAAATTGGAGGAGCCTGCATACAAGATCTTTCCCTGCTGAACCAGCGTCTCCATCGCCTGCCAGACTTCATCCCACGGCGCATTGCGGTCAATGTGATGCATCTGGTACAGGTCAATGTAATCGGTCTGTAGACGTTTGAGCGATCCCTCGACCTGCTGGCGAATGCTCAAGGCAGAGACACGCGATTGGTTGGGCCACTTTCCCATGCCCCCAAAGACCTTGGTGGCAATAACCGTCTTCTCGCGCCTCCCGCCGCCCTGCGCAAACCAACGACCGACGATCTGCTCTGTAATGCCTTCTCCCAATTTCCAGCCATAGACATTGGCTGTGTCGAAGAAGTTAATGCCAAGATCATGTGCCTTATCCATAATGGCAAATGAGTCTTCTTCTGTGGTTTGGGGACCAAAATTCATTGTGCCAAGACACAAACGTGATACTTTCAAGCCAGTACGGCCAAGTTGAGTGTATTCCATTTTTTTCTCCTTTATTTATTTGTTTATATACCAACCCCGACGCTTCCATTTTATCGCACAAAATATCATTGATTCAAATCGGAGGCAGTTATATCCATCTGTCTTAAGACCAATGGGATCTGTCCATCGGTCAGGTCAGCATGACGAATCGTGTCGAACATATCGCGGAAGCCATCTCCCAGCATCACGCGTACAAGTCTCCAGGAAGCGAGTTGAGGGGTGGTCTTTCCATTGGGGAGCAGTTTGACGGCTTCCGCCCATTGTGGATGAGAAGCTGAATAATCGGCGAGCAGGCTCGTAGTCGAGTCACGAAGCGGGAAAAGACCCGTGCTTTGCACCCAACGCGCTTGAATATCCGGCGAAAGCATCCAGCGCATGAAAAGCCATGAGGCAAGCTGGGTCACATCATCCGATTTGAACATCACAAAGGACGAACCATAAACGACAAATGCACTTTCGTCCCTGCCGGGAAACGGCAAAACAACCCATTCATCCTTGCTTCCCAAAGTACCGAATGCACGCGCTTGATCTACAAAGCCATCCAAGCTTGCGGTTGCAAACAATGCCTGCCGCCCGGCAAAACGTTCATACACTGAAGTGTCAGGCGAAGCCACCCACGCACAACTTTTTTGCTGTAATATTTTCACGAACTTGAAGGCATCGATATTTGCAGAGGATAGAAAATGATAACCATTTTCCTCCTGCACGCCGCCGCCAAATGCAAATATCCAGGAGAGCGCTGTCATCGCATCTGTATCGATCAGCCAGCCGCCCAATGCATCGTTGGTCGGGTCGGCATCGGAAGCCAGCGCCTTGTTCGCCGCACAAGCTTGTTTCTCGAAATCAGAAGAAGTCGCGGGCGGCGAATCAAACCCAAGTTCACGCGCCCAGCTTTGATTGTAGAGAAGGAGGCGGGCGGTCCGTTGCGCGGGGATGCCCAATCGTGTGCCATCCACTTCGTCCTGCATCCAGATCACAGAGGGGAAATCCGCCATCTCCAAATCGCTCAACCCATAAACCGGATCGTGCAAATAAGGGTTCAAGTCGATCACATTTTTTTGCCATGCAAGCGCATGTTCGGGAAGCGCGATCACAATATTTGGATTTGCAGAATCCTTCAGCGCGGCATCTGTTTCGGTAAACAATTCATTGAAATTACTTTTACCCTGCACGCCGACAACGATGCCCCATTCATTGCTTCTGTTGAATTCATCCACCTGCGACTTAAAGAGACTTGCCTGCGCGCCGAACCACGGATGCCAAACCTTGACCAGCGTCCCGCGCAGCGCATCTTTCTCGACTTTCAATTTGCTCACTGCGGGAGCAGGCGTTTTCGTCGCTGACGGTTTGTCCGTCGCAACCGGGCGCGGGGTGGATGTAGTAGAAGACGTTGATGGAACACATGCTGAGAGAATAAAAATAAATATAGCCAGCGCACTGAAAGTCTTGTCGAAACAACCGCATTAGTACACTACCATCAAGACCGGGGTAAAGAGTAATACAAAGACCAGCAACATGAAGAACCCCAGCGCACGGCGGGATGGATCGAGTTCGGTAATATCATCGAGCGGCTGGGCGCGGACGTTTCCCAGCCAGAATAAAATGAACACCCATAACAACCAGCTAAAATTGAACGCACCGAACGACAACGTAAGTAATGAGGGCAGGATCATTAAGGCGATCAATACGCCGATGGCAATCGGAAAAATCCTGCGCGCTTTATCGCCGAACAAACCATAAGCCACGTGACCGCCATCCAGCGTCCCAACAGGGACAAGATTGAGCGCGGTCACGAGCAACCCTGCCCAGCCTGCCAACGCCACGGAATGAATTTGAACATCCACCCCACCAAAGGGAATCGGTTGACCTGTGAAAAAATATCGCATCCAATACAGCGCTGGCGAAAGCCCTCCATAGCTGGCGGGTGTGGGAAGTAATTTTCCAAAAACCAAATATTTGGAAAATAAATAGAACAATGAGTTGCCCTCTATAAAGCCGGACATTCCAGCAGGAAGATGATCGACTGGACCGAGATGTGACAGGGATAAACCGAGAAATAAAACAGGGATGGCAACGACCAGTCCCGCAATCGGACCCGCTACGCCGACATCAAAAAGTATCCGTTTGTTCTTGGGGATGCCGCGCATCATAATGAATGCGCCCAACGTCCCCAATGGACTGATCAACGGCGCAGGAATAAAGAACGGCAGTGTGGCAGGGACTTTGTAAATGCGGCAGGCGATGTAATGTCCCATTTCATGCGCGAACAGGATACCCATCATACTCAATGCAAAGGGCCAGCCCGTAAAGATATAGCGCAGAATAAGAGATAGTGACGGGGAGCCATTTACTGGAATGGCACTAGGAGGAATATCCATCTGCGTCAACATCATACTGAGTATGGTAAGGACAAAGAGAATAGCGTTGATAGTCCATCGCGCAGAAGGTTTGGGAATCGCAGGTGTCGGCGCAAGATAGATAACCTGCTTATCCCCCTCCTCTTTTCTAAACAAAGGGGTGATTCCATATTGTTGAACAGCATCTGCCAACTGGTCATACGCGGCGACCGTATCTTCGCTAACTAATTGACCGCGATAACGCGCAATCCATTGACGTGGATCACCCGCAGTGACATCTTCCACACGAAAGATTCGGGATACATAACTGGTAAGAACATCAATTTCAGGGAACGACATGAGGCACCTTTATATAGGACAATCGACGAAGGGATGCGATCGTTGATCCACGCAGACGAGACAGTTTGTCAGTCCGTTCGTCTTCGTCGCTCCGCTCAACGGAAATAGGCGAGAGTGGATGGGAGTCGAACCCACCGCGGCTCGCAACGCGACCCGCCACAGGTGTTGAAGACCAGGAGACCCACCGGGACCTAACCACTCCCACAAACAAGGATAATCGAAGGAGGGATGGATTGCAAGAACATTTATCAGAATGGATTAAGGTCGTACTATTACGCTCTTTGCGCCGTCCTCGGCGCAGGTTGGAAAAAGCCGCCGCCCCAAAGGGATGCTTCGCAAAGGACGGCGGCTGGAGCAGGGAATAGATTAAGGTCGCACTTGATGTGTCGGCTTGTACGATCCATTCATAGATGCGCGGCAGGAATATAACTCCCGCTGTTATCATGCATAACATGGCAAGGATCGTAAAGCCCCCGATATAGGTTGCGATCAGTGCGAGTGTTCTTCCGCTTTGTCCCTCCATTCGAATCTCGCGTTGCGCTTGCAATCCCAAGACAAGAGAAGCGATGCCAAACAATATCCCCGGCGGAAAACAGATCAATGCTGTAAACGGAACAGGTAATACGCCCGCGCATAATGCGAGTAAAGCAAGGATCGCAAGGATAAATCCAATGATTGCCTTGCGGTTGAATGAAGATGTAGAAATAGTTTCGGTCATATTATTCAAAAAGACCCTAAAGGTTTTGAAAACCTTTAGGGTCTACTGGTCAGTCGGGGCGAGAGGATTTGAACCTCCGACCTCTTGCACCCCATGCAAGCGCGCTAGCCGGGCTGCGCCACGCCCCGATTTGAGAGACCCGCATTATAGTCTCATTTGAATATTCCTGCAACTCGGTGACATCCACCCTCGAATATGCTAAAATACATTCATCTCTATATGGAGTTCCCATGCCTGAAATGATCGAAGTACAAATCGACAGCGTACGTGTGCATCTAATGACGCCGCAACGTCTGGTGGTTTTGAAACAAAAACAATCTGAACGCTACCTGCCCATTTGGGTTGGACCGTATGAAGCCGAAGCGATCACGGTCGCATTGCAGGAAGTGGAAATGAGCCGCCCGTTGACTCACGACCTGCTCAAGAACGTCTTCAACGCATTCAACGCCCACATCATTCGCATCGAGATCGTCAAATTACAAAACGATATTTTTTACGGGAACATTGTCGCGGAAGTGGACGGCAAGGAAGTGCATGTTGATTCACGCCCTTCTGACGCCATCGCTTTATCGGTACGCGCACATGTTCCGATCCTTGTCCACCCGAGTGTGATGGACGAAGCAGGCATCATGCCTGAAGATGATATGCCTGAAGGGGATGAGCAAATGCCCGAGATGAACGAGCCCGCTCCCCTGTCACAGGAGGGAGTCGAACGATTGTCCGTCTTTGAAGATTTTCTCGGCAAACTCAACCTCGATAAACTCGACGATAAAGACAAACCCAACGATGATGAAGAACCGCCGGATAAGCCGAAGAAGCCCAAGAAAAAATGACCGAATATCTGCCACCTGAAGAAATAACCACCGCCCCCGCAACATCAACGGCAGTTCCTCATAGCCGAGAAGCCGAAGAAGCCGTCGTAGGGGCGGTATTCATTAACCCTGAAGTGTATTATGACGTCGCACAATTTTTGAGTGCGGACGATTTTTACATTCACCGACATAAATGGATCTGGGAAACCTTTACCAGTCTGCACGAAGGGCGCATCCCCATTGACCTGTTGACTGTTTCCGACGAATTGGATCGTCGCGGTCAATTGGGCGAGATCGGTGGTCCCGCCTTTCTGACAACTCTTGTCAACCAGGTGCCATCCTCGCTGAATGCCGAATCATACGGACACATCGTTGAGGGATATTCTGTCCGCCGCAAGATGATCAACGCCGCGAACCAGATCGCTTCCATTGCCTACAACGAAAAGACATCCGTTGACGATGTGATGAACGAAGCGGAGAAGGCGGTCTTCAACGTCAGCGAACGCCGTCTCAAACATGACCTTCAACCGATCAAAGATGTATTGAGCGATTACTACGACCGGATCGATGATCTCGCCAAACGTGGCGATGAAATTGTCGGTGTACCAACAGGATTTATTGACCTCGATAAAATGTTGACAGGTTTACAGCCTTCTGACCTTCTCATCATTGCGGGTCGTCCGGGTCAGGGTAAGACGGGTTTCATGCTTTCGGTAGCCAAGAACGCTGGGCTTACACATAAAAAGCATGTGGCGGTCTTCTCGCTTGAAATGTCAAACGAACAAGTAGTGCAAAGGTTGATTTCACAAGAAACCGGAATTTCTTCACAACGTCTGCGTACAGGCAGGTTGGAAGAAAGCGAATGGCCCCTGTTTACACATGCCATCGAAGTGTTTGGCGATACGCACATCTATCTCGATGACACGCCTGCCATCACCCCGCTTCAACTCCGCACGAAATGCCGCCGCCTGCACATGGAATTTGGACTCGACCTGGTCATCGTCGATTACCTCCAGTTGATGAGCGGCGATTCTCGTAACGATAACCGCGTACAGGAAGTCTCGCACATCTCACGCAGTTTGAAGATCTTGGCACGTGAATTGAATGTACCCGTCCTTGCGGCGGCACAGTTATCCCGTGCAGTCGAACAACGCTCGGATAAAAAGCCTGTGCTTTCGGATTTACGTGAATCCGGCTCGCTCGAACAGGATGCGGATATCGTGATGTTCATCTATCGTCCCGACCAATACGAGAAGGATACGGTCAAGCAGAATATTGCTGAGATCATCATTGCAAAACATCGTAATGGTCCTGTTGGGAGCGTGGAATTGATCTTCCGAGGCGAATTGGCGAAGTTCGAGAACGCCGCGACGAGGGTGTTTAAACCGAATGAATAACATGCTTGAGGCGGTGTCCTCGCCGCCGAGGACGGCGGCTTGAGCAACAAATTCAAAGGCTTTACCGACTCAGAAACCTTCACCCAACTCCCCAACTCGTTCTTTCAATTGCTGAAAGAAATCGATGACGCGGCGGAGTTGAAAGTGACTTTATATTTGCTGTGGCGCGTGGAGCATATGGATGGTCCAAGTTTCGGGCGTTGTGTGAGACTGATTTCGATGCAAAAGAATTGGGGCTCGGGCGGACGAGATAAAGTCTGGGCTGAAGAAAGCTGTCCAGCGCGGGAGCCTGCTCAAGGTCCGAGCATGAAGCGGAAGTGTTCTACTTCCTGAATTCCCCGCGAGGACAGCGCCGCCGTCGGAGGCATTCGCGAAAGGTCAATGTGAGCAAGTCCGCAAGACCGCATTATTGGACGTTCGCCTGTTGAACGTCCAAATGTATTCAAATTGTACGAAGAGAATATCGGACCGCTGACGCCGCTGATCGCAGATGTATTGAAAGATGCCGAAGAACTTTATGAACCTGAATGGATCGCAGACGCGATTGAATTGGCTGTAAAGAACAATAAACGCAATTGGAAATATTGCGAAGCGATTTTGAAACGCTGGAAGGAAGAAGGCCGTGGCGAAAAGCAAGATAGACGCGACGCTGAAAAAGATCGTCGAAAATACGTCGAAGGCAAATATTCCGATTTCATCGAGCACTAGTCTCGGTGACCCGAACTGCCCGCATTGCGGCGGACAGGGTTATTTGCGCGCGGATGTTCCGATGGGACACCCGAATTTTGGGCGTCTTGAAATTTGCGTTTGCCGCCGTGCAGATGTAAGCCAGCAGGTGCGTGAGCGTTTGTACTCGCTCAGCCAACTCGATGAATTGAAGGAATTAACTTTTTCAACCTTTCAGCCGCGCGGGCGCAAGGGATTGGGCGAGATGCAAGCCACGTCATTGGAGATGGCTTTCAATCAGGCAAATCATTATGCCCAAAGTCAAAAGGGCTGGCTCTTGCTTCAAGGCGGATACGGTTGCGGCAAGACTCATCTTGCGGCGGGCATTGCAAACTTCGCCGTTGAGATGGGCGTGCCCACTTTATTTCTAACCGTCCCCGACCTGCTCGACATGCTCCGCTTTTCGTATGACAGCCAGGATACAACTTTTGAAGAACGCTTCGATGAGATCCGCAACGCGTCGCTTTTGGTGTTGGATGATTTCGGAACGCAGAACGCAACCCCGTGGGCGCAGGAAAAATTATTCCAGATCGTCAATTATCGCTATATCAATAAACTTCCGCTGGTTGTGACGACGAACCTGATGTTGGACGAGATCGAACCACGGATTCGCTCGCGTCTCGCCGACCCGGAGCTTGTTACTACTTGTAAAATTAATACACCCGATTACCGCCG
Source organism: uncultured Chloroflexia bacterium (assembly GCA_963730175.1). Lineage (GTDB taxonomy): Bacteria > Chloroflexota > Anaerolineae > Anaerolineales > Villigracilaceae > Defluviilinea. The sequence continues at coordinate 11,528 of CAVSRF010000027.1, read as the reverse complement.
CCCCATGGACGATACCGGGCATCCCGAACTTTCATCGCTCGAGTTGATGAGCAATAAAACCTTCGGCTCCTTCGATGAACGCAGCGGATGAAGGTTTGCAGACGGACGAATTGAAGTCCCTGCAAAAAGCGATCAAAGCCGCACATGCTTATGCAGAAAAACCAAGAGGCTGGCTCGTCTTCATGGGCGGATATGGCTCCGGCAAGACCCATCTCGCCGCGGCAATTGCCAATTACCGCGCCGGACTTGGCGACCCGCCTTTGTTCGTCATGGTTCCTGACCTGCTCGATCACTTGCGCGCCACGTTCAGTCCGCACAGCAACACCACCTTCGACCGCCGCTTCGACGAGATCCGCACCGCTCCCCTGCTGGTGTTGGATGATCTCGGCACCCAGTCCATGACGCCGTGGGTGCGCGAGAAGTTGTATCAGTTGTTCAACTATCGCTATAACGCGGAACTGCCCACCGTGATCACCACATCCGATTCGCTCGATGAAATGGATGCACGCATCCGCTCACGATTGCTGGATGGGAAGTTGTGCACGATCCATGCGGTCACTGCTCCGAGTTATCATGGGGGTAAGGGGAAGAAGACGAAGAAATAGGAAGTAGAGTTTCTCGCTCAATACCATCTATTTTTGTTAATCCGGGACAATGAAAAGAATTTTTACAATCTCAGTTGTTTTATTCACAACCCTCGCCCTAATATCATGCGGCGCTGGTATTCAACAAGTATCCGATGATATGCCAAACATGGGCGTGAAAGCAGAAAACTGGAATACATCTATAAAACTCGTTGATGATCCTGCACTCTTAAATTCACATAAAAATGGGGAGGACCTTACTTTTGCGGTTGAAAATTTATCAAATGCCCCGATTGTCTTTCCTGAAGATTTTGGCATAAGGGTGATGTAACCAAAGAGGGACAAAATTGGGGAATGTATCCAAACAATTTTTACTAATAGTGGTCAAGAAATTTTGCCTACAAAGCAATCTTATCCTTTAGGACTATTGTAAACGCCTTACCCTATATGTCTAATTTGTCTATCTTCAACTTAATATTCGAATAATTATCATTGGTCATCCAGAAGATAATGACAAAGAGTTGATGGGAGCCTATCTTGACATTACGTTAAATCCTTAGGGTTTCTGAAACAGATCATCAAACATAAAAACAGCCTCCGCACATGGAGGCTGTTTCATTTTTACTACAATCGGTGGTTGAGTAGCCTGAGGCGATAGCCGAAGGCGTATCGAAACCACCAATAAGCAAGAGTATTTCTATTACAAAATTTCTTATAACAATTTTTGGTTTCGATACGCCCCGCCACGCTTCGACTTCGCTATCGCTCCGCTCAGCGCAACAGGGCTACTCAACCAACGGTATCAATCAAACCTTCTTCGGCGGAAGTTTATTCCCCTCTCCTAACTTCGTGACCTCAACCCATAACGACCCTGCCAATTCGTAACCGATCAAATGGTCTTGTGGTTTCATTTGCAAGCGGAGCGGTCCCTTGAACGGCGCACAACTGAACAAATGGAACGGGACGCCCGGTAGGAGTCCCAGCTCGGCAATGTATCTCAGCTTATCGCCGTCATGAGTCCGCACGCGGCTGATGACGCAGTCCGAACCAGAGGGGACATCCAGCAAAGTGACATCCTTTACAACAGGCATCACCCCATCCTTGCTGGGAATCGGCTCTCCATGCGGACAGCGTGTTGGGTGCCCCGTGATATCATCGATGCGATCTTCAAGAAGCTCATTGACGCCCAATTCAAAAGTATCGGAAAGCTCGTGCGCTTCGTCCCAACCATATTTCATCACCCTGACCAAAAAAACTTCCACCAGCCTGTGACGTCGCAGTGCGGGCATGGCGATCTGCTCGCCTTTGGGTGTTAAACGAACACCGCGATATAGTTCATGTTCAAGATATGCCAATTCCTTCATCCGCCCCACCATGCGAGCGGTTGCCTGCTGGGATGAATTTGCGCTTTCCGATAACTCAGCGAGACCTACATAGGGGGCGTCCTGTTGGAGCCGATAGATCTCAGCCGCATATCGTCTCATTGCAGCTGTTGCCATTAAACTTTCTCCACATATAAAATAACAAAAGTTTCACCTAGGGTGAAACGTGATTTCACTTACATACCTAGTTTATTCCAACTTTCCCGATTATAACATTCGCAATCAGACAAATTAAACCTTAAAAGGAGTTTTTGAATGCTTGCAATTTACTTACTATCCCTGCGTGAAGGACTGGAAGCCGCTCTCATCATCGGCATTGTCCTTGGCGCGGTTACCAAGATCCGCCGCAAAGACCTCTCCCCTGCCGTTTGGCTGGGAATCTTAAGCGCCATCGCTGTCAGTATCTTTACTGCCATTCTGCTCACCATTTTTGGCATGTCCTTGGAAGACCCCTACGAAGCGATGTTCGAAGGCATCACCATGCTCCTCGCCGCCGGCATCCTGACATGGATGATCTTCTGGATGGGCAAACAAGCCCGCTTCCTCAAAAGCGAATTGGAGGAAGGCATCAACAAAGCCGCCGCAACTACTGGCAAACGCGCCGTATTCTGGCTGGCTTTTATCGCCGTTGTCCGTGAAGGCGTCGAACTGGCGCTCTTCATCACCGCCGCCTTCTTCGCCGGAAATCAGGCACAGGTCGCCAGCGCCAGCAATATCGTTCAAACGCTTGCCGGGACCATTCTCGGCGTCGGCACAGCCGCCCTTCTTAGTTGGACGCTCTTCGCCACCACCGTCCGTCTTGACCTGCGTAAATTCTTCCAGGTGACTGGCTTCCTGCTCATCCTCTTCGCGGCGGGACTCGTCGCTCATGGCGTCTATGAATTCAACGAAGTAGGTTGGATCCCCGTCATCGTGGAACACATCTGGGATGTGAATGCATTCGTTAACCAGAACTCGCTGGTAGGTCAATTGCTCCAAACCTTGTTTGGATACAACGCTAACCCATCTCTCACGGAAATGATCACTTACTTTATTTATATCGTCACCGTGGCTATTTTCTGGAGAAGAGAAAACAAGATCCCTGCACCTGCAAAAGCGACAGCCGAATCAAAAGCATAATTTAGACAATAATAGACAGGCTCCGCTTCTTTCTAAGCCGGAGCCTGTTTCTGTTTAATAAACATTTTCTCACCCGTAAAGCGTCCTGTCTGCCAGACCATAGATCAAGGACCACGGTCTACCGTCCATATTCTATCGTCATTCACTCCCAAACACTTCCCCAAACGCCTTTACCACTTCCTGCTTCACTTGTTCCATCGAAGGCGGCTCCCGAAACAGATCAGCCAACGAAACGATAGGTTCATCCTGCAAACCACAGGCGATGATGCCATCCCAGTATTCCATATCAGGATTTACATTCAACGCAAAGCCATGACGTGACACTCCGCGCGCATCCACTTTGACACCGATCGCCGCGATCTTGGCAGGCTTCTTCCGATCTTCCGGCTTGCAATGTAAACAGCGTGAATGCACATCCGCTTGAATCCACACACCGGTGAGACCTTTTCGTTGTCCCGCCACAATCCCAGCCGCGCCAACGCAGTGATGATGACCTTCTCCAACTTGCGGACATAACCGACATAATCGGCTTCAGGAATACGAAATTCTCCCTCACCCCTGCCCATCTCCCGCTGGGAGATGGGCATTAATGGAATTAACGGATACCCAACCAATTGCCCGGGACCATGATACGTCACATCCCCGCCACGATCCACCCAATGAATGGCAATCCCTTTTTCTTTGAGTTGCTGTTCACCCCACAACAAATTCTCCTGCTTCCCGCTTCGACCAAAGGTGTAGACGTGAGGATGCTCAAGTAATAAAAGAGTTGGTGGACGTTTTCCCTCTGCGATCTCTGCCGCGTATTGGTCTTGTAACTTCCACGCGGTTTCGTATTCGATCAAACCTAAATCTTCAACAATAAATTTCATTATAAATCCGTAGGGGCGGACGGCAACGCTCCGCCCCTACATGTTATTTGAATATCCTCCGATACAAATCGGATTCCAACAACCCGTTCGGGTCACAGCGTTTTTTGAGTTTCTTGAATCTTGCAATCGTTTCATCACCCAGGAATCTGCGTGTGCTTTCTGCAGAGGTCTCGCTATTCTTTGCAAAATAAAACCGTCCGCCTGCATCAAGGACAATTTGGTCAAACTCTTGTAACATCGCACTCATTTTGGCGCGGTTTCTATCTGTTACCTTGAAATCCATCGCAAGCGAGAAACCATCCAAGGCATGGGTCAACAGGAATTCGTCAGGGCGGTGACGTTTGGTCACACCCAAATATGAAAGGACGCCGCGTCGATGTGATAACTCGATCATCTCGCGCCACGCACCCTCCGCCGTCTCCTTTGGCAAGAACGACTGATACTGGATCAATCCTCCGCGTCCGACAGCGCGCTCCCAATCCGGGACATAATCCAACAAGAAGTGAAACTCGGCATGAGATTGCCTGAATGTATGTGTACGCAAACTTGCAATATATTTGGCAGTATTGACGCCCCACCATCCCAAATCATTCACAAACGGACTCATAAAATAATGCAACAACGATTTCGGCATCACGCCAAATAAGCGGTCAGGTAAATGCTGGTATGAGAGCTGCAGTGTCTGTTGAGCGTTAGGGTCCTCGCCTTCCTTCAAATTGTGCGCGGCGTGGATCTGTCCACGCCCAAGATTCTTTCCATGCACAAGGGTATCAAGCCAGCCCACGATGTAATCATAATTGGGCGCGTTCTCGAACAGGTCACTCAGGTGTTCGGTGAGATTCGGCCTTGGGCGCGCGTCCACAGATATAAGTCCTGAATAGATGCGTTTCATCTTCAGCGTGATGGATGTAAACACGCCCAGCATCCCGAGTCCGCTGATCATCGAGTAGAACAAGTCCCCATTTATGTTGGGCGTACAAGTGACCAGCGCGCCGGTCGGCGTCATGGCAGTGAACTCCACCACATGCTCACCGATCGGACCCGCCCGAAAATTATTTTTGCCGTGGATGTTCGCGGAGAGACAACCTCCAAGCGTTGTCTTCATTGTGCCTGAGACAACAGGGGGCCACCAGCCATCCGGTTCGACTCTCTGCCACAATTGTTGGAGTGTGACACCAGGCTCGCATCGGACGTAGCCGGTAGCTGGGTCCCATTCGAGGATTTGATTCATCGTTGACATATCCAGCACAATGCCGCCCCCATTGAGGGATACGTCGTTATAGCTGATGCCGGTTCCGCGTGCAGTGACGGTCAAGCCAAGTTTTTTCGCGAGCTGAAAGGCTTCGTAAATATCTTCAGCCTGTTTGACCTGGATGCGGTAGGAAGGCGCTTTGAGCGAATGCCCAAAGTTTTCGAGTTGTGTAAAAGTGTTGAGGGGAAGTGACATTGTATTAACTCTATTAGCTCAAGCTGCCGTCCCAGCCGCCGAGGACGGCAGCGGGAGCGTCATTAAAATGATAACCTTCTAAAAATGAACGAAGGTGTATGCTGTATTGCCAGCATGACCCAGCGCCAAATGGACGCCGTGTAGATAACCTGTTTACGTTTCTTCATGGCTTTTAAAATATCGTCCGCGGCTTTTTCCGGCTCAATGGCAAACGGAGTTCCACCCTGCGCGGCTTTCAACATTTCGGTTTTCATAAAGCCCGGTTTGACAGTGAGCACGTTTACACCGTGACGAGTTAACCGGTTGCGCAAGGCTTCCAAATAAGTTGCCAATCCGGCTTTCGATGTATTGTAACCGGGGTTGCCTACACGCCCGCGGTCACCGGCGACAGAGGCAATACCCACGATCTGCCCCGACTTTGCAGATTGGAACATCTCGGCAATGGGACTTAACCAAGCCATCGCACCGATGAGGTTGACCTCGATCATCTTGCGATCATTCTCAAAGTTATACTGGTCAATGCCACCGGGAGGATAATTCACGCCTGCTACAAAAACCACCAAGTCCAAACCGCCGAGGTCGGCAACAATCCTGCGAAGCAGACCGGGAACGATATCGTAATCACTCACGTCATGGACATATGCGCGGGCAAGTTGTTCATTTGTGTTAATCTCATTGCATAGCGCTTCTAATTTATCCTGACTACGAGCAAGCAGGGCAAGCGAATATCCTTCATGAGCAAGTTTTCGCGCAAGCACAGCGCCGAGTCCATCGGACGCGCCGATAACGATACCGCGTCGGCGTGGATTCAGCGGGGTTGCAGGGGCAGGTATGGGGTAGTCTGACACGTCATTCTCCATATATGGGATGCGTCCATTTTAGCATATCCTCTATAGTAGGCTTGTAACGTCTGTGTAATAAATTATTATTTTACAAATGTGTATAATGACAAGAATATAGTTTGAGGGTCAGGACAAAGGTTCCCTTCAATATATATTCAAATTATGTTTAAATGTACCCATGGTATTGGTAAATGACAGAACATAGGCTAAAAATTCTTGCAGAGGCGCAAAAAGCGCTCGAAAAGGACGGCAGTACTTCAGTTGAAAATGAGTACCTGCTCAAACTGCTTGATATTCTGTCAACTGCGCTGGAAAGGCAGTATCCAGAGAACACTGAAATCATGGAAATCCTCACAAAAGGATTGCTAGACAACAGCACATTGCTTTCCATGCTCAAACAGCAGACCGACGAACTGGATGCAATCAAAGAATTAAGCATTAACCTCACATCCAGCCTGGACCTGCCAGATGTACTGGACGCGGTTGTCAGGGAGGCAATGCGGTTCATAAAGAATGCGCGCGATGTAAACATCTTCCTTTATAAGAATCACAAACTTTCGTTTGGTGCGGCTCTCGATTCAGACGGCACACGTAATAAAGTATGGTCAACCCCAAGATCAAATGGGCTCACATATACAGTCGCACGGCAGGGTGAAATGATCATTGTCGAGGATATGCAGACCCATCCCATATTTACCAACGCCCCAAAGGAATGGGCAGGCTCCATCATTAGCATACCACTCAAGGTCGGCAATACGGTCGTGGGCGTGATGAATCTCGCGCGTTCCAGCATCGGCGGTTTTACCGGCTCCGAGTTAAGACTGCTTGGTCTCTTATCTGATCAGGCGGCAGTCGCCATCTCCAATGCAAACCTGCACCAGATGATCAGCTATCAGGCATACAGCGATACATTAACTGGTTTACCCAACCGCCGCGCACTCGATGAGAGGCTGGAGGAGGAAGTTCAATCTGCCCGCCGAAATAATTATTCCTTCGCGGTGGTGATGATGGACCTGGACGGATTCAAAGCCGTGAACGATACGTACGGACATACCAAAGGTGATGAAATATTAAGGCTGGTCTTCACCCAGATGGCGCGCGGCGTTCGCAACACAGACTTTCTGGCACGTTACGGCGGCGACGAATTGACTTTGATCCTGACCCAATCGGACATGGCATCAGCAATGGTTGTCACAGAAAAGGTCGTGGAAGGAATGAAGAAAATCAACATATACCTTCCCCGATAAAAAGAAACTCAAACTGAGCATATCCGGCGGTATTGCTATTTATCCTGTCCATGCGCGAAATGCTTCTGACCTTTTGCGCGCGGCGGACGCGGCTCTCTATCAAGCCAAAAAGCACAAACGCGGAACATTCCAAGTCGCGCGTGGCATTACAGGTCCCATCTCAACACACAATATCTCAAGCGATTAGTATCTGATTTGAATCTCGGGGGTTATAATTCGAGAACAAGATCATAGACCCTAAAGGTTTCAAGCATGAACCGTCCGATGGAATTGCAGTGCAATTTCGAAAAGATCGATTCTGAACAGGCAAGGAAAACCTTTGGGGTCTTCTTAACGGAGGAAATCCTTATGCACCGAAAGATCAAGATCATTCTCAACCCCATGGCAGACATGGGCAACGCGTGGCGCGTGGCACGCGACCTGCGCTCCATCACCGAACAACACGGCGGCATCGAATGGAGTGGGACGGTCTACCCGGGTCACGCCATTGATCTTGCAAAAGGATCAAAAGGCTTTGATATGGTCATTGCCATGGGCGGAGATGGAACAGTCCATGAAGTGATGAACGGACTCATGCAAATCCCTGAAAACAAACGTCCCATTCTTGGTATTGTCCCTGTCGGTTCAGGAAATGATTTTGGGCACAGCATCAATATATCTACAAAACCCACTGAAGCACTCACACACGCCATCCACGGTGAACCATCCACCATTGACCTGGGCTTGATGACCGACGGCGAAGGGCGTAAGGAATATTTCGACAACACACTCGGCATCGGCTTTGGCGCAACAGTTACCATCCGTTCGCACCAACTCCCCATCCTGCGCGGCTTTCTCATGTACCTGGCTGCCGTGATCCAAACCATCATCTTTGATCACAATCCCATCAAAATGCAAATCGAAGCCGACGGCGAAAAATGGGAACAAAGCGTTATCTACTTCATCCTCTGCAACGGTCCGCGCGAAGGCGGCGGATTTCTCGTCGCCCCAGATGCAAAGATCGATGACGGCATTTTCCACTACGCCATGATCACCAATGTCAGCCGCTTAATGTTGTTCCGCATTTTGCCTGAAGTCATGAAAGGCACACACGGACGTTTCAAACAGGTCAAAATGGGAACATGCAAAAAATTCTCGCTCACTGCCGACCGTCCGCTTTATATTCATGCCGATGGTGAAATTTATTCGGGTCCCGGTTCAGTGACCTCCGCAAAGTCAGTTTTGAAATTCTCCCCAACGCGCTCAAAATCGTTCGAGGCTAGTTTACGAATTACGGATTACTCATTACGTTTATAATTCGTCATGAGTAATCCGTAACATGCCTGATCTCCTTCACTCCCTCCTCAAACAAGATATCGGACATCTCCGCATCATCGCGGAATTTTGGGGACTCGAATCAGAGTCCATCACCGTGGATGAAGCGCGGGAGGAACTGTCCGCTTCACTCCTCGACTTTGAACTGCTCACCGAATTAATGGACTCCCTCTCCCCTCAAGCGGACCTTGCCATTACCGACCTCGTCAACTCAGAGGGACGCATCGCATGGTCAAGCCTTCACCCGCAAATACGGAGACATCCGTGAAATGGGCGCAGGCAAACGCGACCGTGAACGTCCGCACCTCAATCCCTCATCCACATCCGAATATCTTTTTTATCGCGGTTTACTAGCCAGAGCCTTTTTTGACACCGATAAAGGCTCACAGGAATTCGCATACATCCCCGATGATCTGTTACTGCTCATCGAAAACATCAAAGATAACGAGCCGCCTATCGAGATCGAAGCGCTTGGTCGCCCTGCATCGCCAGGCGAAAAAGGGACAGAGATACTCGCGGACGATTCTCATTTTGGACGATGCGACCACACTACTCGCCGCGCTCCGCATGGGAAAAACTCTGGACTCAGCCAGCTCGCTGGCGGCGTTGCAAGAGCAACTTCCCGCACTCCAAAATCTACTCACATCAGCAAAACTCATCAAGAAAAACACGATTCAAACCGACAAAGTCAAAATCTTTCTTGAAGCCTCCCGCACAGATGCGCTGAAAATGCTCCAAGAAGCTTGGGCAGAAAGCACAACCTTCAACGAACTCAAACTCATACCGAGTATCATCTGCGAAGGCGAATGGATAAATCAACCATTTGAAACACGCGAATTCCTATTGAATCTGCTCGACGCCATTCCCGAAGGCAAATGGTGGAGCCTCAACGCATTCGTCCGCGACATCAAACAAAAATACGCTGACTTCCAACGCCCCGCAGGTGACTACGACTCGTGGTTCATCAAACGCGCCTCCGATGGACAGTACCTGCGCGGCTTTGCTTATTGGGATCAAGTGGATGGCGCGCTTATCAAGTATTTCATCACAAATATCCTTCACTGGCTCGGGACAGGTGGATTTATCCATTGCAGAGGGCGCGATCAGAACCCACTTCTTTCCGTCTTTCATCTTTCGAGACAAGAAAGAAGAAAAAGGAAAGATAACTGTTTCCTCCAATGGAAAGATTTCGATCTCGCGTGATGCTCCTCGTGTTATTCGTTATCAAGTCTCACGCTTCTGCGAATGGGATGATGAGAAGAAGGATGCTTATCAATATCACGTTACTACCAACTCCCTGACCAAAGCCAAAGAGCAGGGACTGAAAGCCGAGCAGTTGCTGGCATTACTCGTCAAACATACGAACAACAAAGTCCCGCCTGCGTTGGTCAAAGCTCTCAAACGCTGGGAAGTTAATGGGACAGAGGCTCGGGTGGAGACTTAAGTCATCTTGAAGGCTGAGCAAGCCCGAGATTTTGGAAGAGATGCGCAAGTCCAAAGCGGCAAAATATCTGGGTGAAGTGTTAAGTCCAACGGCAGTAACGGTCAAAAGCGGAGCCATCCAAAAAGTGATGGAGGCTTTGGCAGAGTTGGGTCTGCTGGCAGAGATTGAAGATCAAAAAGAATGAACAGTTGTCATGATGCAGCGATGACAACCGTTTTTACAAACGGATAAAATACTAAAAGGATTTATTATGCTTTTTAAATTAGAACACAATAAAAATTACGCGTATTTATTCTTTGTAATTGTTGGTTTAACACTATTACTTTTTTAATTGGCGGATGAAAATTAAGCGGTGCTATATTTTCCTTGTTCTTTATTGTTTGGGGGCTTTACAACTTCGCTCTGGCGTTGCACTTAATAGTTCATGGACAGCAAAATATAAGAAGGAAGAACATCCTTTCATCTTTTGGGTAGTAATTATTTTGTGCTTTGCAATGGGAACTTTTTATTTAATGACAGTTTTTAAATCCTAGGTATTATAGAGAAAAGTACAGAGTTCCCGTCGGGAAGAAATACAAAACAATTTTACATATCACATAAGGAGAACCCATGTCAAAACTCGATTGGCTCACACAAGAAATTGACGGCTTGAAAGAACAGGGCTTATACAACCGCATCCGCACGATTGGCTCGGCGCAAGGAGCGTGGCTCACTGTGGATGGAAAGAATGTGCTCAACTTTTGCTCGAACAATTATCTTGGGCTGGCAAATCATCCGAAGCTCGTCGAAGCCGCGAAAGAAGCGACCGCGAAATATGGCGTCGGTCCTGCCGTGGTGCGGACGATCGTTGGCACAACCGATCTGCACGTTCAACTTGAACAACGTCTTGCCAAATTCAAAGGCGGGAGGATGTCATCACGTTTCAATCGGGCTTCACCGCCAACCTCGGAACCATCCCTGCACTCGTTGGCAAAGAGGATGTGATCTTCTCTGATCGCCTGAATCACGCTTCGATCATTGACGGAAGCCGACTCTCTGGTGCGAAGATCATTCCCTATGAACATAACGACGCGGGCGCGTTGGAGGACGCGATCAAAGAGCACGCTTCAAACTTCCGCCGAGCCTTGATCGTCACTGACGGCGTCTTCAGCATGGACGGCGACATCGCCCCCCTGCCTGCCCTGTATGAGGTCGCGGAGAAATATGACATCCTTTAATGGTGGATGACGTGCATGGCGAGGCGTGCTCGGCAAAGGCGGACGCGGCATCGTGGATCA
>CAVSRF010000026.1:0-84806 GCA_963730175.1 uncultured Chloroflexia bacterium | reverse complement strand
AAGGTCAGGAAAATCAGCCAAAAATTCAGTTGCCAGTTAGTTTCCGTTGACTTTTACCCTAATAGAAATCAACAGCGCCATAATCTTCAAGTTAAGTCAAGCGACCTTGGAATCACCATGCAGGCCTCTCTGTAGTAGTGAAGCGGAAACAATTTCTCAAGTCAAAGCGCACGCCAGCATCCCATATATCCTGTATAATTGAATTCGCTAATAGATGAAATCCCGCAGAGATGCGTTGAATGAATTATTCCGAACCTACATCACAACCCGAACCAGACCAGACACCTGAATTTGTCTCTGCCCGCGCACGCAGACGGCGCGCATTGCGCCGCGCCTACTTTCCCACAGACAAAGAGGAGCGCGCGGCACTGTTTGCACATCTCGCGCGGCGCGCATTCCCATCCTATGAACTCTTTGTCTTCGCGTTGGTCGCAGGCGCCATATTGGGGCTGGGATATTTCTTCAATTCACAGTCATTGCTACTCTTTGGTATTCTTGTCGCTCCCCTGTTAACTCCCTGGATTGGTTTGTCGCTTGCTGTTGTTGCAGGCGCAGGGAGGCTCTTCCTTCAAACTATTACTGCCCTATTCGTTGCTTCATTACTCATATTCATGAGCGGGATACTTGCCGGTTTTGCATCGCGCACCTTTCAGCCTTTAACTTTCAATGAAGCGTTCATTCACAGCCGTTTATGGTGGCCCGATATTTCCGTATTGACCATTGGTGCAATCCTCCTCACAATTTCATTCGTTCGTTCGGAAAGTCGCCCCTATCTTCCAAGCGCGCTGGTTGCCTACGAACTCTTCCTTCCGCTTTGTGCGGCGGGCTTCGGCTTGGGAAGTGGCGTCGCTGAAATATGGCCCCAAGGTTTATATGTGTTCTTCGTCCATCTCGCGTGGGCAAGTTTCTTCGGCATCATCACACTTTTCTTTCTGCGTTTCTATCCCACTTCATTTGGCGGATTCGCGTTTACCGGACTCACGTTTATCGTCATCATCACTGCTGTGACTTTATTAACCGGCTTCAATCAATGGATAAAAGTGCAGGCGGGTCTTGCAACGCCGAAGCCTGTGCTTACATCCCAAGCCACATCTACGCTGGCTCTGGCTCCCAGCCTCGGCATTACACCTTCACCGTCATCCAATCCCGAATCCACTAAGGCATTCATTGGAGTCCCAACAGCTACTCCATCGCAAACTCCACACCCCACATTGGAAGTGACCCTCCCCCCTTCTGATACACCTACATCAACCATTACTGCCGAACCCACCCCGATCATTGCACTTATCAAAGCATCGGAGGGAGGCGGCGCCTTTATACGTGAAAAACCAGGTGGGAAGGTATTGGCTACTCTCGGCAATGGCGCCACAGTGACCATCATCCCAAATGACCTGCAAAGTGTAAGCAACATAACCTGGGTACATGTCTTTGCCATCGTCAATGAAGTACGCGTGGAAGGCTGGATGATCCAGGGCGTGTTGGTCACAGCAACACCCGTCGCAGACTGGCAACCATCGCCAACATCACCTGTTACATCTACACCATAAACAACAAATTTGGAGCCGGACAGCAAGCTGTCCAAAATAAGCTCCCTCCGTAAAGGAACTTTCATGCCTATTCACTTTGGAACCGATGGCTGGAGAGCCGTCATCTCAAATTCATTTACATTCGGAAATTTACGCATGGTCGCGCAGGCTATCGCGGACGCGGTCGCTTCGGAGCAGTGGAATATGTCTGGGAATGGCGAGCAGACACCCGATCCAAAAAAGATCGTGGTGGGGTTCGATACGCGTTTCCTATCCGATAGATATGCAGGCGAGGTCGCGCGCGTCCTGGCGGCAAACGGATTTACCGTTCTGTTGGCACAAGCAGACGCCCCAACTCCCACGATCTCGTACGCAGTCAAAAATCAAAATGCGATTGCAGGTGTGATGATCACAGCTTCTCACAATGCGCCGCGCTATAACGGAGTCAAACTCAAGGGTGCTTTTGGAGGTTCGGCTTTACCGGAACAATGCCGCCGCGTGGAAGTGTATATCAACGACAACGAAGAGCAGGCGCGCGGACCCAACCTAATGGATTATAAAAAGGCGCGCGAAGAAGGCTTGATACAAAAGTTCAACCCGCTACCCGCGTACTTTGATCACTTGCGAACGCTGATCAATTCGGACATCATCTCGGACAACCCTCAACGCTTCGTAGTCGATGCGATGTATGGTTCGGGGCGCGGCGTTATCAAATCGTTTTTACAAGGCTCGGGTTGTGAGATCGCAGAGATCCGCGGTGAAATGAATCCCGGCTTCGGAAGTGTTCATCCCGAACCCATCGCCAAATATCTTGGCGCGTTGGCTTCTGCCGTCAGTTCAGGGATCGGTGATTTCGGTATTGTGACCGATGGCGACGCAGACCGCATTGGTGCAATGGACGAACGCGGGGCATTCGTTGACCCACACAAGATCATGGCTTTGTCGTTGAAGTATCTTGTTGAAAAGCGCGGCTGGACAGGCGCGGTTGTTCGTACCGTTTCCACTACGCGTATGATCGACCGCCTGGCAAAACGATATGGGTTGACCATCCACGAAACGCCGGTTGGATTCAACCACATCGCCGATTATATGATGCAAGAGGATGTGTTGATCGGCGGCGAAGAATCAGGCGGCATCTCGTTCAAGGGACATATTCCTGAAGGCGACGGTCCCATCATGGGATTATTACTCGTGGAATTGATCGCGGAATCAGGAAAGACTCTTCAAGGCTTGGTGGAGGATTTACTTGCAGATGTTGGTCCTGCCTTTTATGAACGCACAGACCTGCGACTGAGTCGTCCCGTTGCCAAGGCAGAGATGACCAAGTTCCTTACCAAGCAAGCGCCGAAAGAGATCGGCGATCAAAAAGTGGACGAGGTCAGTCAACGCGATGGCGTCAAATACATCATGTCCGATGATTCGTGGCTGCTCATTCGCCCTTCAGGGACAGAACCTGTCCTGCGCATGTATGCAGAAGGACGGACACAGGAAATGGTCAAGGCATTGCTGGGATACGGCGAGCAAGTAGCAAAGAGCGTAGTGTAAAAGCATACATATGAGCAAAAATAGACCCTGAAGGTTTTTATCCTTTAGGGTCTATTTATTTCAAAACAAAATCTTATCTCGTCGGAACCGCTCTCAACCTTCTCACAAGGAAGATCACGATCACAAGCGCAAGCGCCAGAGCGAACATACCCGGCAATCCAACATCGTCCGCGAAGCCGGTCTTGGGCAACGCAGTGGAAGTGGGAATAATCGTCTGTGTAGAGACGGCAATTTGCGTGAATGCCGCGCCGACAGTGGCAGTAGCAGGATTCGGCGTCTCAGTGAGAGTTGCTGTCGCTTCAGAGATGACAGGCGTATTTGTGGGAGGAACCGTGGATGTCACAGCCGCTGTCTGAGTTTCAGCCTGACTCTGAGCGTTCTGGGTCAATCCTTGTTGAATGATTACGGATTGTTCGGTAAGTTGCGCCTGTGCGGTCACTTCACTCGCCTGACTGGAATTAGTGCGATTGAAAATGAAATAGCCAACCAAGCAAAGAAAGGCAGCCAAAACAACGACACCCAAAATTCCAGCTACGATCAGGAATGTACGGTTATTGGATTCCTCAGGGGGGTTGGCATCATCAAATTCATCAAGGCTGTCGAAATCGTTCATTGTCATGGTTCCACTCTCCTAAGCGATATGTGTTACTCTGAACTACTTACACTCAGAGTAGCAATACAAAAACTATTATCCCACAACTTCAAGATTTACCAAAGGCACGAGCACATCGTCTCCATTTTCAAGCTTTACCTCTGCCGCGAGGGCGCGTAAACCGCTGGGCAACAAACTATGTCCAGATGGAAGTCCCGAGATCGCGCCGATCATACCTGCATGAGGGGAACGACGCATACGAACCTGCTGGCCTACGGCAAACATCTCATAAGCATTCGGCTCATCCGGTTCGGATGAAACCGGCAGTGGGACGATTACCTCAGGGCGATTCCCCCCATATCTATCAAAGTGCTCAGCATTCACCGTCACTTCACGTTTATTATTGGTCGTCAATAATTTAAATGCGGAAGAATTCATCGGCATCGCGCCGAAACCGTCCAACACAATAATTGGAAAGCGTGCCTGCATGGCAGGTTGCAGTAACGATGAAACCATGCTCGAAATAATCAAGCCGCGTACCGGTGTTTCCGCGGCGGCACGCAAAGTCTCAAGGTCCCGCACATGCCCGCCAAGGATGATCGAACCACGCAGGCTTACGTCCAGTCGATCAGAATTCAACACTTCATCAGGCTTTTCAATCAAGCTGGTCATCACACCGTTATCAATACGTCCGTTACCCCATATGCCTTGTATCAACGACCCGGTCGTACGAATCACCACGCCGCGTTCGTTCAGAACCTGTATCACCGTGCCCGGCATCCCTGCACGCAACTCAATGCGGGTATCGCCTACTTCCATCAAGACCTGCCCGCCTCCAGCCACCATCACACGTCCCGGTCGTTGTGCCTTGATCGAACGCGGAATGATGCCGCTTGCTTCTGCAACGAGAGAACCTTGTGATAGCCGGTCGCCTTGCTTCACTTTAATCATCTTATCTGCGGCATTCGCCGAAACGCCAAAAGTCCGCGCCACATCGAACCATACATGTTCGCGCGCAAAATTTGCCTCGGCGATCACATCAGTTGGATTCACGCGCTGGTTCATATGCGCGTTCACCGTCCCCGCCACAGGCAGAGTGCGTTCACGCACGATCGTTGTCAAAGGTAATATATGAAGGATAGGCGCTAACATTTATCCTCCCACCGTGTAATACCACTTCTTGATCAATTCACGCCTCCGAACCGGATCGGACGGAAGTTGAAGTGGGCGCCCGCGTGCGTCGATGATGACTCCCATCGCGCCACCCGTCACAGGGACAACCCCGCTTCTTCCCGGACCCAGTCCTGCATCTGCCCGAGAAAGCGGTTGCAAGCTGAGACGTGCCGTCTTCCCGCTCGGCAACGGAAGGATTTCCAAGCCGCCAAACTTCACATCCAAGCGTGCATCCGTGCCATCCTCATAGGTCAACTTCGCCCGTAAAACCTGTTCGCCATAATTCGCCGAAGCATTTACAGAGACAATCGTACCCAGCCCAATAAACGCGCCCGAGTCAATTACCTGCACAGGCAAGTATTGATTACGCACCGCGGCAACACCAAGTAATGGAAGTAAATTATTCTGGTCGATGAGAATCGGCATAATACCCACAGGCTGAATGGCATCCAATAATAACAACAGACTTTGCCCAAGCGAGGTTGAGTCACCCACCGCGCCGCCACCTGCAAGGATTAGGTCAAGCGGAGGCAAGATATCAGACTGTGAGCGGGATAAAGCTGGAAAGTCCTTGCGGGCGGTACGTATCGCCAGATACAATGCCTGACGCGCGACCGCCTGGGAAATGGCTTGTTCATCGATAGTCGCAGGGATCGAATTAGGATATAGAGATTTCTGAAATAAATACTCGCGCAAGGTATTGGATGAAATATCCAGTGGGAGCCAGCGCATGATTTCACTCAGATCGGTATGCTGCAACAGACCAGCAAGATTTTCGCCTAACCCAAATTGTGGATACGTTCCCAGAGAAAGTTCACCACTAAAACCCGCCGCCACTGAGATCGCTGAAGCGCCGACGTTCACGCTCAACAACCCTCGTGTGGACTCATACATGCGGCTGAGAAAGCGGACCATGCGTCCCTGTGCATACGCCGTCGGCAGAATATTTCCACCCGTCCACATATTCAATTCATCCACGCCTTTGAGTTGACGCTGACGAAGTTTTACAACAAGTGAAGCCAGCTCACTGCTTGCAGGAGCAAGGTCTTCAGTTTCAAGAGAAGGTCGAACATTAGGGCTGATCTGCAATTGACCTGCATGACCACCTAATAATTCTTGAACATCATTTGCAAGTTTTTGGTTGCCTGCATACAACACCATGGGACGCTTTTCCATCGGCATCAGATAACAAGCTAGTCCAACAGCTTCCAGCATTTTCAAGATCGAACGGGACGCACCACCGTCCGTACCGCCGGTCAGAATCACCAGATCCGGTCGGGAACGAACAATGCTGTCCAATTGCTGATCAGGTTTGCGGTGATCAGTTAAGTCGAGCGTATCCACAATACGGGCATACGTTGACTCAGCCAAACGACGCGCGCTCTGCAATGAAACATCCGTCAGCAAACCAACGATCACGGTCTTTACCGCAGGTCCGGCAGAGATGGTGGCAACAACTGAGTCAACGCCGGAACCATCAGCCTGGGTGGGCGCGATCAGGTTGTTATCCTGCCCCAGGATTTTACTGCCAGTGATATTCTGCAAGCCGTTGATCGCCTCACGCACACCGATGCCAATATCCTTGAACGGTGATTCTGCGGTGGTGGGAGCCTGCCCAGACGCGACGAAGCGATACTGACCTTCGACCACATCGAACAACACTGCACGGGTGGTTGACGCGCCAACTTCAATCGCAAGAATCGATTCGTTTTGTGCTAGAGATACAGGCATACGTTATAGACCTAAAAGTCCCTTCACGATATTAATCAAAGAGCTCAACCGCTCGATCATGGCAGTCAAAGCCGTCATATAGACTCCGGCAAATAACACGCCAAAAGTAACGGCAATAAATATGCGCCCAACCCATGCCAGTATTTCAAGAATGGCATTTCGCTTTGCCGAACCGTCTGGTGCACGTTTGGCGCTGAAATGGAAGTAGGCAAGCGTGAAGACTGTGCCAGCCAGCATAACCGCTCCATCAGCCAGTTTATACAATGCAGCCGCACCACCACCTGTTGTACCGAGATCCAAAGCGTCCATCGAAGCTTGCGCTTGTGGGATCAACGTCCCCAACAGCGCCCCACCGATAGCCGTTGCCGCTCCCACGCCTACAAGAACAGCCATTGCAAAACTTCCGATCCATGAAATGCGAGGTGTAAGTTTCGCAAGTATTGAAAAGCACAAAATCAGAGGGATGAGCAGGAGAAGCTGGGTGGGATCATCCATCAATGGACTAAATCTTGGAACCAACACGTAATACCAAATTATGACAGCCGCATAACCAGACGAAACACCGATAAACAAATATATGGCGATACGGAATAACGGATTATCGCCGATTAAATAACTAAAGATCATCAACGTCAGGATGAAGCCAATAATTCCAGAGATCACTTCGATGGACATGACGCTTTATCCCTGTTCCGCTTCTGCGCGGCGTGCGCGAATTCCTGCCACCAAACTCCACAAACTACCGGCAACAATCAATATAACCGCCATCGTCAAACCAACTCCAAACGCATCCCAATACGTGCGGGCAATTCCAGGACGTGAGTTATTAATGTATTCATACCGCGCCGCATCCGAAAGCCCGTTAATCATGGCATTTATCTGACCCGATGAAACATAAGGCTGAAGAAGAGGACCCGACTGTGCGCTCGAAACAACGAATAACTTCTGCCCCGCCAGGGTTAAATCTTTTTGTTTTGCCTGTTCCAACTGTTCGATCCATACGCGGCTGGATTCAGCATGATCTGTCAATATAACCACTGCGGCAAATTCAGAGAACCTTTCTATATTTTGGTCTTTTATTAAAGGCATTGCTTTTACTGGATATTCAACAAACTCAAGGACTCCGGCTGAGCCACCGGGCAGGAATCCGATATTGAAATATTGCAAACCAGATTGATATCCAAGTCCGGCAGGTGTAGGGTTATTGATACCTGTATTAGCCATCAAACGTTCCACCAAAGCGGAACTATTGGGAGAAGTGGAAAGGAATATAAACTGTGAGTGACGTGATAATGCCATTTGATCCAATAAGGGACCGCTTGCGGCTTCCAACTCACCAACCAAGGATGGTTCATAATCAATCACAACAAGTACGGGTGCGCCATCAGGAATCGTCGCAACAACATCGGATAATTCGCGGACATTGGGAGGAGCAACAACTGGCATGATCTGCGACCCCGAACCAATCACCAAACCAAGCACAAGCAGGAATAGTCCTGTTAATATCCATCGAAGAACCCGTTGGGATGTAACAACCGATGATGCCTTCAAAGGATGTCCGGCCGTTTCATCCGCGATAATCTGTTCCAGTAATACCGCGTTTGCCTGCTGTTCATCCGTTGGCTGTAATTTCAACGAGATCGCCTTGGGCCTGCGCGATGAACCAATGGGCGCCGAGGGGATTAGCCCGCGAAAGCCAGCAAGCGGACCTTCCTTTTCGGTCACCTGATCAGCGGCTCCGGCTGATGCTTCTCCGATAGCGGCTTCCACCGGACGCATGGCTTGCACCCACGAAGGCAAATCAACGGGAGAAAGTGAATCGCTGCCCAGGTTGGATGATGTGGGAATATCTGAAGAAGCTTCGCTCGTTTCATCAGGCTTTTGCGAAAGCCAATCGGGCATCTCGACAGCAAACATGGAATCCACATCCTGGTTGGAAATGGATGAGTTTACGTCACCAGAGGAGGAAACACCCGCTTGAGGAGAAGCAGGTTCAGGCGTAGAAGGAAGCGATTGTCCATCCTGAGTCTCTGAACCAATCCATGGAAACCGCACCTGGAGGCGGCATGGACGGCTCTTCTGTCGCGCTTGTGAGCCAGTCGGGGGTAACGTCGTCCTTTATATCTGCAAGAGGTCCTGTATCACGCGATGAGAATGGAAATATGGGTGAGGCATCTACAGGATCGTTTTGTTGCCCTCCCATATCATTTTGCGGCAATACGGGTTGCTCTGAAGCAGGCTCTTCAAATGCAGGTGTAGTTTCACCGCCCAAATTCTTAAGCCAATCGAGATCATCCTGCGAAGAAGATGAAGGCTGTGCAGATACAGGTTCATTAAAAGCCGGAGCTGATATACCGCCAAGATTATCCAACCAGCTTAAGTCATTCTCTGAAGAGGCAGGTTCAGTAGAAGCAGGCTCTTCGAGTGCAGGTGTAGTTTCACCACCCAAATTCTTGAGCCAGTCTAAATCCTCTTGTGATGACTCGGGAGCTACGGTGGGGGGTTCTTCATGAGCTGAAGTCCCGGGCTCGCCTCCCAATTTATCCAGCCAACCCATATCATCATCTGATGAAGCGGGCCGTGAGGCTGGAGACTTATCAAATGCAGGTGTAGTTTCACCGCCCAAATTCTTGAGCCAGTCTAAATCCTCTTGTGATGACGAGGGAGCTACGGTGGGGGGTTCTTCATGAGCTGAAGTCCCGGGATCACCTCCCAATTTATTCAGCCAACCCAAATCATCCTCTGATGAAGCAGGCTGTGAGGCTGGAGACTTATCAAATGCAGATGTAGTTTCGCCGCCCAAATTCTTGAGCCAGTCTAAATCCTCTTGTGATGACTTGGGAGCTACGGTGGAGGGTTCTTCATGAGCTGAAGTCCCGGGCTCACCTCCCAATTTATTCAGCCAACCCAAATCATCCTCTGATGAAGCAGGCTGTGAGGCTGGAGACTCATCAAATGCAGGCGAAGGCACGCCACCCAAATTCTTGAGCCAATCCATGTCGTCCTGCGAGTCAGAAGGCTGACCAGAGGCTTGTGGATCAAAATCAGGCGTCAAACCCGTATCTGCCTGAGGCGTAAACTCTTCAGATGGTTTTGCAGAAGCTTCCAAATTATGAAGCCAGCTCAAATCCTCCGGTTCCTTTGATTCCTCAGGCGTCTGCTCAGGCGGTTTCCAACTTTCTTCGCTCTGCGCTGTCTCTGCATCAAAACGAAAAGGCTCATCCGACTGTTGTGACGTTTGGGAAAGCCAGTCGCTTAGTTCATCTTTTTGTTCTGGTGCTGGTACTTCGTTCTCCATCCGTGATGGGGTTTCTTCCTGAACAGATTTACCCGCAGAAGAGGTGGGCTGCGATTTACCCTGTTCAAACTGAGCAAAGAAATCTGAGGGGGAACTATTTTCATCAACAGACGACTTGGGTGATTCTTTTGCACTGACCGGATTTAAATCAGCCAACCAATCTGGGACTTCTTCATTATCTGACTCAGATTGATTCGCAAGTCCAGCCAAAAGGTCGAGCGGCGCTTCTTTTTCGACCGGGGAACTGGTCGCGGCTTCTATGGCATCTTCCGCAGCTGAATCCCTGCCCTGCTGACGCACATCTTGAAGCCATGCAGGAAGGATCCCTTCCAGTTCACCCGTGTCCTTCTTTGTAGGACTATCGCCGATATTAAACCCAGACTCAGATTTCAATGACGTCTGACAAAACTGACAGACATCCAAAAAGTCGGGATTATCTTTACCGCAGTTTGGGCAACGAATATCTGCCATATTTACTTATCCCCATACGGACGATCAATACCAAACAGCACACGAAGACCGGTGAGTATTGTCCCCAATGCCACGCCGATCAAAAGTCCGCGTGCGCCTCCGCGTGAGAACATCCCGTAGTATCAATAATATCATTCTCGACAAATTGCCCGCCCGGATTAGTGGACCAATTGGCGTCGGCACAATTGCAACCAGGAATACATATGGCGGTTATCAAAAAGATCACAGTCATCAGATCGGCGCGGCGGCGAAATAGACGAATACTCGCATAAACCAATGTGATCGCAAGGATCGCCATCAATGCGGCTTCCACCGGCACGATGACAGCATCCATGGCAAGACGCATGTATTGATCTTGAGGACCAACGAACAGACCGAAAAAGAATGTAATGACAAGTGAGAAAACCAGGAGGATTCCATATATGCTGTTCTTCTGTGCGGTGCGTATCTTTTCCATTTGTACTGCAACCAGGTTAAGAATACCGACCAACACAGCCATACCCGCAATAACAATTGCCCAATCGGTGAGTATCAATCTTAATCTGATTCAATACTTCCAATGGGATGAAATATCCCAAAAGGACGATTACACCGGAGGCAATGGCTAACGCCGCAGTAAAAACTCGCATTAGAAGTTGACCCCTAATAGTTTCAAAGCCGCCCCTCCAAGGATCGCAAGGATGACCAGCCAGCGCAGAATATCCTGCACTTGTAGACTCGCTTCGTGCGCGGCACTGGCACCCACATACGCACCTGCCGCGAACAACTCCTCACCGATCAACGGGTCTTGTGCCGACGCATACAAAATGGATTGCGCAGAGAGATTATCGCTCGCCGCGATGAGGTCGGCATTTTCACGGTCGGCGGCTTCGGCTAATAACGCAGACTCCGTACCAAGATCGCCGATCACCACATTCGCAGAGACGCCCTCATCGTGTATGGTGGGAATTGTCCCGGCCGCGTAGGAAAAAGGCGTGAGACCAGTCACACGTCCAGTGGTGGTGCGGTATTGTTCCTCCGCACCCGCCGCATGGTAGCCGGACTGTAATGTATCCTGTGAAAGAATGGCAAGCGAAGCATCTCCCGATGTGACAATAGGCGGACTGTCGCTGACGGAGGTCCGCTCGGCAAGCCTGCGCAACATGGCAAGCCCTGCCAATGCTGAACCACCGCGCGACGTAAAAAGACTGCCCCGCCCCAATGAAATATGCAGGCGCGTTCCATTTTCCACTGCGAGACCTACGGCACGGTTGAGGCGTTCATATGCTGCTATCGAACGAAGTACAGCCGGCGACTTGCGCCGCATAAATGTAAGCGCCAGTAGCAGAAGCACGGCAAGGATTAATATACCTAAAGCAAGCATTAGACAACCTCCCCGCGTAAATAACGAGCAAAGGCTTGCGTTTCTTCATCTTCTTCAAGCATATGTGCAATAGATTCGATTTGTTTTCCACCTACGAAGGGTTGACCAATATAAAGAGCCTGTGCTCCCAACAAGGTTAATGGAGAACCCGCTTCTAATAACCACGAAGCAAGTCCATCCAGTTTGAAGCGACGCAATAATTCAGCCCATTGAGACCAGTCTGCACGTGATTGCATGTGCGAAGTATAGCATATTTTACACATGGCTTATCCCGCCAAAGAGTCATGGAAATTTCAGAGTCGTTGCGATTAATAACACTGTTTACATCTTGTTTGGGCAACTCAACCAACATAGTATAATCACATATGAAGTTATTCTTGGAGGAACCGTGACAGAAAAAAAGATCCGTGTGCTGGTTGCCAAACCGGGGCTCGACGGGCATGACCGCGGCGCAAAAGTCGTTGCGCGCGCTCTGCGCGATGCCGGCATGGAAGTGATTTACACCGGCTTGCGCCAAACCCCTGAAATGATCGCTGAAGCCGCGCTACAGGAAGACGTGGATGTGGTCGGGTTATCGATTCTCTCCGGCGCTCACATGGCGCTTGCCCCACGTATTCTCGAATTACTCAAAGCCAACGGGCAGGAGGGTGTCTGCGTTTTCATCGGAGGCATCATTCCAGATGAAGACATGCCTCGCCTCAAGGAGATGGGCATCACGGGCATCTACGGTCCCGGGGCATCCACGGAGGACATCATCAAGGATGTCCGCGAGGCAGTCAAGTAAAGTTTACGCATTACGGGTTATTCGTAATGCGTAATTGTTATTAAGGAACAATGACGGCAACCAATTCCATTCTCCATGGCAACCGCCTTTCATTATCTCGTCTACTAACCCAGGTGGAAAATAATTCACCTGAGGGGAGAGTCGCGCTTGCCGAACTTTTTCCGCACACCGGCAAGGCGCATCTCATTGGCGTTACAGGCGCACCGGGAACGGGCAAGTCATCGCTCGTCAATCAACTTACACTGTACTACCGAAAACAACAAAACAAAAAAGTCGCTATTATCGCTGTTGATCCATCCAGCCCATTCACGGGAGGCGCGGTATTGGGCGACCGCGTCCGTATGCGTGATCTTTCGGGCGATGAGGGTGTCTTCATCCGCTCGATGGCTTCGCGCGGCTCGGTGGGCGGACTTGCACAAACCACTGCCGCGCTCGTACAAGTATTCGACGCCGCGGGATATGAGATCATCATTATTGAAACGGTCGGCGCGGGACAAAGCGAAGTAGATATCGCCCGTCTCGCGCACACGACCATTGTTGTTGAAGCGCCCGGACTTGGTGACGAGATCCAAGCCATCAAAGCTGGAATTTTGGAAATTGCGGACATACTTGTCGTGAACAAAGCAGATCGTCCCGGCGTGGAAAATACGGAACGTGCGCTTCGCTCCACGCTCGAGCTTGCCCATCCAACGAAGCACATTTTTCGCCACCACGGGCAGACGATGACTGTTCAGGCGGCTGATAATGATATAGCCATTTGGATTCCGCCCATCGTTAAAACCATCTCAACAGATGGGACCGGGATCGTGGAATTAGCCGAAGCCATAACAAAACATGAGGCGCACCTCCGCCAAAGCGGAGATTGGGCAGCTCGAGACCGCGCCAGATTGAGGTCCGAGATGGAAGCGCTCTTACAGAACGCGTTGATGGATCATTTTTTTGAAGGAGTCCAGAAGAAGAAGTATGACGAAACCATAGAGAAAGTCTATAACCGTAATCTCTCACCGTATGAAGCTGTAAAATATCTGTTGAATGGAAAGTAAGGAGAAGAAAGATGCACCACGTAAGTAACGAGATAAAAATGTACGGTGACATTAAACTCTATGCAGGCACAGGTTCGCCCGACCTGGCACAGAAGATCGCTGATTACCTTAAACAAGAGCTTAGTCCTCGGGAAGTGATCCAGTTCCCCAACGAAAACATTTTCATACGTTTGGAGGATAGCGCCCGCGGGCAGGACGTATACGTCATCCAATCCACATCGTCACCAGTACATCACAACCTGATGGAATTATTGATCATGATCCAAACCGTTCGCCTGGATTCTGCCGCGCGTATTACGGCAGTTGTCCCTTATCTCGCGTATGGACGTTCGGATAAGAAAGACCAGCCGCGCGTGCCGATTACCGCTCGCCTGGTGGCGGATATGATCGAGATCGCGGGCGCTGACCGTTATATGACGTTCGACCCGCACGCCGGGCAGGTGCAGGGATTTTTCTCCATCCCCGGCGATGTGTTGACTGCTTCCCATATGATCAGCAACCATATCAAGAAGAATATCCTTCCTTCAATGAAAAGTCCTGTCGTTGTCGCTACAGACTTGGGCTTTGCTAAAAAGGGACGCAATTACGCGCTTGACATGGATATTCCCATTGCATTCGTTGAAAAACGCCGCACAGGGAACGATGCCAAAGCCGAAGCACTATCCCTTATTGGTGATGTAAAAGACCGCGATGTGATCATCGTGGATGATGAAGTGGATACCGGCAGTTCCGTCGCACAGGCGGTGAAAGTGGTGAAACAATATGGTGCGGGTGATATATATCTCGCATTTATCCACCCCATCTTTTCGCGCGATGCCGCAGACAGGCTCGCATCTTTACCCATCAAACAGATCGTTACAACAGATACGGTTGCCATCCCAGATGAAAAACTGAAAGCACTTGAAGGACACATCACAATACTTTCCGTCGCTCCCCTGCTGGGAGAAGTCATCCGCCGCGCGCACGAAGGGCGCAGCGTTGGAGAGATGTTCAACGAATAGCTACTAGCGGTTAGCAGTTAGCCATGAGCGCTAAAGGCTAACCACTAATAGCTGAAAGCTAACCATCATGCCCGAACTCCCTGAAGTAGAAACCATCGCACGTAAACTGGAACCAGACCTAGTCGGTAGAACGATCAAGGATGCCGACCTGCGTTGGTCGCGCACGCTTGCTGTTCCTTCGCCGAAAAAATTCAAAGAGCAGATCAAAGGACAAAAGATCAAGGAAGTAACCCGCCGGGCAAAATACTTCATCCTTCGTCTTTCTGATTTCAGTCTTTTGATACACCTCCGCATGAGCGGGGATTTGCTCATCAAAAATAGTACGACTCAGCCAGAAAAACATGACCGCCTGATATTGAAATTATCCGGTAACAAATCATTGGTATTCAACGACACACGCAAATTTGGACGCGTATGGCTGACGGCAAATCCCGACGAAGTACTTGGCAAACTGGGACCTGAACCCTTAAGCAAAGACTTTACTCCGCAATGGCTTTACGATGCTCTGCACAGTAAACATCGCCAGCTCAAACCTCTATTGCTTGACCAAACCTTCCTAGCCGGGCTTGGCAACATTTACACGGACGAATCCCTGCACATTGCAAAATTGTATCCCCTCGCCGCGTCTGACTCAGTTAAAAATGAAACAGGCTAAGGCGTTGTATGAAGCGATTCGCAAAGTCTTACTGGAAGGCATCCGTCGCAACGGTGCATCCATTGATTGGGTCTATCGCGGCGGCGAATTCCAGAATTATTTTCGAGTCTATGACCGTGAAGGAGAACCGTGTCCGGTGTGCGGCACAAAGATTTAACGTCTTGTTGTCGGACAACGCGGCACACACATTTGTCCAAAATGTCAACCGGCAAGGTAATCTATGGAAATTAATTGGTCGATCATTGGCTGGCTTGCTGCCATCATCTTTGTTTATGCCTTCGGCATTTTTGAAGGACGCAATCAGGGGCGCAAAAGGCGCATTGCAGAGGAGCAGGAGGAAAAGAAGAATCAACCTCTCCCTCTGCCTGAAACAATCAAAGTAGATGACCCGGGTCTATTGCGAGTCAAAAATGAAAACGGTGTGCTAACCCTTGATCTCGACGGCATACGTGTGGACGCGCCTTCATTATTACCCAATCAACGGAAACGACTTATCGAAATATTAAATCTCCTTCGCCCCTGGGTGGAGGGAAAGTCATCACAAGCAACACCTCAGCAACCGGCATCAAATTCAGCCTTTGAATCCCGTCTGAATTCGATCAGCTCGCCGTCTGCCGCCCCGCCTCCTGCTCCTGTTCAACCAGCATCCTCTGCCTCATCCTTTGTATCCTCCTCAGGATAAACCCACCGCGTCCATTCCATCCAAGAAAAAGGACGACAAACCCGAAACTGCCCCCACCAGCATGGTGGGACAAATCAACGCAATTTTGCAATTACGCATCGCAAACACTCCGCTCGCATCACAAGGAGTAACTATGATGGAATCGCTATCGGGTGGAGTTCTTGTGTATATTGGTGTCGATAAATATGAAGGGATAGAAGATGTCCCCAGTGAAGAAGTCAAAGCCGCCATCCGTGCCGCTATCGCTGAATGGGAAAAGAAATATACGCCGGGGCTATCCTGATTTGGGCTTATAACGCACCGTCAGCACAGGGCAGTGTACCGTCTCTGCAATCTCTGCCGTAACATTCGGCGTATAGTATTGACGTAACGCACTGGTGCTGTAGGATGAACCCATGCAAACCAGATCGTAATCTCCATCGTTGATCTCGGCAAGAATCTCCTCTACAATGTTCCCGCGACGCGCCGTCGCACGGGCATTCAACCCCATTTGCTGTGCCACATTCAATGCTTTTTTCAAACTACGCCCCGATAATGTATCTGTATTAATAAGGTCATCTAACTGCAGGCTTACTTCTCGCGTACTGGGATAATCCAGATCGGCAGGGGGAATCACATGCAGAATGGTTACCTCTGCATGGCTTGCCAACGCCACCTGAAAGGCAAGGTTTTCCGCCGTCACTTCATACCCCAGCCCGCCCACACTGATCAACAGCTTTTTCAATGGTAAGTGAGTATATGGCACATAAAGGATCGGTCCTCGTATTTGTTCCATCAACGAACGAATGGAGCGCCCCGTCAGCCAACGTTTAAAATTCGGACGTCCAAGCGGGCCGACCAAAGTAATATACTTGCCGTGATTTGCTTTTTGGGAAATAACCTCCTCCGCGTCTCCATTCTGGACCTCGAGGCTGTACGCGACTTCCTTTTCCTTGAACAAGCTGACAGCGCGTTCGAAGATATCCTCCAAAGGATGGTGGTCGTCTATCGCTGCAGGATTCATGCCTTCGGTCACACCGAGAAGCGTGATCTTCATCTGCATGGATCCGGCAAGCCACGCGCCATACTCAATGGCGGGCCAGGTTCCCGTGAAACCGTTTGTTGTAACCAATAATTCCTTTGTCATCAAAAACTCCATTTGCTGTACAGAATAACACCCAGTATTCCCGCCCCCAGCAAAACCGCGGGCGAGGGAAGTTCAAACCAAAAGGCAATCGCACTCAACACTGCGATCACCACGGCGCGCCGATCAATCTTGTTTCGTGTGCTCACACGAAATAAATCCCATGACACCACCACGATCAAAGCCGCCACCGCCGGAACTCATTCCCGCAACAAAGCCGTTGAGCCAGTTTTCATGTTGAAACTGTTCGAGGGCAGAGGCAACAATCAACATCAAAATTGTGGGGGGAAGGATCGCTCCAAGCAATGCAGTGAACACACCCGGGACGCCGCCTGCGGCAAATCCAACAAACATGGCCAGTTTCAACGCCTCACTCCCCGGGAGAACATTGGAAAAACCAACAGCTTCGACAAATTGCGCCTCCGTCAT
Source organism: uncultured Chloroflexia bacterium (assembly GCA_963730175.1). Classification (GTDB taxonomy): domain Bacteria; phylum Chloroflexota; class Anaerolineae; order Anaerolineales; family Villigracilaceae; genus Defluviilinea. The sequence goes on along the minus strand of CAVSRF010000026.1, from coordinate 67,390 downwards.
GATCTTGCCAACTGCTTCCTTATATAACAACCCAATCGAGGCGGGTCCCGAAGGCGACAAAATATTCACCTTGAGGAACATCCAAAGTAGTTTCGACCAAACAGTAAGCTTTGGTTGATTCATGAAAGAAAAAATATCCCGATCAAACCTGCGACGAGGATCACGATTCGTTCAGGCACTTTCTGGCTGAACATGGCGACAAGACTAATCAAACCGATTGCCCAGCCTTCCCAGCCGGTAGCGCCGCCCTTTTGAAATATCTTCCATGCCGTGAACAACATGAGGACAGTAATCGCAGGAGCAAGCCCCTCCACAAAATTACTGATCCATGCCTCGCGCCGAATGCGATGCAAAATCATTGTGACACCGATGATGATGATGGTCGGCGGCAAAATGGATGCGAACAATGCAACAAATCCACCGGGAATCCCCGCGACCGCATAACCGACGTACATCGCAAGTTGGAGCGCGTCACTGCCCGGCAAAACGGAGGACAAGCCCACTGCTTGCACAAATTGGCTCTCCGTCACGAGTTTGCCAACCACCTCATGATAGAGCAACCCAACAGAAGCCGGTCCCGATGTGCTGAGCAGGTTAACTTTTATGAATATCCAGAAGAGTTGAAGAAGTTGTTCCAATTTTTTTCCTGTATATAGACCCAATTGTAATGGCAAAAACAAAACACAAACGGACACAGACAACCGGCGGCGAAGGTGTAAAATAGGAAATAATCAATCACTATCTGATGGAGGAATGATGACCCAAAACGATTTTCGCAAGGAAAAAGATTCGCTGGGAGAGTTGAATGTCCCGGCTTCGGCATTGTATGGCGTACAGACCCAACGTGCAGTAGACAACTTCCCCATCAGCGGGCTGCGTCCGTGGCGGGCATTTATCTGGTCGATTGCGGCGGTCAAGCGCGCCGCGGCGCTTGTCAACTTTGAGTTGGGCTTGTTCAACGACCGCGAAGTGGACGGCAAGCGCTTCACTGCGAAACAACTTTCAGATGCCATTGCCCAAGCCGCGGAAGAAGTGATGGATGGCAAACTGGATTCGCAATTTGTTGTTGATCCCTTCCAGGCAGGCGCAGGGACAAGTCACAACATGAACGCGAATGAGGTCATTGCCAATCGCGCTACGCAAATTTTGGGCGGCGAAATCGGCAAGTATTATGTGCATCCCAAACGACCATGTCAACATGGCGCAATCTACGAACGATGTAATTCCCACGTCCATTCGTCTCGGTGCGTTGTGGCGCGTGGATGAGTTGTTGACTTCGCTGAAGAATTTACAATTAGCATTCGAAGCCAAAGCAAAAGAGTTTGATGATGTTGTGAAATCAGGTCGCACGCATTTGCAGGACGCCGTACCCGTGCGGCTCGGTCAGGAGTTTGGCGCGTATGCCAAAGCGGTTGAACGCGATGCGGAGCGCGTCCGCCGGTCGGCTTACGGGTTGAGAAGGCTTGGCATCGGCGGCACAGCTGTCGGGTCCGGTTTGAACGCACATCCTGAGTATCATGCGCGCATGGTGAAGAAGTTATTTGAGATCACCGGGCTGGAATTGTACGAGTCCGATAATCTATTTGAGTCGATGCAATCTCAGGCGGATGCGGCGGACTTCTCCGCCTCGTTGCGGACCCTCGCATTGACATTCATCCGCATCGCCAACGACTTCCGCCTCCTTTCGTCTGGACCTTCAACCGGTCTCGACGAAATTCATTTGCCCGCCGTTCAACCTGGATCTTCGATCATGCCCGGCAAAGTGAATCCCGTTTTGGCAGAGATGCTCAATATGGCAATGTTCCATGTGATCGGATGCGACACAACGGTGGCGATGGCGGCGCAGGCGGGGCAATTGGAATTGAACGTGATGATGCCCATCATCGCGCACAACCTGTTCGAGATGATGCAAGTGATGATCGGCGCAGTGAACGCATTCACCGAGCGCGCCGTAAAAGGCGTGACCGCCAACCGCGAAAAAGCGGAAGGCTGGCTCTCGAAGAACGCCATCATCGTGACCGCGCTCAACCCCGTGATCGGATATGCACAAGGCTCCGCTCTCGTGAAGGAAGCTTTAGCATCAAACGCATCGATCAAAGAGTTGGCGATGGAAAAGGCAAAAGCTGGCGCATTGAAACACCGCGATGAAGATAGACCTGTAAAGGTAGAAGAGATCGAAATCTGCGTTGAGCGATCTGCGCAAGTTGACAGAAGGTGGAATTGCTGGAGGCGGATGATTCCATCTCTTTTTCTTCCAACGAACATAATATGAAACCTGTCAATTTCCAGAGTCGTTTTTTACTGGTTATCTTATCAACTGCGATCATCACATCAAGTTTTTATAACAACCGGTGGGGAATGATAGAAGGCGGATTTTATAGATATTGGAGTGATATTTTTGAGATATTCGTTGTAGGGAGACTTGTCCAATCACACCAGGATGGGATTTTTTCTGCGAGCGGTCTCCCTCTTATCGGGGACGTACCCATATACGACATATCGTCCGGCTCCATTAAACATCAATATAATGCCTACAACCGCGGGCTTAATTTCAAATCCTACTGGACCTATAATTCAACAACAGCCCTGGAGGGTGTCGTCTACAGCATTGTTGATAAATTTACCAACTTTCCGCCAGGCATAAACTTTAAGGATTTTTCGCCTAAGCACAGCCTTGTTCTCAGGTATCATCCTGGCATTGTTTCTGGCATGGATCGAGTTCAAGTTTGGATTTTTAGCTTTCCTGTTGTCGTTGACTTCGATTACTTTTTCCCCCTGGCTCGCTCTCCTTGGAGGAAACATGTATTGGCAATTATGGTCGCTATACCTGCCTTTTGTTGCATCCCTGGCGATAAACGAGAGGTTCAGTCGCAAAGGTCAATATAAACCCGGATTAATAGGGGCAACCTTATTTGCAGTGACATTAATAAAGATCCTCTTCACAGGTTTCGAATTTATTACCACAACCCTTGTATCGCTTACGATTCCATTTGTGTATTACGCCATTCAAGACAAATGGCAATTGAGGGCATTCCTTCAAAGGTTTTTCAGCGCTCTCATTATTGCATCAACCGCAGTCATCACCGGGCTGGGGATTCTTATTCTCCAAATCAGCCATGAACTCGGGGGTATTCCTACAGCATATCAATATATCTTAAACGCCCTCGGGCGCCGGGCTACAGGAAACATCGGTAATTTTTCAGACGGTTATGCTTATGCGCTAAACTCCAAAACATGGCCGGTCATAAGATATTACCTGGCTGGACCAGCCTATGCACCGAACGGTAATTTCACAGGCGGCGTTTATGCAAACGGTATTAGTTACTTATCTCTTTTTATAGTTTTTGTAGTTTTTAGTGTCATCTTGTTTTTTATCATCAAGAAAAATTTGACCGCCTAAAAGAGACAAAATCAACCGCTCTCTTAATTACAACGTGGTATTCGATATCAAGCCCCCTTTCCTGGTTCATTGTTTTCAAAGCCCATGCTTATGTACATATCAACCTTGATTATTTTGTCTGGCAATTGCCTTTCACCATTTTAGGATTTGCACTCGTTGGGTATTCAATTGAAAAAGCTTTAAAGTTTTTCCTTTTGAAACGGCTTTATAATTGAATTCTCAAATCAACCAGCGGAGGAATCTCATGGCACAATTCAAAATATTGCAAGCGTTAGAAGATGTCATCTTCGAGATCATGGCATGGATCATGCTTCTGCCGAAGACCTTGTTTCACGTCATCTTTGCGCCGGCCAAATCCATACAATATGTAAATGATGAATGGGAGAAAAAACCTGACGATCGTTTTGATGAATTTCTCTCCCCCATTTTCTTCTGGATACTTGTCGCTGTCCTGCCGTTGACGTATACACTTCTTACGGAAAAAGAACTTCAACAGGGCGGCATTTTGGCAGTATTCCTGGAAAGCAAGATCCTTCTGGGAGCTGTTGTTGCCTCATTACCGTTATTGATCTACGTCACGTGGATCGAGTTGAGCAATAACCGTCCCATCCGAAAATCCGCGTTACAAAAAATGTTTTACGTCCAATGCTATATTACATCGCCAGCGGTATTGATCATTACCCTGGTAGCTCGTCTCACTACAACTGTGCAGGCATTTCAGCGATACTTGTTTTTATCTGTTATTTTTGTAGTTTTTTATGAAATGTTCGTGATGAAATACGAACTCGAAGTGGGATGGGGCAAAGCTTTGTGGAACGCGATCCTGCCGCTCATTATTACAGCACTGATCACCATCTTAATTGTTCTCATCGCAATGATCGCCTAGTCGGACAAATCACGGCTTGGTTATTTTCGCCCTCATCACATAACTATTCACCCCTCCAAAACGATACTTGTAATCTTCGTCACCGCGCATGAAGTCAAACTCGGTGCGTCCGTTTTCACAACACCATTGAATAACATGACCCATTAATACCCAGCCGGGAGAAAGTTCCATGTGCTCGCGGCTGACGCCGGAGTTATATCCCCAAAATTTATTCTTATAATCGAAGTTGAGCGAAGCTGCGGCTTTGACGCCGTCTACTTCAAGGAAGGCGAGCCAGAGATAGCCCTGCTCGTGCGCGATACGAATGGACTTGGACATCTGGTCACGCATCACCTCATGCAGAAATTCGGCTTTGCCGGGGTCCTGGATCATGAGGTGAAAGAAAGTTTCCAGTTCGGGTTCGATGTCGGCATTTTTATCCACAACCGTAAAGCGGACGCGTCCGCTCTCCGCGGCGCGGCGCATTTTGCGTTTGATCTCATGACGTTGTTTCTTGTCGACGCGTGAGAGGTATTCGTCAAAGTCACCGTTCAGTGCAATACGCGGAGTGGGACGATAGATTTCTTCGTGATAGTTCCAGCCGCGTCGTTCAGAGTCCGCTTTGAGGGCGGCGAGGGTGGGAGAGCTATCGGGGATGTTATACCAATCGAGGGCGCACCAGCTGCCCTGAGTTTGATCGAGGTATCGGGTAGTGAAGATGCGAGAAAGTCGATCAATCCAGATAAGAAGCGCGGCAAATCCTGTTCGCGTACGATCAAATCCAGATAGTCTGATATTTCGATACTGCCAATAAGCAGGAGCGCCTGCTGGTTATCATATTCGGCGATGAATAATGGCGCGATGCCGATGAGTTGATCGTTTTCACTTGCAGAGACCAAAACCAGTTCGGCATTCTTCCATTCGCCGCCGCCAAGCGTCTTCCACCACTCGCTAAGATATTCGTAGCGTGAGAAGGGAGTATCTGTAATACTTTGTTCAACCAACGCATTCCATGTGGAAATATCAATTTCAGAAAAGTCTTTGTGTAGTTTGAAATCCATTTTTATCATAATTGTAGGGGCACAGCGGAACAATTACAGAGCATGGTCTGAAATCCATCCGCTGTGCCCCTACGCCTCATACAAATTTTACCAGTATAATGATAGACATCTTTCCGATAATCTTACGCCGTGACCACATTTGATCTGAACATCCTCCCCATTCATAGAATCAACGGACAGGAACTGGCAGGCCTGCCCGGTTTGTTGGCTGTTACACCGCCGCGCAAAGCCGCGCGCGGGCGTGACAAGGATAACCTGGTCATATATCTCTTGCTTTCCGGTAACGCTGCATTCTCAGCAGAGGAGGTTGCACAAGTAACCAGAAACGCGGCAGATGTCTTTTATAGCTCTCACGGTTCGCTGACCTCTGCCATGCGAAAATCGGCGGAAAACATCAATAGCGCATTACTGGAGCGTAATCTATCCACAACAGGACGCGGGCAATATGCCTTGGGTGTGCTTGTGCTTGCGGTTATGCGTGAGAACCAATGCACATTATTGCTTAGCGGACCTACACATACCGTTTGGGTAAGCGAGGGGCAATCACGTCACATCCACGATCCTGCGCTTTCGGGCAAGGGGCTTGGCTCCAGCCAAAGCATCCAGACCTATCTTTCACAAGTTGAAATCCATTCCAACGACCTGCTTGTATTATGTGCGAAGTTTCCCACAGATTGGGAAGCCGACTTGTTGGGCGAACGTCCGCCCGCGACGCTGGATGCAAGTTATCGCAAGTTGACTTTTACAAAAGGGGATTTGAACGCGGCGCTGATCCAGGTACAGAGCGGACATGGCATCATCACTGTATTACGCCCGGATGTAAAAGCCTCGCTTCCTTCTCAGCCGATAATTGCTCCCGTTATAGATGAAGTGGTCGAACCTGAAATCCTTTGAACCGCAAGACGAAGAATCCTCACAGATATTATTTCCACGTTGCCTCACGCTGTTCAAAACGAAGAGCCTGAACCCGAGCAAAATACACCTTCCATCTCAGAAGAGGAACTCGATGCAATGGCAGATTTCGCCGCGCATGTGATCCAGCCTTCTGCTTATGCCATCCCGCCGCAAACCGGAAGAGATATTCCCTCCTGCAAAAAAAGAAGAGACACCGGCTTCGTCACCATCCATGACGGCGCCGCGCAGTTTTCCTCCGTCAATTCCAAGCGCCAATACGATTGCTCCAAAGATCACCCCGCTATACCCGTTATAGAAGAAACGCCAGATGAGGAACCTGAAAACGAGACCGAGACTGAGGAACCCGAACCCGTCTCTGCCGCCGAGAAAGCGGATAAGCCCGACCGCACACGCAGAAGCGACGCGTCAGATGGCAAAAGTGATGGTTGGTGGAATCCAGACCGGGCGACGCGTGAACGAACGTCTGGGTGATTTCATGAGGCGTTTCGTCCCGCGTCTCGTTCCCAATGCAAATTCCACACAGCCGCTTGCAATCCCCAACTATGTCATGGTCTTTATAGCTATCATCATCCCCGTGCTGGTCGCCGTCACTTCCTGGGTGGTCTACGATAAGTATGGATTGAACGAGAGATACCATGAACTCTATCAAAATGCCGCAATCGAGAGCGCACAGGCAAACAGCGAAACAGACCCTACGCGGCAATACGATGAGTTGAACAATGTCATTAGCCTCTTGGATCAAGCCCTGAATTATCGCGATACGGACGAAGCAAAGTCATTGCGAAAAGACGCGCAGGCAAAACTCGATACACTCATGGGCATTGTGCGCCTGGAATTTGTCCCAGCCTTCACCGGTGGACTGGGCGGTTCAGCACAGATCAGCCGCATGGCAGCCAGCGAATCCGACCTGTATATGCTTGATGCCGACCGCGGTAACATCCTGCATGCATCTTTTACAGGTCGAAGCCTCCAATTGGACAACGCCTTTAATTGCCAGCCCGGAACATATTCAGGATATCAAGTCGGCACGCTAGTGGATATCCTTGCACTGCCAAAGATCAATGCAGTCGGCGCAACGGTTCTCGGCATAGATACGAACGGCAACCTCTTATATTGCGCCCCGGGGCAGGTCCCGCAAGCCTTCCCGCTTCCCGCCCTGCCCAACACAAATTGGGGACGCATCACTTCCTTTGTATTGGACAATGGCAATTTATACGTATTAGATGCCAAGGCGCACGCAGTATGGGTCTTCGTTGGCAAAGACGGCGCCTTTGTAGATACACCCTACTTCTATTTTAGTAATCAAATTCCCAACATCGAGAATGCCATTGACCTCGGCATCAGCGGCGATGATTTATATCTGCTCCATTCCGATGGTCATCTTTCCACATGCACGTTCAGCCGCCTTTCCGAATCCCCAACACGGTGTGTAGACCCCGCTCCACACGTGGATAATTTCCCCGCGCATAAAAATATCGATGTCTTTGCCCAGGCAAACTTCACACAAATGTTGCTTACCAGTCCACCCAACTCGGTTGTGCTTTTGCTCGATTCCGAAAACAGAAGCATCTTCCGACTGACACCGCGTTCGCTTGAACTACAAAGCCAGGTGACCGGTTTTTCGGGCAAAAACAGCCCATTTCAAAATGGTCCCATTGGGGCAATGACGGTCAGCCCAAACTATGTGCTATATATTGCAATAGGCAATCAGGTTTATTTCGCAACAAATCTGCCCTGATCTCATCAATTGACATTTCAGGTTGATTTATATTTCATCCTTTCACAATGAAATTCCTTTCCCCTTTCCAACGAAAGACAGCATCTCCGCTTCGGGTCCAGCCGGAAATTGTTCCTGACAATTCGACCGAGCCCCCACTGGTTACAATTCTTAAGACCCTTGTCATCGTCTACGACCCTGTTGTAGATACGACGTCTGGTAAAAAGCTTTCAGAGTATATGAAATGGAACAAGGTCGAAGAACTGGCAAAGGGATTCATGTCCGACATCCTGCAAGTCAGTGGCGGACTTGTTCGTTACAAGATCATTCAACGACTGGACGTAAATGACTTCCCCGCAAAAGTGGACGGCTACAAATATGACCCACAAACATTCCTCAATGTGGTCAGGGGGGTGTCCCGTCCCTATATGCCACAGGAAGCTGACTACCATGCGATCATTGAACGTTTCGACATTTTGAAACGCGTGGCAAATCAGGAAATAGATGAGGTCTGGATATTCAACTTCCCACACGCGGGATTTTATGAATCCATCATGGGCGGACCCGGCGCTTTTTGGTGCAATGCCCCGCCATTGAAGAACACCGAAGCATCACAAAGACGATTCGTTATCATGGGCTTTTCCTACGAACGCGGTGTCGGCGAAATGCTTGAGAATATGGGACACCGCGCCGAATCCATTATGGAAAAGACATTCGAGAATTTATCCGACGACGATAACTTATGGAAACGCTTCATCCGGCATGAAAAAACGCACTCGGGACAAGCTGCACTAGGCAATGTTCACTTCGCTCCGAACAGCGAACGGGATTATGATTGGAATAATCCAAGCTTTGTTTTAAGTGAAGCGGACGATTGGCTATTGAATTTTCCAAATTTTAAGGGTACAACTCGCATGGTCAATTCAAACGAATGGGGCAATGGTGATATCCGCGAGCATCACAAATGGTGGATGAAACATTTTCCCAAAACAGCCGGTCGAAAAAATGGAATTCATAACAATTGGTGGCAATACATCATGAACCCAAATAACATCTTGAACGATTGATTTTCAAATAGTTGCAGGGTGATTAAAAGCCATCATCAGGCTGTCTGCGAATTGTAATCTTCAATTGTCAATAGGCAACTAAAATAAAGGGAAACAACATGTCCCTTCAGTCTGCTCCTACTCGTTCATCTAAAATGCACCGTTATGCCATCGTGATACTCACGTTTGGTTTATATGTTGGTACATTTACATATTTCCACGATGACTACGGATTGCAACTGACGGCACTTGCTATATTCCCGATCGTCGTTGGAAGCTGGTATTTTGGCATAAGCGGCGGTATTTTAATCACATTCATCTCCATTCTTGCTGATATCGGTTCATTACTGGCATTCGACCACTCATCGGGAACACTGCTTACTGGCGCCGGGTATATCACTGGCAACATCATACTATTATCCACCGCAGTCATCGTAGGGCGTATGGCAACGCTTCTGCACGAACGCGGTGAAACTCTCCGTAAATTAAAAGAACTTGAAGATGAACGGAGAAACCATATTGAATTACTCGAAACGCTCAATGAAATCACAAAAGTCGTTTTGGAAGCTCATAATCTAAACTCTGCTCTCACCATCCTCGTGGAAAGAATTGGAAAGCTTTTTAAGGCAGACGATTGTTTCTTTGCCTTTTGGGAAGAGGATGACCAGGTCACCACCCCGACGATTGCTTATGGCTCAATGAGGGAGACATATCCAAAATTAACTTTTGAACCTGGAGAGCGAACCCTGTCCGCTATAGTAATGGAAGCAGAACACCCACTCATTATTGAAGATCTAAAATCATCACCCCTTATTAATTCTAGAATTGCATCCATATTCCCAAGCTACTCAATACTGGGAATACCGCTCATTATTCAGGGAAAGAAAATAGCATCATTCACTTTGGGCTACGATAAAAAACGTGAATTCGACCCACAGGAAATAGACCGCGCTAAAAACATGGCACAGCAAATTGCGTTGGTATTGACCAAATTGCAACTATTCGAGAATACCCAGCTACAGGTAAAGCAATTGACCGTATTACATGAAGTAGCGACGATCACCACCGAAGCAGAAACCATCGATCAACTGATTGAGCGCACCACCAAAGTGATCGGCAAAAACCTGTTCTCTGACAATTTCGGCATCCTGTTGATGGATGATAAGAAAGGTACCCTTTCCCCCCATCGATCATATCGATTTACTTCCGCGGTCCAAACCATCCCCAACGAGGTTCGCCTTGGCAGAGGAGTCAGTGGCAAGGTCGCCCAGACTGGAATCCCAATCATCCTGGGGAACATAAAAGATGCGGACAATTACCTTAATATTGACTCAAAAACTGTTTCCGAATTATGCGTGCCAATCAAGGCCAAAGATCATATTCTCGGCGTGATCAACACAGAAAGTGCAAAAGCGAACGCATATACCAAAGACGACGAATTCCTGCTGGGAACACTCGCCGGTCAGATTGCCACAGCCATTGAACAACTAAAATCAAAGGAAGCTGAAAGAGCGTGGCTTGAACAACTAGCCCATTCCAATGAATTGACATACGGGTTGGCGCAAATTACAAGCGAGATCGAAAAGAAACATTATGTTGACGATGTAGTCCAAACCCTTGGAGATGAGTTAAATAAAGATCAACATTACCTCAGTGATCTCGATCTTTGATCGTGAGAAAAAGGTTTTTAGGATGAATTACACATCCATATCTCCTAAAACCCTAAAAAACTTGGATGAAGCAATCAGTTTTCCACTGCAAGATTATACATTTTCGGTGGAGGATCTATATTCGAGAATAGAATCAAAGCATCTCACACAGCCAATGACAATATCCGACGCAAATAATGAGTTTCAAATCTTAATTCCCTATAAATTCAGCGGACAGATCAATGTATCCCTGCAAGACACAGGTATCACACTTCCACCGGAAATTTTCAGATTACCTTTGATCGTCGAAGAAAATCTACTTGGCATTCTGTGGCTATGGGGTGAAACTGTAACCCAATCCGATCTGCCAATTATGTCCATCTTTGCAAACCAGATCGGGATCAATATACAAAACGCATATCTCTTTCAAGAAATACAAAGTCTCGCATTGACCGACCCGCTTACAAGCCTGCATAACCGCCGCGGACTTTTTGAGCTGGGAAGAATAGAATTCTCAAGATCAATTCGCATGAATCGTTCCTTCTGTTGCATGATGCTAGACCTTGACCACTTCAAACAGGTCAATGACGCGCATGGACATCAAACGGGGGATCAGGTATTGCAGGAATTTGCCAGCCGTTCCGTCAAATCGGTTCGTGAAGTTGACTTGATAGGACGATATGGTGGTGAAGAGTTGATCATTTTCCTGCCGGAAACCGATATTAGTACCGCGAAAATAGTGGCTGAACGTCTGCGCAAATCCATTGCAAACAAACCTTTTGAAGTATCGAACCAGGAGTTGAATATAACGGTCAGCATTGGGGTTGCCGGGAGGGATAACAATACCGTCCAACTGGAAACCCTAATTGCCCGAGCAGATCAGGCAATGTACATTGCAAAACACAAAGGGCGGAATGCGATAGCAGTCAGCATCTAGAAGATACTTTTCCAAACCTGATACAACCCCAAATTTCCACCTTCACCATCCGAGTAAAAAGTTTCGATAATTCGAAAACCGGCGGCATCCGCCAAATCCTTCAATTCGGATTTCACTAAAGTGATGGACGTAACGTAAACCTTCTCCCCCACTTCGCCAATCGAGCAGATAATCCCCCGCGTCCACTTCGGACTCTGAAACTGCCGCGACATTCCACGGCTGGATTCTCGCTTTAAGCTTTTCGCTATTCAAGAACTGCCAGTTAGAGTGCAGAAAGAGTCCATCCGGCTTGAGAAGTTGATGGATAGTTTTCAAAATATTTAATCGCAACTCCTGAGATGGGATGTGATGCAAGACAGCAAAGGCAGTTATCAGTGACCAGTGATCGGTAACTGATGACCGAATACTGTTTACTGATAACTGTGTAAGATCAATTTGGAGGAAGGTGGCAGAAAAACCTTCGGGCTGCGAAGTCCCTACAAGGGGAGATTCGGCATCTTGGAGCAGGGGCAGGCTAAAGTCCACGCCAAGATACGAGCCGCGATGACCGCGCTTCGCCAATACGCGCGCAAGCTCGCCGTTGCCGCATCCCAAATCCAATATGTTCTCATCCCCTTTCAACATTTCAAGCACGCGTCGGACTCCGGGTTGAATCCGATGGCGCGTTGCCGAGAACGAGTTGCCGAAGCGGTTGTAAAAATCCCGGTTGAGTTCGATCAGTCGCGCGGCGGTGCTTGAATCCATGGCGGGATTATAACGGGTATAATCCCGCCATGCTTACCCCTTTAGAGGTTGAGAGCCTTTCAGATGAATTTGAGACGAAGACACCGCAGGAAATTATCAAGTGGGCAATGGATACGTTTTGGCCCGAAGTGGCAATGAGTTCATCGTTTCAAACACAGAGTGTGCCGCTGTTGCATATGGTGTCACAGATCAATCGTAACCTCTTGATCTTCTTCATTGATACAGGCTATCACTTTTGGGAGACGGCGATCTTCCGCGAGCAACTTGCATCGGAATGGCATTTGAATGTATTGGACTTGTATCGCGATACTCGCTGGGATGTGTATGCAAGGCGGAACGCGCGCAAACTTCCGCTTGAAGACCCGAACTTGTGTTGTTATATCCATAAAGTCCAGCCGATGCAAAAGGCTTTGAAGGATATGCTGGCGTGGATCAGCGGCATCCGCCGCGACCAGACATCGGTGAGGGCGAAGGCGAAGATCCTTGAATTGCAAGAAGATGGATTACTAAAGATCAATCCGCTGCTGAATTGGACAAAGGCAGATATAAAGCAATACACGGAAGAAAACAATTTGCCGTCACATCCATTGTTTGAGAAAGGGTATCGCAGTGTCGGTTGTGCACCTTGCACGGTTGCGATTGGAATCAACGATGACGAACGCGCCGGTCGCTGGCAGGGACGCGGCAAAATCGAGTGCGGTCTGCACACAGAGATGTTCACACACAAGGATGTCGCAGAGTTGAAGAGCGAGTTCAAGACAAGTCCGTTGGTTGAGTAGGTGCGAAGCGGCGTATCGAAACCACCGATTTGAATTATTTATTATGCAAACAGAAAAACGAGAACGATGGAGAGAAACGCATCTCCTCACCCCCGACAAGAAAGATCTGGCACGCACTGTGCTGGATGAAATTCGTCGCGGGCGTGATGTGACAAAGACTTTACGCAGTCACCCGCTTGCAGATGGAAGCGGGTATCTCAACAAGTCCATGCTGGTGTCAATCTATAATGAAATGGTCGCGGCAGAAGAGATGGAAGAGGATCCGCGCCTGCTGGAACGCATCCGCATGAAACCGATGCGGACTCTCTCCGGCGTGACGACGGTCACGGTTCTGACGAAGCCGTATCCCTGCCCTGGCAAATGTATCTTTTGCCCCACTGACGTTCGGATGCCCAAATCCTATTTGCCCGATGAACCCGGTGCGATGCGCGCGGTGGAGCATCAATTCGATCCGTACGCGCAGGTGATGTCTCGCATCACGCAATTGAAAGCATTGGGACATCCCACGGACAAGATCGAGTTGTTAATACTTGGGTGGCACATGGTCATCTTACAAACGGGATTATCAGGAGTGGTTCGTCAAACGCTGTTTTGATGCGATGAACGATATTACTGACATTCCATCGGAAGAGATGACAATAGGGCAGGATGAGCTCAATCAGTCACATTCCTATAACGAAACAACTCATCATCGCAATGTGGGACTTGTGATCGAGACGCGACCCGACGAGATCAATCCTGATGAAGTCAAATGGCTGCGTCATCTCGGTGTGACCAAAGTACAGATGGGCGCGCAGAGTCTGGATGACCGCATCCTTGAAATGAACAAACGCGGACATGATGTCGAGTCCACGCGTAATGCTGTTGCATTATTGCGAGCGGCGGGATTCAAGATCGTATTGCATTGGATGCCCAATCTTCATGGCGCAACACCTGAATCGGACCGCGAAGATTTCGCGAAATTATGGAACGATTTCTGTCCCGATGAAATCAAAATTTATCCCAATCAACTACTGGCAAACGCCGAGCTTTATGAATACTGGCAACGCGGCGAATTCAAACCGTATACCACGCAGGAGCTGATCGACCTGATCGCAGACATCAAGCCGACCATCCCGCGTTATTGCCGCGTGAACCGCGTGATCCGTGACATTCCGTCCACGAATGTGGTGGAGGGGAATCGCCGTACGAGTTTGCGGCAGGATGTGCAGAACGAGATGAAGCGGCGTGGGACACATTGTGAATGTGTACGCTGTCGTGAAGTGCGCGGTAAATCGGTCAGCGCCGAAGCCTTGAGGTTGGATGATATGGTTTATCAAGCAGGCGCGGCGGAGGAACATTTCATTTCGTATGTCACGCCGGATGACAAGCTGGCGGGATTTGTACGTTTGTCATTGCCCGGAAAGGATTCCCCACAAACAGACATGGCGGACCTAAATAGTGCGGCGTTGATTCGTGAAGTGCATGTTTACGGACAGTCGCTGGCGGTAGGCGCAGAAAAACAAGGCGCGGCGCAACATGCCGGGCTTGGGAACGCGTCTGTTGGAAGAGGCAGAACGAATTGCAAAAGAAAATGGTTATGAACGAATGGCTGTCATCTCGGCTGTCGGCACGCGGGGATATTATCTCGGACGCGGGTTTGAGCGGGGAGAATATTATCTGGTCAAAAAGCTCAGTTAAGCAGAATCAGGTTCCGGTTAAGAAAGAAGCGGGGCTTCGTCTGCATCAAACGAATTAGAGTTGTGTTAGACAACCACATGGGTGCTTGACTCGCAATTCACGAGGTGTAACAATTAAACTTATGGACTATAAAGATTATTACAAAGTTCTGGGTGTGGATCGCAAAGCCAGCGAAGACGAGATCCGCAAGGCATATCGCAAACTGGCAAAGCAACATCATCCCGACTATAACCCGAACAATAAACAAGCTGAGGAACGCTTCAAGGATATCAACGAAGCCTATGAGGTGTTAAGCGACGCAAAAAAGCGCGCCTATTATGACCGCGTGGGGAGCGACTATTCAAGCTGGCAAAAACGCGGCGGAGGTGACCCTGGTAACTTCAACTGGGATCAGTATGGCGGCTTCCCTGGCGGCGGTACACGCGTCAACATGGATGACCTCAATGAAATGTTCGGCGGCGCAGGCGGCTTCTCTGATTTTTTCCAAACCATCTTCGGTATGGGCGGGGCAAGACCTTCAGGGCGTTCACAACCTCAGACGCAAGGTTACCAACAGGAACTTCAAATCAGCCTCAATGAGGCATATAAAGGAACAACACGCCTGCTTAAGACCGATGGAAAGCAGAAACAAGTCCGCATCCCTGCCGGTGTTCGCACGGGTTCAAAAGTGCGTGTGCCGGGTGCAGGTCCCAACGGGCTTGACCTGTATTTAATTGTTGAGGTCAGCGAAGACAGCCGCTTTGAAAGACGCAGCAACGACCTGCACACCACGGCAACTGTCAACGTTTTCACCGCCATTCTGGGAGGCGAAGCAGAAGTAGAAACATTGGATGGAAAGATCAAATTGAACATCCCCGCCGGCACACAACCTGAGCAGGTCTTTCGACTCGCTGGGCGCGGCATGCCGCACGTCAAGAACGCAAAAGAAAAAGGAGACCTGTTCGTAAAACTAAAAGTACAGATCCCCAAATATTTGTCGCCCAAACAACTCGAACTTCTTGAAGAAGCTTCGAAGATAAAATTTTAGGAGTACGCATGAAACGGATCCTTCCAGCATTGTTGATTTTGACTCTCGCCGCGTTGGCTTGCCAACTGCCGGGAGTCACGCCTCTTTCCACGCCGCAGCCTGTTCCACAACCCCAAACCAATCCTACAGCCTTATCCGTTCCAGTCAAAGCTGCTCCTGAGGAAGGTTCATTGGCGGCATTGTATCAACAGGTCATTCCCGGGGTTGTCTCCATTAGAGTTGCCACTGCCCAGGGACTTGCTCAAGGTTCTGGTTTTGTGTTCGACAACGAAGGTCATATCGTAACCAACCAGCATGTTATAGACGGCGCAACCGCAATAGAGATCACTTTCTCATCTGGCTTCAAAGCACATGGAACGGTTATCGGCTTCGATACAGATGCCGATGTGGCTGTCATTAAAGTGGATGCGCCCGCCGAAGAAATCCATCCCTTAGCCATTGGTGATTCGAGCATACTAGAAGTCGGTCAATCGGTTGTTGCCATCGGCAATCCCTTTGGACTGAGTGGAACCATGACACTAGGTATAGTCTCCGGGCTGGGACGTACCCAAATCGCACACCAGGCATCTGGCGGAGGCTTCTTCAGCACTGCCGACATCATCCAAACCGACGCAGCGATCAACCCGGGCAATTCAGGTGGTCCGCTGTTCAACATGAACGGTGAAGTGGTCGGCATCAACCAGTCCATTCGCACTGATAACATCAATCAAGTCACCGGAAATGCGATCAACTCAGGCGTCGGCTTTTCCCTTTCGATCAATCTTGTAAAGCACATTGTCCCTGTATTGATAAGTGATGGAAAATACGAGTATCCATATCTAGGCATTTCTTCCGACAGCAACATGAGCTTGTTTGAAATGGAGGCTCTTGGCTTGAAGACCTATACGGGAGCGTATGTCATCAGCGTCACCGCTGGCGGTCCCGCCGACCTGGCTGGCATCAAAGCTGGAACCACTCTCACAAGTATCGACGGTGTGAATGCAGGCGGTGATATTATCACTGCCTTTGACGGAAAACCGGTGCATACCTTTGATGATCTACTGGCGCTCCTCACCACGAACAAATCCCCCGGTGATACGGTTGTATTAACGATCTTGCGCGACGGTCAACAGATGGATATCACAGTCACACTAGGCAAACGACCGTAAATTTTATCCAGCACACCTATAAATAACAAGCGGACGGCACTGGTGCCGTCCGCTTGTCTTAACCAAATCGTTCCTCGCGCCAAACATCAGCGCGATTGTGATACCCCGCCTGTTCCCAAAAACCGCGGCGATCATATGGCATGAACTCAAGGGACCGAATCCACTTGGCGCCCTTCCACAAGTAGGGTGTTTCGAGGTTTTTCTGGCTGGGAATGAATCCCACCATGCCGCGCAATGGATATCCATGATCGGGTGTGATCGGTTCACCATTAAGATGCGTGGCAAGCAAAAAGTTATCCTGCAATACAACTTCAATCGGGAGGTTGACGGTAAATCCATATTCAGCGTGTTGCATCACATGTGTGGCTTTTGGCTTGATCTTGAATAAGCCATTTTCCACCATCGTTTTGACAGACACGCCCTCCCAAACCGTATCAAATTTACTCCAGCGCGTCACGCAGTGGATATCCATTTGGATCTTTGCACGCGGGAGCTTGTTGAATTCATCCCATGTCCAGGTCTTTTCCTGCTCCACCTCACCCCAAACACGGAAATCCCATGCGGCGGGATTGAAAGGAGGCACAGGTCCATAATGCAGAACGGGAAATTTAAAGGTAAGCGCCTGTCCGGGGGGAGTTGTCCCTCGTCACGAATCCTCTCTTCTTCCTTGCGACGGTCGGCGCCTTCAATTGATCCAAACATAATTCGTCTCCTCTCTAAAATTATATCAATAACTTTACTGGATAGACCCGGGGTGAAGATAAATTGTTACAGCCAATATATGAACAATTTCTTACAAGATATTTAAAATAGGCGTATCGAGGTGCAATGATCGATCCTCCGAAACAAGCGCTGACAGGTTGGTTTATAATAGTATACTTGGATATATTAAAGCCAATGAGATCAAGTAACCTAATCGCAATGAATAGCGTCTTGTCTATGACGCGGGCAGAGGGGGGCGGTATCCCATGACAGATACTATCGCACTGCTCAAAGCCGCGCAAAAACTTGACGAAGATGCGTTGACCTCCATCTTCGACGAATTTGCGCCCGCTATTTATAAATACGCATTGAGATTATGCCATGATGCGATCACAGCAGATAATATCGTGGGTGATGTATTCGCACAATTGCTCGAACAATTTGCCGGAGGGAAGGGACCACGCACAAACCTGCGATCCTATCTATACCAGACGGCTTATCACCTTGTAGTGGATCGCTCGCGCGATGAAAAACACACTGCGCCGCTTGAAATCGCCATGAATATGCAGGATAAGACTCAGCCTGCTTCGGCACAGTCACAAATCGAGGAAAGGGTTCTCATGGAAGCGCTTGTCTCTGCCATGAACTCGGAACTTTCAGAGGATCAACGACATGTGATCATCCTGCGCTTTTTAGAGGACTTTAGTCTCAAGGAAACCGCCGAGATCATTGGCAAGGATGTTAACAATATCAAAGTCATCCAAAATCGAGGGATTTCCAAATTAAGGAAAACTTTGGGCTTCTATCTTGGAGAAGATGATTAATTATTGAGAATGAATGAATTATTGAACAACCAGAAGATCATCAAGTTTCTCGGAAATATCGAGGAGGATAAACCGAATTATCCACCCGAGCTCATGCGCGCGCGTCGCACAAAGTTCACCAAACAAATGGCATCTATTTGTACAGTTAAACGATATGAGAATAAACACGACCGAAATCAAACTATTGCCTTCAGTGATACATATCGATACACCATCACCAAGACCTGAATGGTAAGGAAAAACACACCTACCAAAGCGCTCAAGGCTAAACAAAAAAATCACGAGCAATCGCCCGTGATTTTTATTTTCCCTGCTTACATTCTACTAATACTTGCATGATAATATTGCACAAAATTTAAGACCAAATTTAGACATTCGCGGAAGAGGCAGTATAATCTTTCCCCGTAAAGGTAAAAATGCTGAAAAATTTCGTTAAAATCTTTGGGGGCGACCCCAACAAAAAAGTCATTGAGCAATTAAGCGATGTTGTTATAGAGATCAATTCGCTGGAGCCCCAATTCGAAGCGCTGAGCGATGATGAGTTGCGCGCCAAAACGGACGAGTTCCGGGCACGCGTGGCAGAGTCGCTTGGGGATTTGGAAGGGCTGACTGAACAGGAGCAGTTCAAGGCTGAGCAGGAAGCGTTGGACGAGATCCTTCCCGAGGCGTTTGCTGTCGTCCGCGAAGTATCCAAACGGGCAATCGGTCTGCGTCACTTCGATATCCAGTTGATCGGCGGCGTCATTCTGCACCGCGGCTCCATCGCTGAGATGCGGACGGGCGAAGGCAAAACACTCGTTGCCACGATGCCGATCTATCTCAATGCGTTGCTTGGCAAAGGCATTCATCTCGTCACGGTCAATGATTATCTGGCACGCCGCGATGCGCGTTGGATGGCTCCCATCTTCGATATGCTTGGTTTGACCGTTGGTGTTTTGCAAATGGCGGCGGCAACCGAGAATGGTAAGAAAGCATTCATCGTTGATCTTGAACGTGAGTCGCCGCATGAAGATCAGCAATATCTCCGCATGGTAGATCGTGTCGAGGCGTACGCGGCAGATGTCACCTATGGGACAAATGCAGAGTTTGGTTTCGATTACCTGCGCGACAATATGACCATGCGATTGAGTGACCGTGTGCAACGCGGTCATCATTACGCGATCATCGATGAGGTCGATAACGTACTCATTGATGAAGCGCGAACGCCGCTTATTATTTCAGGTCCCTCATCAGGCGATTTGGAATGGTATGGCAAGATGGCGCAGGTGGTAAAACAACTTAAGCCCGAAGATTACGAAGTGAACGAAAAAGATAAGAATGTATCGATCACAGAGATCGGCTTGGCGCGCGTGGAACAAATGCTGGGTCAACCGCTGATGGACCCGGAAAGACCCGAAGACGTAACACCCGAACAGGCTCGTTTGAGAGGTCATCTTGAACAAGCATTGCGCGCGCAGTTCCTTTTCAAGCGCAACAAGGAATATCTCGTGCAGGGAGGCAAGGTCGTGATCGTGGACGACTTCACAGGGCGTCTCATGCCCGGTCGAAGATGGAGCGACGGTCTGCATCAAGCTGTGGAAGCGAAAGAAAACGTGAAGATCGAGCCTGAGAATGTCACGTATGCGACGATCACTTTGCAAAACTATTTCCGTATGTATAAAAAACTTTCGGGCATGACCGGTACCGCCCTTACGGAAGCGGAAGAATTCAGCAAAATCTATGATCTTGAAGTTGCGGCCATTCCACCCAACCTGGAATATCAGGCGTTTGGCAAGGATGCGCCATTGGTTGAGATCAAAGCCAAAGATGAAGAGGGGTACGCCTATAACTATTTCGCAAAGCGCGATGACCCTGAACAAAACATCCTCTTCTATCGCCGCAAAGATTACCCTGATGTCATTTACAAAACAGTAGAAGCCAAACTGCGTGCCATTGTATTGGAAGTCGTGCGCGAACACGTACGCGGGCGTCCATTGCTAATCGGCACCACCTCGGTCGATTCTTCCGAACTACTCTCGCGTCACCTCAAGCCGGATATTATTCGTCGGTTACTGCAAATCGTCCTCGTCCGGCAAGTTTGGATGCGGGAAAATGATCGTGAAGAGGATGGACGTTTGATCCCTGAGTTGGCGCAATTCAACGAACCTGTTGAAAAGATCTCGCCCGATACGCTCCGTAAATTTATCCAACCATTTGGGATCACAACCATCAGTTTGGAAGATCCATCCAACCTGTCCATTGTCCTGGATATTTTGCGGCTTGATGAACGCGATCTAGACCGGCTAAAGTTGATCCTACAAGGCGGCGTTTCTCACGAGGTGCTTAACGCCCGCAAGCACACGGAAGAATCACAGATCATCGCGGGCGCGGGCGCTTTCGGTGCGGTGACCATCGCCACTAACATGGCTGGTCGTGGTGTTGACATCAAACTTGGCGGCGAGCTTGCTGAAGAAGTTATTACCGCGGTCAACCGTGTTCTGCGAAAAACGGGACACGAAAACCCGTTCGATATGACCCCCGAAGAACGACGCCAGCATTTGAAAAACGTCTCACCGTCAGATTATGGGATCTATGCAGGAGAGGTCAAACTCTTCCTGCAATACTTTGATGATATGGAAAGAGTCAAAGAACTCGGCGGCTTGCACGTTGTCGGCTCCGAACGTCACGAAGCCCGCCGCATAGATAATCAGCTCCGTGGTCGCGCCGCACGTCAGGGCGACCCCGGCTCATCCCGTTTCTATCTATCGCTTGAAGACGACCTCATGCGCCTGCAAGGTGGTTCACAGGTCAGTGGTCTCATGGAACGACTTAAGGTGGACGATTCACTGCCCCTCGAAGTGCGTCTCGTCGGAAACGTCATCGAACAATCACAGCACCGTATCGAGGGCGCAAACTTCGATATCCGCAAACATTTGCTTGAATATGACGATGTGCTCAACAAACAGCGCGAGCAGATCTACGGTCAACGTGACCGCATCTTCGTCAAGGAAGATTTGAGCGACGACATTCAGGAAATGCTGGAAGTGGAGATCAAACAGCGCGTGGAAGTTGGATTGGAGGACGAAGAGGGTCCCTGGAAATTGATCGCATGGCTTGAAGATGTGCAACCTCCGTTCATGTCTGAAGAACGCCTCTTCCCCAGTTTTGGCTTGTCTCTGTTGCTAAAAGAATTATCCAACTCTGACAACCTCCAATCTTCGGTCTTGGATTTAATCACCCGCGCAGTTGAAGCGGAAAACGCCCATCACCTAAACGCCATTGAAAACATCATCCAACGGACAGAGGAAGCATACGAAGAACAGCTTGCATCCCGCGTGGATATTCTCGATGGATATTTTGACGGTCTACGCGATATGGAGGAAACCCCGCGTCCACAAAAGATGCTGGAAGAGATCAATGCTCTCGTCGGTATGCAGATCAAGCTCAATGGCGAACAATTAAGGCTGTTTGATGAAGATATCTACGAAGCCAAAGAGACCATTCAAAATCTCGTCGACGCGCAGTTGACGGGTTTATATGCCTCGCGTTTGATCGCAACCGTGCAAAACCGCATCGGCGATTCATTGGGCGACACGTTCCAGGTCTCAGGCTGGGAGGATGCGGCGAGTATGATCCAGGAAAACGCGGGCAAAGCACTCGAACGCCGCAAGGAATGGCTCGTCGGCGAAAACGGACAGGTTCCGCGCGACATTGAGAACCTGGTAACGTCCGATCAGAGCGACACAAACAAACTTAAATTACTCATTACCCTGTCTCAGGGTGCGCGTACCTTTTTCGACCAGAAAACTCACCGCCAGGTGAAACAAGCCTTCAACCGCTTTAGCTATATCTTCCTGATCGCACAATTGTTGGATGGAATGGAAGCAGATCAATTGACCGAGGATGTATTAACGCACCTCGATGAAGCCGAGGAAGCTCTTGTCTTTGCGATCGGTCACGGTGAGTACAACCGTCTTTCGGCAAACGCCGCACGGCTTGCTGATTTTGGCGATGCGGCAAAGAGAGCCTTCGGGGAGGAAAGGCTCAACGAATCAGTGGCAAGCTTGGGTGAGTCTGACCGCGAGGCTTTGACCGAATCCATAGGCAGATATGTACTAAACGAAGTCCGCAGGCAGTTGTTGTTGGGCGCCACGTCCGAACTATGGGTGGAATATCTCACGCGTATCGAAGCCTTAAGAGTTTCGATAGGACTGGAGGCTTACGCACAACGTGACCCGCTGGTACAATACAAAGCAAGAGCCTCTGAAATGTTCTCGCAACTGGTGGATGATATTCGCGGGCTCGTGATCAATCGCGTTTTTTCCATTCAACGAAGACCTGTGGAGATCACCCCTGTGGAAACTTCAGAAGCACCCGCACAATCACAACCGGAACAACCAACCAGCAACAAGAAGAAGAAAAGGCGACGTCACTAACCAACCTTAGAAGTA
The DNA here is from genome assembly GCA_963730175.1 of uncultured Chloroflexia bacterium. Classification (GTDB taxonomy): domain Bacteria; phylum Chloroflexota; class Anaerolineae; order Anaerolineales; family Villigracilaceae; genus Defluviilinea. The sequence goes on along the minus strand of CAVSRF010000026.1, from coordinate 44,466 downwards.
TGACAGAACGAGTCACCGCTTCGCTCAACATGTATCGCATCCTCCCAAAAGTGGAATTACACCGACATTTGGAAGGCTCATTGCGATTGGATACCATGCTCGATATTGCACGTCAGCATGGCATGACCATCCCTGCGGACGTGTTGCGGTTGAGCACACTCGTGCAAGTGCAGGAAGAAGACAAGTTCACCTTCCAGAATTTTCTATCCAAATTCAATACACTGCGCATGTTCTATCGCTCACCGGATGTGATCCATCGCATCACGCGTGAAGCCATTGAAGACGCGGCAAAGGATAATGTAAAGTACCTGGAATTGCGCTTCACGCCAGTGGCTTTGAGTCGTGCAGAACGCTTCCCCCTCCATGATGTAATTGACTGGGTTATGACCAGTTCGAAGGAAGCCGCAGAAAAAAATAACATCATCGTAAAGTTGATCGCTTCGGTCAACAGGCACGAAAGCGCTGAACTCGCTGAACAGGTTGCCTGGCTCGCGGCAGAGCATAAAGACAGCGGTCTGGTTGCGCTCGATCTGGCTGGCAACGAAGCGGAATTTCCATCTCAACCCTTTTATGGTATTTTCAAGGAAGCCAAACAGGCGGGTTTGCATGTGACCATCCATGCCGGTGAATGGGGTCCCGCAGAACACATCAAGGAAGCCATAGAAGACCTCGGCGCCGAACGGATCGGTCATGGTGTGCGTGTGCTTGAAGATGAAAACATCACCGCCCTTGCCAAAGAACGCGGCACTGCATTTGAAGTTTGTATTACCAGCAACTATCAATCTGGCGTGGTGGAGTCACTTGAAGCGCATCCGGTTATGAAGATGTTCGAGAGCGGAATTAACGTCACCATCAACACCGATGACCCGAGCATTTCTCGCATCACCCTCAGCAATGAATATTACAATGTCTGCGCCGAACTGAACATGCCTCAATACACTTTGAAGGAGCGCATCATTGCTGCCGCACAGGCTGGGTTTCTGCCTGATGTTGAAAAAGAGAAATTGGTTTCACAACTCAAGGGCGACCTAAAAATATAAATAGCACCACACAAGCAAGGATAGCAAAGGCGCTCCTTTGTATTCTTCAAGGTTTTGTGGTGATTACACACGGAGGCGGGAAAGCCCCCATAATCACATTACCAAAGGAGTAGCAAATGACAGATTTCTTCAAATCACGTGACACGTTAAAAGTCGGGGATAAGCAATACGTAATTCATCGTCTTGACGCATTGGAAAAAGCCGGTCTGACTCAACTGAAGCGGCTCCCGTTTTCGATCCGCATCGTGCTCGAGGCGGCTCTGCGTCAATGCAACGACAAGGAAATTAAACAAGCCGACGTAAAGAACATCGCGGCATGGACAGCCAAAGGCAACCGCCCGGGCATTCCCTTCCTGCCTGCACGCGTCGTCATGCAGGATTTCACCGGCGTGCCCGCGGTTGTAGACCTTGCGGCAATGCGCTCCGCCGTGGCACGTCTTGGCGGCGACCCGAAGACGATCAATCCGCTTGTGCCTGTTGACCTGGTGATCGATCATTCCATTCAAGTCGATTTCTTCGCCACAGCCGACGCACTCAACCGCAACACCGAAATGGAATTCCTGCGCAACAAAGAACGTTACGAATTCCTCAAATGGGGACAAAAAGCCTTCAAGAATTTCCGCGTCGTCCCGCCGATGACGGGCATCGTTCACCAAGTCAATCTCGAATATCTTGCTGATGTTGTGATGACGAAGAAAGATGGCAAAGATACCCTTGCCTTCCCCGATACTTTGGTCGGCACCGACTCGCATACCACCATGATCAACGGTCTCGGTGTGCTCGGCTGGGGTGTGGGCGGCATCGAAGCCGAAGCTGTGATGCTCGGTCAGCCCATGGATATGCTCCTGCCGGATGTGATCGGTTTCAAACTGTATGGCAAACTCAATGATGGTGTCACCGCCACCGACCTCGTTCTCACGGTGACACAAATGCTCCGCAAGAAGGGTGTAGTAGATAAGTTCGTGGAATTCTACGGCTCTGGTCTCGAAACCATGAGCCTTACCGACCGCGCTACGATCGCAAACATGGCTCCCGAATACGGCGCGACCATGGGCTACTTCCCTGTAGACAAAGAAACGCTTCGCTACATGCGATTAACGGGTCGCTCTGAAGAAACCGTTGCTTTGACCGAAGCCTACATGCGTGCGCAAGGACTATTCCACGAGGCAGGCATGCCCGAACCGGAATATACAGATACGCTCGAACTGGACCTTGGATCTGTCCTGCCCTCATTAGCCGGACCCAAACGTCCGCAGGATCGCGTGCTAATGTCTGAACTCAAAGAGACATTCAAGAAGGCATTGTCGGCTCCTGTAAAAGAACGCGGATTTGAACTTAAACCCGAACTCATCAACACGGAAGCAACTTACGGGACAAACGGCGGCTCGATGAAGATGAAGCACGGCGCTGTCGTCATTGCCGCAATCACATCCTGCACGAATACAAGCAATCCATCTGTGATGCTCGCGGCGGGACTTGTCGCGAAGAAGGCTGTCGAAAAGGGACTCAACGTCAAGCCATATGTGAAGACATCGCTTGCGCCAGGTTCACGTGTTGTCACTGAATATCTGAAACAGGCTAATTTGATCGAGCCGCTTTCACAGCTTGGATTTAACGTCATTGCCTACGGATGCACCACCTGCATCGGCAATTCGGGTCCTCTCCCGGCTGAGGTCGCCAAAGCAGTGACCGGGTCCGATCTGGTTGCGGCGGCGGTCATCTCAGGGAATTGAAACTTCGAGGGCAGAGTCCACCCATTGGTGAAGGCAAACTTCCTCGCCAGTCCGCCGCTTGTCGTCGCATACGCATTGGCTGGCACCGTGGATATTGACCTGGATAACGAACCGCTTGGCACGGGATCGGATGGCGCGGCTGTGTATCTCAAAGATCTGTGGCCCAGCCAAAAAGAGATCAATGAAGCCGTTGCCGCAAGCGTGAAAGTAGAAATGTTCCGCGATAAATATGCGGACGTGTTCAGCGGCTCGGACATGTGGAAAGAGATCAAAGTAACTGGCGGCGACCTTTATGAATGGGATGAAAAATCCACGTACATCCATCATCCGCCATACTTCCAGGAAGTATCGCTGGATGTGGATTTAGTAAAGGATATCAAGTCAGCGCGCGTGTTGGGTCTATTCGGCGACTCCATCACTACCGACCACATCTCCCCTGCTGGAAACATCGCCACTGACAGCCCGGCTGGAAAATATTTACAGGAACGTGATGTGGCTCCGCAATACTTCAACTCGTATGGTTCGCGCCGCGGCAACGATCTGGTGATGGCGCGCGGCACGTTTGCAAACATCCGCTTGAAGAATAATCTGGTCGCGCCCAAGGAAGGCAACTGGACAAAGCATCCAGCCATCTGGCGAGGTGATGTCCATGTACGACGCGGCGATGAAATATAAAGAAGCTGGAACGCCCAGCATTATCCTTGCCGGAAAGGAATACGGCACAGGCTCCAGCCGTGACTGGGCAGCAAAGGGTCCGCTCCTGCAAGGTGTCAAAGCAGTGATCGCCGAATCCTTTGAACGTATCCATCGCTCCAACTTGGTCGGTATGGGAATCCTGCCCTTGAAATTCATGGACGGACAAAACGCCGAATTGCTTGGTTTGAAAGGCGATGAAGTTTTCGATATCGAAGGCTTGAGCGATAAGATGACGCCGAAGTCGATCTTGAATGTGAAGGCAAAGAAAGCTGACGGTTCGGTTATCCACTTCAAAGCCACCGCCCAACTGAATACCGATGTGGAAGTAAATTACTATCGCAATGGAGGCATCCTCCATACAGTGTTGAGAAATTTGGTGAAGTAATATGCCATGAATAAAAACAGGCGACTTTGGAAGTCGCCTGTTTTTATTTTTAACGGCATTCCGCTATTGCGTCAGGAGCCTCAATGATAATGCTTGGATCGTATTCAATCGATTGTTCAGTATGGGATTGAATACCTGCCGCGTTACTGTCAATTTGCATTTTGACCGGCAAGCCATTGCTCGTGTCAATCCACATTGTAGTGGAGGAAGTCAATGGTCAATCCTTCAACGGCATAGTGCGAATTGAAAGTATATACGGATGTGGGTTGACCATTGATCGTATCCGACTTTACGAATTTCACATTGCTGATTGTTGTGTCCTTACTCAAGCCATCTGCAAAACTGGCTGTCAAACTTCCAATGTCCACGGAGGAAGCAACCCATTGTCCATTCACCTTGTTGTAGGATTTATCACCCACAATCAACATCTCAGAGGTTGTCCCCTGGCGTTCTGTTGTAATGTGAAAACGGTCAGGCAGTATGACATCGGCACTCATGTTGAGAGTACTGGTATCGGTGGTCACAGTCATAGTCACATGATAGGGCGGCGCTTTGGTAAAGTCACTTAATATGTTGGTAACAGTGGTTTGCGGATCTCCAGAAATGGCTGCCGAGGTGACAGGCGCAGATCGCTGTGTATTCTGCGTATTCTGGCTACCATTATTATTGGAAACCTGAGGCGCGGTTTGTGTCCCACAGGCGATCACAGCCAGAAACAATACAAGTACAGCGAGCAAAATAGGTGTACGAGAGATTGTTTTCATTAGAGTCAATCCTTATTTATAACCAGCGGCGAACCCGTGCCTTGAAATCAAGATATTGCTCTCCAAAACGAGCTTCCAGATATCGTTCCTCAGGGATAATGACCCAAATTGTCATCAACCATACAAGCAGTGGAAGTATGAGAATAAACCATGCGTTTTGCAAAAATATAAACAGACCCAAATAAGCCATTACCATATGCAAATACATGGGGTTGCGGGTAATGCGAAAGGATCTATCTAAGACCAGCGCCGTTACCGGGCGGCGTGGATCAGGAGTCGTCCCGGCTTTCAACATGCCGCGAAAGGCTGGGAGGCCAAAGAGAATGCCCCCAATGAACAAAAGGGCGCCAGTAATTTGTGACAACGTTTTGGGAAGAAAAGGCAGAGGTATCCACCAACCCAACAGCCACGTCAGGATCATTGCGAGAACAAGCAATAGGATGGGATTAAATATAAATTTAGGATGATCGGGTTTGTCGTTCACTTTTTTTCTCCTTAGTTCTAAAATTTTGTATCTTTGTATCAACGAAATAAATGATGACAATTTGATTTACGGCAATAGAAGCCGCTGTAAAGCATCAAACAGCCACCCCACATATTTTTCCTTCGACCATCCCAGTCTGCCGGTAAGGAGACTAAAGAGATCAGGACTGGTGAGCGCCCAGACAGTTTCAGCCGCGTATGTTTCATTCAAATCGTCCCGCAACCCTCCATTGACTGCCACACTTCGAACAAACTTGAGCATGTTTTGTAATCGTTCTTCAAAGAGGCGTTTTACATGTTCGGCAATTTCCGGCTCGGTTTTCGCCGCGTTTTGCATGATCTCAAATACAGGAGCAGCGCGTGACATAACTTCCGTAATTCCTTTCGAGAACATCTCCAATTGTCGACGTTGATCCGTATCCTTCATCACCGCTTGAGGCTCCGGTCGATCCAGTATGCTGACGGGTTGATCGTCGCCGCCCAGGGAAATATCCAAGAGAAAAGACAGGACGTTCCGCTTGTTCTTGAACATTCCATACACGGTTTCCTTTGCCACCCCCGCTTCCTGCGCAATGGCATCGATGGTCGCACCTGCATAACCATATTCAGAGAAGAGACTACGCGCCGCTTCAGTAATCCGCAAACGTGTTTGACGTGCCTGCTCCTTGCGGCGGGACGAATCATATTTACGTTTTGGGGGAGTTTGCTTTGCCATTGCCTCTTGAACTCCTTGATAATTTAATTATATGATAGATATATTCAATATATCATAACAATATTCAATATGTCAAGGAGACAAAATGAAAACCCTGATTATCGTTCTTCGTCTGGTACATATCGTCAGCGGCATGTTCTGGATCGGCAGTTCAGTGGTCTTCGGCGTTTTTATTTCCCCCACCGTGACTGCAATGGGTGATACAGGTCAGAAGTTCATGGCGCATCTGGTAACAAAAGCACGCATCACTGGAGCAATCACGATCTCAGCCATCCTGACCGTTTTAGCTGGACTTTGGTTGTACTGGATCGACTCAGTTGGGTTCACCTCGCAATGGGCAGGTTCCGGTCCCGGTTGGGGATTTGGCGTGGGCGGCATCCTTGGACTCATCGGGTTGTTCACTGGAATTTTGGTTGGAAAAAATGTTGGCATACTCGGAAATATCTCCGCCCAAATCCAAGAAAAACCCACCCCAGAACAGATGAGTAAGATACAGGCGGCTCAAAAGCAGTTGAACATTGTCGCTCCTGTCAGCACTATTGCCTTGATTCTCGCCCTCATTTGTATGGCAACAGCCCGTTACTGGAGTTTCTAACATCGCAAATTGCAGTTAGTGCAAAAACGATAAAATCCAATGGTAAGGTTGTAGAGCTCAAAGTCACTGTCTTATGGACCGCCGATGTAGGAATGAATGATTACCATAGTGGAGGCATTCTCCATACAGTGTTGAGGAATTTGGTGAAGTAGATAACCTTCTGACAACGAAACGAAATCCTTTGATAAGGGTTTCGTTTCTTGTTACAAGTAATCTCGCACTATACCAAAGGAGTTGGCTATGACCAAAAACATCTTCATGAGTTATTCTCGCCGCGAATTGGGATTTGTGGACGACCTCGTCAGTAAACTCGAAGCTGAAAAATACAATGTTTGGCTGGATTACCGAGTGTTGGTCCCTGGCACTCCATGGAAAGGTCAAATTGACAAAGGGCTGAACAACTCCGATACTGTCTTGCTTGTAGTGTCCAAAGCATCCATGGCATCACAATATGTGGCTCTGGAATGGCGTCATTTTCTCGAAGCGCATCAACGCGTTATCCTGTTGATTTTCGAAGCGGTGGATCTTCCAACAGAGCTTGAAAAGTATGAATGGGTGGACTTCCGCGGCAGCTATAAAGCGGGATTAGATGAATTATTTTCCCAGCTAAAACAACCCATTGTAGAGGAACATCCCGTGCCAGAGTTCGGGTTTTAAAGTCCCCGCCATGGTATGGATCGCATTCTTCACAAGTCTTATTGTTGCCATTTCCTCCCTTTATGTGGTCTGGACTATCTTTATCCCCTGGATATTGGTGCCACTTCCCTATAGGATTTTCAAACGAAACTATAATTTTGCTCAAGTGCAAGCAGCGCTGATCATGCTTCCGTTTGCCCTGCTCTTTTCTTCATTCATATCTGATACGGACCAAGCCCTCGACACCATTACAAACGTTATGCTATTTTCCCTTGTGTTCGGCGTCGCCCTGCTTTTTATTCTTCGCTCAAGCGCGATGCAAAGATGGGGCAAACCGGAAGCCACCATGCCGCGCTATGCAAATCCATATAATGTGGACAACATTACGCCCAAACCGGTATCCTTTTTCGTGGATTATGCAAAACATGACCGAGTCGCCGCCCAGGATTTGATCGATACCCTCAAAAAACACGGACACATTCAAGCGGAGGACATCCATAGTGCGCATTCCGTATTGGTTGTGATCTCACGCTACAAATCGGAGACCGAGGCTGATCCCGAAAAACAGGTCGTTTTCCCCGTGATGCTTCAATACAACGACAATATCTCTCCTGAATTACAAAAAATCCAATGGATCGATTTCCGCCCCGGGGTTCGCAAATTGGATTCCATTGCCAAACTGCTGGATAATCCTGTGGAACTTCTCAAAGCATTGGGGATGCGTCCTGTCAGTTCTCAAGCGGTCTACTCCCCCATTATCACCACCATTTATTACTTCATGATCTACCTGACCGCGTTCACTGTTGGGAGTTCTTTCAAATATTTCTTTTCTTCCATCGACAGCCTCCTGAATCTATCCGATAACACTTTCGGGAACGTATTCATCGGGCTGATCCTTCAGATCGTTCTCTTCTGTGTGCTCACCATCCTTATCCTGCGCGGAGTGACTCAACGCAAGGGATGGTTTGCATCCTTCAGCATGTTGGTGATGGGTCTCATTGGTGTTGGGGCGTTACTGATGTGGCAAATCACCATGGCTATAGATGCAGGTACTGAGCTGGAAAACGTCACTGGCAATGACACAACTAATATCGTAGCCTACCTGCCATTCTTCATTTACTTTATTGGAATCGTTGCAATGATCGTTGTGTTCTTTTGGAATCGGCGCGATATCCAACGCTGGTTCCCGGCAAGAAAGTGATGCGTTGACCTTATATACAAAAAAGACTCGTCTGAATGTAGCGAGTCTTTTTTGTTACTTTAATAGATCAAATTTACTTCGACAACATTTCCAACAAACCGGGCGGATACAAAATGGATTTCCCTTCGCCAAACTCATCCAGCCTCTTCCATGTGGCACGGAAAACCTCACCGTCCGATTCTTCGCCTACGATCACAGCCTGCTCATACAGCCCAGAGTTAACCAAAACCCCATCAAAGATCATCACGATCTCATGACCCATAGCACCATTGAAGGTAAAGATGCTCTCCAGCGTGCCCAGATAACGGACTTCCCCGACCTCTACATTGATCTCTTCCATCAGTTCGCGGCGCACCGTATCTTCTGCTTTTTCACCAAATTCGATCCCGCCACCCAACGGACGATAGAATGTCTGGTTTTTGACTGGGTCATATCCTTCATTGACAAGGATGCGGTCGTCATTACGGAACACACAAATTGCCAACGGGCGGATTTTTTCTTCTTCATGTTCCCTCCCGAAAATTGTAGGGGCGACCCTTGTGGTCGCCCGTATTAAAAAGTAATCAATTCTGGTTGTCTCTGCAAATTCGCCTGCATGGACCACGGTCCAGTCCACGTTACAGTAACAGGGATAACCTTGCCTTTCAAATCTTCCTCCGATTCAACAAAGACAAGTTTGTTCGTTGGGGTTCTGCCGCGCCAGCGTCCTTTTACTTTTTCTTCGAATAACACATCCACGGTTTGACCGAGATATTTCTTGTTGATCTCAGCAACGATCCCTTCCTGTAGATCATCGAGCAGATGCAGGCGGCGCATCTTTTCTTCTTCGGGGACGTTGTCGTCCATGCGGCGGGTGGCGACGGTGCCCTCTCTCAGCGAGTAGCGGGCTAAATGGGCAACATCAAGCCGAAGGTCGGAGAGGACGCGGTAGGTCTCCATAAATTGTTCTTCGGTCTCGCCGGGGAATCCGACGATGATGTCCGTCGCGATGGAACAATCCGGTATTTTGCTGCGGATCATTGCAACGAGGTCGCGATAATCCTGCTGTGTATAACCGCGCTTCATGTTGAGAAGCACTTCATCATCACCCGCTTGAATGGGGACTTCGATATGCGGCATGACTTTGGGAAGCGCCGCAATTGTATCCATGAGTTCTTCGGTGAAATAATTGGGATGCGAAGTGAGGAAACGGATGCGCTCGATGCCATCCACATCATGAATGATGCGCAGGAGAGCGGCGAGATTGGGACCGTCGGGAATATCCTTGCCATAGCGATCCACAATTTGACCGAGGAGCGTCACTTCCTTCACGCCCTGTTTCGCCAACGAGCGGACTTCCGCCACCACATCGCCAACGGGACGTGAACGCTCACCGCCGCGCTTGGAAGGGATGATGCAGAACGTGCAGGCATGTGAACAACCATAAACGATCGGCACATGCGCGCTGATAAGTTTGTTCTGCTCGGCAACCGGCAGGATGAGTTCTTCATCCATCATCAGGAAGCGGCGTGTGGTTTCAGAGTCTTCAATCGAATGAATTTCACCCTGCGTGAGATGTGAGATCAGGGGACCCGGATCGGAAGGCGGCGAGAACACATCCACATACGGAAGTTTCTCGCGCAGTTTCTCCGCGCCGCGCACACCGACCATGCATCCCATTAAGTTGATGACAAGATTCGGGTTTTTCTTCTTGAGCGGGGAAAGCGAAGTCAACCGCCCCATCGCCTTGTCTTCAGCAGATTGGCGCACGACACAGGTGTTTAGAACAATAACGTCGGCTTCTTCGATGGTTTCAGTAAAGGTGTAGCCCAGATGCTCCAACGACGAGCCGACACGTTGCGAGTCGGCGACGTTCATTTGGCAACCTTCGGTCCAGATATGGTATTTCATCCTGCTCCTTGCTAAAGTTACAGTTGCATGTTGTAAAACGCTGGACTTCGTAGGGGCGAATTATAACAAGTGTGTCAGTATTCAGGATTTGTTCATTGAACAAAAATGCCGCATCACTACGGCTTCAGTTTTACCTAAATTGGACAGCAACCAGTAACCTAGCGGTTAACGGGTCAAGTCCAATTCGAGTACATTTTTCAATACCACTCATAACGGCTTGCGTTAGCTGCGGTGGGTGGGAGCGTGGACTCGCCGTCGAAACGGGAAAAACTTAAAGCCAGAAACATGTCCAAAAACGCGACGCGTACCCACCGTACAGCTGCACCAACGCATAATGGAAACCATCATATTTCACGGAAGAACGGAGCCCGTTCTTAGGACGCTGTGTTGGGCATGACGCAATGTGCAACACTTCTTTAGATCTGGCTTGCAACATATCGACCGAGAAACACTCCTAACGCTGTCAATAGAATAATGCTTACAATAATACGCAAATAAAGTCCGCTCAGAAGAATGAATTGACTTCGATCACTAATCAAGAAAGGAAAACCATCTTTTGACGAGGAGATCAATCGGATCCCATTCTGCTCTTTAATTCTACCTAGGATAAAGATGGTTTCATCTGCCTTGACTGTTCGTTCAAGCACCTTGAGTGGTCTTGTAAAATCTCTATGGAAAGGGAGCGAGCTTAATAGCTTGTCGACCGCAGTTTGTAGCGCTGGCTCGAAGTCTCCTGCTAATGGTCCCGATTCTTTGCAGAAATCCGTGTATAGCGTAAGCTCGGCATCTGTAGGATAAACCTTCAAGCTTGTTGAACCCTTATATACATCAAACGGATGTACGGATGTTTCCGTGAAAATTGTTTCCCAGGAGCCAGCTTCTCCTCCGGAGACATACTCTTGCACTTCCACTTGCCATAAAGCACAATCGGTCCGAGCCAACGGGCTATGGAGGTTGCAAAATTCGGAACGAACCCTGCCAGTGATTTCCACGATCTTTCCATCTGGAATCGTATTGTTCGAATAGGATGGGGTCCGAAGAATTCGAACGATTTTTTTGAGAGGCGGGAGAGATACGGCAAACCCGCAAAGAAAGCCCAATGCACCTCCCAGAAAAAGAATAATGAAATGACCCATTGTTATTCAATCCTGAACCTATCAATGCCCAACGGTTTGCGTTATTAGAATGTCCTTGTGTGGGACGTGGCGTCAGCGTATCCTTGGAGTGATACCGCCGTGGGAGCGCTGACGGGGCGTGAGCGTTTGGGTTGTCCGAGAGCGAGTATGGGATGACTTCAATTTTCGAAGTGAACCCGTTGCGTTATCTGGACGCCCGCGGAAACTAATCTGGGACGACAAAAGCCTGAGCCCGCATCGGTACCTGCCACTTTTAACCCAAAAATCCACGTCCCACATAAGCCCCGATAATCATTCGGGGAACTTCAAGCATAAGGAGTCTAGCATGAAATTTGAGAAAGATACAAGCGGGATCAAGCGGTACATAGGCTTCGACATACACAAGGAATATGCGCTGGTGGGGGGACAAAATGTGCGGCAGGAATGGGTGATGCAGCCGCGCCGGGTCGGGCTGGAGAAATTTTGCGAGTGGGCGCAAGCCAACCTCCAGCCAGGCGATGCAGCGATTATCGAGACAACCACGAACGCGTGGGATGTGTACGATATCGTCGCACCGCTGGTGAGTTACGTAGTGGTGGCACACGCCGGGGGTGTGCGGCAGATCGCAGAAGCGCGGGTCAAGACCGACAAGAAGGATATCGAACGGCTGCTCAAATTGCTGATCGCGGACATTGTGCCGGAAGTGTGGGTTCCACCAATGCATGTGCGCGAGTTGCGCGGGATGATTTCGTATCGGAACCGCTTGGTGAAGACAGCGACGATGATCCGCAATCGTTTGCAAAGTTTGATTCACCGCCACAATCTGATCCTGACCAAAGGCGCGTTGACGGACAAGGCATGGTGGGAGGCGCAAACGCTCAATGCGCTGGAGCGGATTCAAATCCGTCAGGAATTGGCACTGCTGGAAGGCTTGGACAAAAATAAAGCGGAAGTAGACGCCGAATTGGGACGGCAATGCCTGGGCGAGCAGTGGGGTAGGCAGGCAGTGCGCTTGCTGCAACTGTCGGGTTTCGGTGTGGTGATGACCATGACCGTGTTATCAGCCATTGGTGACATAAGCCGCTTTGAAGATGCGAAGAAGTTGGTTGGTTATTCGGGTTTGGGAGCGGGCGTACACGACAGCGGGAAGGAACACATCGAGAAGCGCATTACCAAAAGCGGTCGCAAGGAACTGCGCTGGGCAATGGTAGAAGCGGCATGGCGCGCCATTCGGATCTCGCCGTACTGGAAAGAGCAATATGAGAAATATCTGCGCCGCATGCGCAAACCCAATCAGGCGATCGTGGTGATTGCACGGAAGTTGCTGGTCGTGGTGTGGCACGTGCTAACGAAGCAAGAAACGGACGAACATGTGAGCGAAGAAGACCTGGCATACAAGATGCTGGTCTTGGCGTGGGATCTGGATGAAGAGGTGCGCATGGGCTTGAGTTACAAGCAGTTCGCCAAATATGCCTTGATGAAACTGGGCATCGAGACAGACATCACGCGCTTCGTGCGGAAGAAGGTTGCGCGACGGGTCGCGCCGAAAGCCGAAGTGCTGGCGCGCATGGAGGAACTGGGCTTGACGTGCTAAAGCGTGGGTGAACGAAAAACTAAATCGCGACTCACAACCCCAAGGCGAACCAAGAGGCGGCGGGGGTGGCGAAGCGTTCCCTAAAAAAGAAATCCAAGGCGGGAAATAAAAAAAACAGCTGTACATACAGCCGTCAAAGATCATCAAAAAAGTTGGAGCCAGAAATTATTTCTCCACCCTTGACACTGCAAGTAATCGGTACCTGCAAGTGGGTGGGACGAGACTCGGCTTGAGAGCAGTATAAACCCGAAGCTAGGCAAATGCCCATAAATCGCGCAAAATCCCACTTGTCGGGTGCACGCTGTGTTGTTAGCCCGTGTACTTTCCTAATGAACCCATAGAAATTCGATTACGCCTGAAATCAACACGGGTATTACGGAAAGGGAATAAGATGCTGTCCATAAACAAAGTAGTCCAAACATAAAGGTGATATGAAATACACCAGGAAATGTAACAACGGATGCTATAGCCCAATCAGCAGGCAATTGAAAAAGTAAGAAATATATACCAAGCCCAAGTGCTAATGCTCCAGCTCCAATGAGTATATAAATCGTATCACTTCGCCACTCTGACCAATTTTTGAATAACCTGCCCTCTCCAATGGGTCGAAAATATAAAAAATAATATAAAACACAGCCGATTGTGGAAATCGAAAACCCCAACAGTAAATTCGTTAGCCAATTAAAATTTGTGAATTTTGGAAAAAAGAAGTATCCAGCCACAAATCCAATGAGTAGTGTAGAAAAGGTACATCTAGCGCGAAAGATTTCTGCGTATTTATTGGCAGTTTCTGTTTCCATTTCCTGCAAATCCTTACGTGATCATTTTGATTGCAACGAGCGGGCTAACTAGTGTTTAGACGGCGCATTCCGTATAACTGCTTATGGACGGCGACTTCCATCTAATCACCTAAACATGGTCAAAAATTAAAATTTGCTTAACTATAGCTTGTTCTCGATAATAGCGATAATCACAAACTTCTTTCTTTTACTTTTGGCTCACTTCTTCCTTTTTATATTTCCAAATTTCTCTAGTTCCCGTACGGCTACAATTTTACACCAACCCACCGAAAGCTCCCCGCAATCACAGATTGAATCCGTGATTGCGAGGAGCTTAATCTTTTTCAACGCGTCGGGTCGAAGTTCAATTTGATGTTTATGGCGTCCAGCCCGGCGAGTCGCAGGTGGCCATATCCCCGCTCTGCAGACCGTCCTTGAGCGCCAATTGCCGCTGTTCGGACGATCCATGGGTCCACGACTCGGGTGAGACGTAGCCCTGTGTCTCGCGCTGGATGCGGTCATCGCCCACGGAAGCGGCGGCGTCCAGAGCCTGGACGATGTCCTGATCCGTCACCTGCGTCAGGTAACCGGTCTCGGTGGCGTGGAATGCCCAAACGCCAGCCAGGCAGTCAGCCTGGAGTTCTGTCATGACTGCATCGCTTTCTGGTCCTGTGACGTTTGAACTGCCCGACAGTACACCCAGCAGGTTCTGCACGTGATGTCCGTACTCATGCGCAAGCACATACGCCTCGGCGAACGGACCGCCCTGAGCGCCAAAGCGCGTCTGTAGTTCGTTGAAGAAGTCGAGGTCCAGATAAACCTTCTGGTCGCTTGGACAGTAGAACGGTCCCATTGCGGCGCTGGCGTATCCACAAGCGGCATCCGTTGCGCCCGTGAAAAGGACTGTATTAGCCTCTGTGTACTGTCCCCCGCGGCTGGCAAATTCGTCGGTCCAAAAAGATTGGATGCTGTTGACGAAGCCCACAATGCGGCAGTCCTCGCTGGTATTTGCGTCTACTCCCGTCTGGCATTGCGCCTGCAAGTCGTTGCTCCCATCTACGCTTTCAGTTGAAAATGGTACCTGTTGCCCGGTATCAATATTCGTCAGGCTAGTAAGGTCCACGCCAAACAGCATTGCTACTACCACAATGACCAGGGTAAGTCCGCCGCCTCCCACAGCGATTGCCCTCCCTGCTCCCCGGCCACGCCGGTCCTCCACCTGGGATGGATCCAAACGGGATTTATTGTTGAATGACATTTTTTCATCCTTTCATCTGAGCTTCTCCAGCGAGCGAAACTGACGCACCGAAGGTATAGATACTACTGTTTAATGAGTTGTGCCCTTGATGCGCACAGATTTGATCTCATGCAAAAGTGTTGCGCGTTTGGCTCGAACTATTCTACAAGCCTTGAATTCATCATACGCCGAACGCTCCCCGGAAGCACCCATCGACTGGGGAGTGTTGAACTCCGCCACTTGGGGGAGATCGCCAGAAGAAATTCGAGAACTGATTTTACGGGATCTTTGATGTCATTCAACAGACTTGGAGCAAACAACAGTGAAAACACTCCATTCGGGCGAGTGGCTCACAATGACAGTTGATATGGTAAAATCTTGACCGCCTCCCAAAAAAGAATTGGGATCCCATGGAGGGATGGCCGAGCGGCTGAAGGCGCATGTCTTGAAAACATGTTTGGGTCACACCAACGTGGGTTCGAATCCCACTCCCTCCGCTGAGGGTTATGTTAGAATAGCGAACGTTTGAGGTTTATTTAGCACAAGTCCCCTCAACTTGAAACCTCGAACTGAATACACGGGGAGGTGCCAGAGTGGCTGAATGGGCTCGCCTGCTAAGTGAGTGCTGGGTTAAACCAGTCGCGGGTTCGAATCCCGCCCTCCCCGCCACAAAACAAAACACGCCTGATTGCTCGGGCGTGTTTTGTTTTAACAACTGTTGACAGTCACTTTGATTACTATTCCGCTTGAGGCGGCGTCCTTCGCGAAGCATCCCAATGGGACGCCGCCGGGGACGGCGACGAGAGCAATTTTAGAATAGATACTTACTTCAAACTCAACTTCATTCCCAAATGTGACTTTTTGAATCCGAGCCTCTCGTAAAACCGGTGCGCGTCTTCTCTGGACCTGTGAGTTGTCAACTGAACAAGATGCGCATCTCTGCCTCGGGCACGTTCAATCACCCACTTCATCATTTCACTTCCAATCCCTTGATTCTGATGTTTCCTGTCTACACGTACAGACTCGACCTGTGCACGCAATCCACCCTGATAGCTGATGGATGGGATAAAGATGAGATGCAGAGTCCCGATCACCTCCCCACTCAATTCAGCGACGACCAATTCGTGGTTTGGGTCATTATCAATTTGTTCGAATGCCACGAAATAAGAATCGGGTAATGGTTCTTCGAACTTTTCACGTTGACTTCCCAAATCATCATCCGCCAACATCCGAACAATAGCTGATACGTCCTCTTGCTTTGCCAGACGGAAAGTGACTTCGCTCATTCGTCCATGCTTTGCTTTGTCAATTCGGCATATTCGGGATGCCTACGGATGTATGCCGCTGCATAGGAACACATGGGAATCACTCGCAGGGATTTCTCTTTGGCATATTCCAACCCAACCTCAACAATCTTTCCTGCCACCCCCTGTCCCCTCAAACTGGGATCAACGCCAACATGCGTGATGACAAAATTTTTGCCATTCTGAATATAATCCAGTTTGGAGAGTTTGCCATCGACCCATGCTTCAAAACGGTTTTCAGCAGGGTTATGTTTCACTGCGAGATCATTTATATGAGTATCCATAGTTGCTCCTCTTTTTTACATGATATAAATCTGCCCGGTTTTGAGGCACCCATTTCAGGTGCGGCAGAAAGGTTCGGAAGGCACAGATCAGCCCAAAATCCAGGAGGCGAAGCGGGTTCCGATCACAAAATCATCCAGAGAGTATATCTCCATAATATATCATTGACCCGCCATTTATTTGCTCTTACAATACTATTATGGAAATAATGTTCTCGGGTTTTTTCAGACCCGATCATGACCCTCCACAAATGGTTTGGTGTTTCTGTCATTTCTAATGTTATCCAACCATTTATAGAATTCGGAGGAAAATCTTATGCCTACACCCTTTGTTTCAAAACGCGCCCCCATCTATGCAGACGTTCCCGATGAAAAATGGAACGACTGGCGCTGGCAGTTAAGTCATCGCCTGAATACTGCCGATGAAATTGAAAAGGTTATCCCGCTCACCGATTCAGAACGCAAAGCATTGAACGCCAGCGGGTTATTCCGCGTGGATATTACGCCTTACTTTATTTCATTGATCGACCCGAACGACCCCGATGACCCCACCCGCAAACAGATCATTCCGCAGGCAGAGGAGATGCAATCCTTTACCGCCATGATGGAAGACTCGCTTGCGGAAGACCGCCACTCTCCCGTGCCGGGGCTGGTCCATCGGTATCCTGACAGAGTTCTCATGCTGGTAACGACTCAATGTGCGTCGTACTGCCGCTACTGCACACGCTCGCGCATCGTGGGTGACCCCGGGCAAACTTTCAACCGCCAGGATTTCGAGATGCAGATCGAATATCTCAAACGGACTCCACAGGTTCGTGATGTCTTGCTCTCTGGCGGCGATCCGCTTGTGCTGGCTCCAAAGATATTGGAAGAGTTACTGGGTCGCTTACGTGAAATTCCACATATCGAAATCGTCCGTATTGGTTCGCGCGTTCCGGTTTTCATGCCCATGCGCATCACACAGGAATTATGTGATATGCTCGCCAAATTCCATCCGCTGTGGATCAATATCCATGTGAACCACTCGAATGAAATTTCACTGGAACTGGAACAAGCCTGTGACCGTCTTACACGAGCAGGTATTCCGCTCGGCAACCAGTCTGTTTTGCTGGCGGGTGTGAACGATAACGTTCACATTCAGCGCAAACTCGTGCAAGACCTTGTCCGCATTCGCGTGCGTCCATACTATCTCTATCAGTGTGACCTGGTCGAAGGCTCGGGACACTTCCGCACACCGGTCGCAAAAGGTATCGAGATCATGGAAGGTTTGCGTGGGCACACATCCGGTTATGCCGTTCCACAATTCATCGTGGATGCCCCCGGCGGTGGCGGTAAGATTCCCGTTATGCCGAACTACCTGTTGAGCATGTCCGATCACAAGATCATTCTGCGCAACTACGAAGGTTATGTAACTACCTATGAGGAGCCCACTGATTACGTTCCCAGTGACGCCGCCAAATTCAAAGGTGAGAAGCGCCCTGAACCCGGGCAGGCTGGCATCCACGGACTACTCGAAGGAGACGAGATGTTCATCAAGCCGGAGGGCTTCGACGAAATGCATGACCGCCATGGAATTCAACACCGTCTCAAAGATGAGAAAAAATGGCAGCCACTCGGTATCGGAGATGGCTCATCAAAATCAAACGAAAAATAAAATGAGAAATGAAGGAGAAATGAATGAAATCAACCATAAATAAAACCCTGTTCTCTGTGCTGGCAGTGATCTTCCTGCTCGCCGCCTGTGTGCCTGCCACACAGCCACAGCCAACACAAGACCCCAGCGATATCGAACATCAAGTCGCGACCTCCGTGGCATTGACCGTTGCCGCACAAAACGCGCTGACCGCATCAGCGCAACCCCAGGAGAGTCCCACGACGAATACCCCGCTTCCGACTCAAACCGAGCCTGGTTCCGCCGCATCCCCAACTCCGCTCATCCCGACAGCGACACCGTTCGTAATTACACCGCCCACAACCGCTCCCAGTGGTGGAGGTGGAAGCACTTATGTGAAGCCGGATTATGCCTGCGAGGCCATTAGTCGAAAGCCCAAGGACAATACCTATTTCAAACCCAACGCCCATTTTGATATAAAATGGACACATCGTTAACACCGGCGCAAAAGCCTGGCCCGCCGGCTATGACCTAAAATATTTCAGCGGACCACAAATGTCAACCACTACCCGCATCGAACTCCCTGCCATGGATCCCGGTGATACATACAACGTTGATCTTGATGGGATTGCCCCGATCAACAGAGGGCAGAGCAGTACATGAACTGGACAATTGATGGTAAGTTCTGTTTTGCATATGTCGTGATCATTGTGGAAAAATAACGGGCACGATCCAATTCGATTGTATTGGAATAGTAGTGTGTGAGATAAATGTCGAACCGTAAATTAAAAGTCCTGCTTTGGTTCACGACACTTGCTGTGGTCACGGCGTGTGTTGTCCCCACTTTTTCCGCCGCTCCTCCCGCGCCCTACACTGGACTCGGGAGCGATCAACACATTCATTGCCCAGACTGCAAATGCCGCATCTACGCAAACTGTTGCGGCAATGCCGCCAACACCTACCAAGACATTTACTCCCACACCACGCAACACAGATACGCCCGAACCTACCGCTACAAACACTGTGATCTTCATATTAGCCACGCCAACGTCCCCCGTTCTACCGACGTTACCAGGCATAGGCAACTCTACAAGCAGCAAAAATTATGCCTGTTCACCCATCAGTGTTAGTCCGCCAAGTGGGACGAGCTTCAGCCCTCGCACCGATTTTGAAGCAACTTGGAAAGTCAACAACAGTGGTAGAAAAGAATGGGACCGAAAAATTGTAAATTATATTTACAATAGCGGCGATAAATTTCATAAGGTATCGTCATACGATCTCGCCAAATCGGTCCCGGCTGGGCAAAACACCAACATGAGTGTGGAAATGCAAGCCCCCAAAAACACCGGCACATACACTACGTATTGGGCGTTAAAAGTTGGTTCTGAAACTTTCTGTAATATGAGCCTGACAATTGTTGTGAAGTAAACATCCTTCATTAAATAAAAACAGCGGCGACCGATATCGGTTGCCGCTGTTTTTATTTAATTTACAGGTTTAACTTCTCAACTTCGCTCCAACCTCATGTTCCAAGCGTTTGACGATCTTCTTGCGGATCGCGGCGGCTTCGGCATCGGTCATTGTTTTATCGGATTGATATGTCAGACTATAAGCCAGTGACTTTTTGCCTGCACCGATCTTTTCATCGCGATAGACATCGAACAGTTTGACATTCGTCAGCACCTTGCCGCCTGTTTGACGGATCAACGCTTCCACCTGGGACGCTGGGACTGCTTCGTCCAAAATGACAGCGATATCCTCGAGGACAGGGGGGACATCGGCAACGGGTTTGATGCCATAGGTCGGTGAGACCGAGCGCAAGACATCGAGGTCAAACTCTGCGGCAAGGACGGGAGCGTCGCCAACTTCGTATTTATCTTTCACCAGCGGATGCAATTCACCGAACACGCCAACCACCACATCACCGATCTTTATTTGCGCGGCTTTGCCTGGGTGCAGATAGGGAACAGAGTCGGCTACAGCGTAGGTAATGTCTGTGAGGCGGAGCCCGCTCAAAAGGAGTTCGATGCGTCCCTTCATGTCGAAGAAGTCCATGTTGGGAGAGTCCTTCACATCCCACGCGAGGGCTTCTCGAAGTCCAGTCATCACAAGGACAAGTTTGCGTGGCTCGTTGGGCAGATCATTTTTGACAGGTTCGAAAACGGGACCGATCTCGAACAGCGAAATGGATTCGGCACGCACATTCTTTTCAACAAACTCGAGCGCCGAGGCAAGCAGACTGCGACGCATGACACTTCGCTCGGGCGCGATGGGATTTGCAAGTACAACATATTCATCGTGATGCAGGACACGACCTTCACGCTCGGGCGAGGTCATGCGATAGCTGACGATCTCCTGCAAACCGAGGCGGACGAGAAGATCACGCACATGCTCCTCCCACTCGTGAATGGGATTACCGATCTGCGGCGGGAGCGAATCGGACATGCGTGTTTCAGGGATGTTATCGAAGCCGTAACTGCGGGCGACCTCTTCGAGAACATCGGCAAGACCGATGACGCCTTCACCAATATCGAGGCGATGCGAGGGGGCAGTGACACGCAAGCCATCTTTCGTGGTTTCGCATTTGAATTCGAGATGCGTGAGGAGTTCGGAAATCTTTTCAACAGTGAGGTCAATACCAAGCAGACGTTTGACATCTTGTGGCGTGACATCCACAACAGAATCTTTCGGCTTGAAGCGGATACTCGTCCACAAGCCCAGGAGCAACCTTTCCGCCCGACCACTCTGCCATGAGTTGAAGTCCACGCCTGACGCCGATCTCCGACTGTGAGGGATGCACACCGCGCGAGAAACGGAACGAGGCTTCGGAAGGAAGATTATGTTGTTGTGCCGTCTTGCGGATGTTGATGAAGTTCCAAGCCGCGCCTTCGAGCAGGATGTTTTTGGTTTTATCGGTCACTTCGGATTCGGAGCCACCCATCACGCCTGCCAGCGAGAGCGAACCTTTTTCGTCACAGACCAAAACATTCGTGGAAGTGAGCTTGCGTTCTACACCGTCAAGCGTTGTAAGTTTCTCACCCTCTTTTGCAGCGCGGGTGCTGATCTTTATGTTGTTCTTGCCAGCACGTTCCTTGAGAACATCGTAATCAAAGGCGTGCAGAGGCTCGCCCTGATCGAGCATGGCATAGTTGGTCGCATCCACGATATTGCTGATGGCACGGATTCCTGCCAAGCGCAAGCGTCGCTGAATTTTATAGGGACTCGGTTTAATTTCCACGTCACGGATCAACCCTAGCACAAAGCGTGGATTGAGTTCGGGTTCGCCGATCTCGATGGAAACCAACTTTTCAACAGACTCGCCTTCGGTCTTGTATTCGATGGTCGGCTTCTTGAGAGAGCGCCCTGTCAATGCGGCGAGTTCACGTGCGATGCCAATGACATTCGCATTGCGTGCCATGTTCGGCAGAATGGAAATATCCAAAACGGCGTCGCCCATGTAATCCACAAGCGGCATGCCCACGGGAGCATCGTCATCGAGAATGATGATGCCTTCATGTTCTTCGGAGATGCCAAGTTCCTTTTCGGAACAGGTCATCGAGTATGACTTCAACGCCACGGATCTTGGCACGCTTGAGGGTGGTCAGCACCAGTCCATCAGCGTGACCATCATAGATGACCGAGCCTTCTTTTGCATATGCCACTTTCAAAGGCTTGGGCAATTTACCCGTGCCCTTCAAGTGGAAGATGTTCGGCGCGCCCGTGAGCACAACCTGATCTTTTTCACCATCGAACAGATCGAGCAGAGTCAACTTATCCGCGTTGGGATGCGGTTTCACTTCACGGATTTCCGCCACGACGATCTTGTCGCGATCCCAGCCAATGCCGCTGGTCTTGAATTCGTGACGTTCACTGGAATGCATACCCGACGCGCTTGAATCAGGCATCGGCAAGCCCGCATATTTGATCTCGTCCACTTCCATGCCAGCAAGGGTCAACTTGCGGGCAATGTCTTCGACGGAGAGACCTTCCAGATCAATGTAATCTTTTAGCCATGAGAGAGGTAATTTCATAATTCACCTTTTATGAGCAACCCGTTGGTTGAGTAGCGGCACCGTGAGCGGAGCGATAGCGAAGTCGAAGTGTGCGTCCGGTATCGAAACCAACAGTTACCAATATTACTTTTGTAATAAGAATATCTTTGCTTACCAGTGGTTTCGATACGGCGGCTATCGCCGCCTACTCAACCACCGATTTTTCTGAAACCTAGAACTGCCCAAGGAAACGAAGATCGTTTCCCCAGAAATATCGAATATCGTCGATCTTGTAGCGCAACATCAACTGGCGTTCGGGACCCATACCCCAGGCATAACCTGAGTAACGCTTCGGGTCATATCCGCCATTCTGCAACACAACAGGATGCACCATGCCGCATCCAAGAATTTCGAGCCAGCCCGAGTTCTTGCATACGCCGCATCCCTTACCGCCACAGACAAAACATTCCACATCCATCTCAGCGGATGGCTCCGTGAACGGGAAGTATGAAGCACGGAAACGTGTGCGCGCGTGTTGCCCGAACATGCGATGGGCAAAATCAACAAGCGTTCCCTTCAAGTCGGCGAAGGTGATGTTCTCGCCCACCACGAGTCCTTCCACTTGATTGAACTGGATCTCCGAGCGCGCTGTGATCTGCTCATAGCGGAAGCACATCCCAGGCAACGCAATGCGGATCGGCGGCGGGTTATCGGGGTCCATCGCCGCGAACTCACGCATCGCATGGATCTGCCCAGGCGAGGTATGTGTGCGCAGCAGGATCGGGTTATCGCCCCGCTCCCCCGCTTCTACAAAAAACGTATCCTGCATATCGCGCGCAGGGTGGTTCGGCGGGAAGTTCAACAACTGGAAATTGACCTCGTCCGTTTCCACTTCGCGCGATGTGTACACCTGAAAGCCCATATCCGCGAGAATAGCCAACACGCGGCGCAATTGCTGCGTGGACGGATGCAACCGTCCTACATTGACCGTTGCGTCCAGGCAACGTCACATCGAGTTGTTCTTCTTCGAGGGATTTCGCCAACGCAGCCTCTTTGATCACCTTGGCTCTTTCCTCCAAAGCGGACTCAAGCGCCACCTTCACACGGTTCGCCGCCGCGCCGACAGCTGGTCGCTCCTCCTTTGAGAGTTTTCCCAGCCCTGAAAAGACACCGCATCAACGGTGAACTGCGTCCAACGTTCGCCACACGCCAGGCATCCAGCGCGGCTGAGTCGGTGATCGCTGATAAGGATTCGAGTGCAGCCTTTTCGATCTCGTTCAATTGTTCAAGCATTCGTACCTCCAAAAAATCTGACCATTGACGATGAACGATTGACCATTGTCTATCGTCTGCGGTCTATTGTCCAAAAAAACAAAAACCTCCCGTCCGCAAATGGGACGGGAGGGAAATTCCCGTGGTACCACCCAAGTTAACCTAACTAGGTTCGCTTTGTGCTGACTAACATCAGCCTCTCATATAACGTCGAGATTACGGTTCGTACTACTTCGGACACAGCAACGCTGTTGTCCCTACACTATGTTCACACGAACGGCTCGAGAGGGAACTTCAACTGATTTCGGTCGAGTGCAATTTCACCGATCACTTTGCACATCTCTGGCGGCTTCTGCCAGTCTACTTTCCTCTGTCACTGCCTTTATTCAATTGGACTCGCCTGTTACGCTTTATTATCTGCGAAAACGAGACAATGTCAAGGCTTGGATTCTGTTTAGGTCAATGAAGCAGGCGCAAGCGTGGAAAGAGACGAAATGTGTCCCGCTTAACGGCGTACCCCGCGAGCAATCGCGGGGCAGCCAATAACCAACTCAGAGGGAGAGAGAGTTTTTTTCCAAATGGGCATGTGACTGCCCACTTAGTTTATGAAGGACGGTAATCCGGATTTGTGCCGCACCAGGCGCAAGTCGCCTTATCTACGGTATTGCATTCGAGTGCATTCGAACATCGGCGTGCAACGAGATGGGGCGGTTGGTCGGGCAATTGTTCAGGCGGGTACACAACCTGTGATTCCAAAAAGATCTCATGCCCAACATGCTCGCAATAGCGTATCTTGCTGATCTGCCACTTCTTCTGCGTCATACAACACCTCCAATTTACGCCAATATTGTAAGGCAAATAAAAAACGCCTGCCAGTGACAGGCGTCATACTTTGATGTGACAATCCGCCTATTGTCGATGAAACTTGACCGAATTATTTTCGGGCTAGCTTATAGACCTCACCGACGTCGCTGAGCAAATAGACTTCTCCTGCTTCATCCTGCCCAAAGGAGGTAATCGTTGCACTCGTATCGAACAACAATTGAGATTGCCAGCCATTCGCAGACTTGATCAACCCCCAAACATTTCCTGAGCAATAATCACCATAGAGATAGATTCCGTTCCATTCTGGCATGGAGCCGCGATAGACGTATCCGCCGGTCACGGAGCAACCACCTTCCTGATGGCTGTATTCGGCAACAGGAAAGGTCATTCCAGCGTTTGAGGGATTTCCTGAATAGGGATGATTCCCTTCAAATTGATTCCAGCCGAAATTCAATCCACCCGGCGAACCTGCGGATGCGAAATCGATCTCTTCCCAGGTATTCTGACCCACATCACCGATATACAAATCACCTGTGAGTTGATCAAACGAAATACGCCAGGGATTACGAAGTCCGTAAGCCCAAATTTCGTTGCCAAATGGATTGTCGGCTGGAACAGCATAGGGCTCTGCAGAGTCAACATCCAAACGCAAAATCTTTCCGAGAAGGGTATTGGTCTTTTGTCCATTTCCAAATGGATCACCTGCCGCGCCGCCATCTCCAAAACCAGCATAGAGATAGCCGTCTGGACCAAACGCCAAACTTCCACCATTATGATTTGGGAAAGGTTGCTTCACACCCAACAACTTTACTTCACTGGTTGGGTCAGCAACATTTGGATCATTGGTAACCTGGTAGCGTGCAATCACTGTGTCGCCGTTTTTATTTGTGTAGTTGACGAAGAAACGACCGTTCTGTGCATAGCCTGGATGGAATGCCAAGCCCAGCAAACCCTGTTCATTGCCACCACTCCCTACACGATTTGTGATATCGAGAAATGGAACTGGCAGTAATTGTCCATTTTGGATGATGCGGATACGTCCCACCTTTTCGATAACGAATAGACGACCGGAGCCATCGGCTTGCAGGTTCACTGGACGTTCAAGACCAGACACGAACAATTGCCATGTGTAATTATTTGAGTTCTGGGAATGTGGTCGCATCGGGAGACGGGTTTGTTGGAGACAGTTCGGTACTGGGAATCTCTGTCAGCGAGGGCGCGGCAGGAGTTGCTGTCGGCGAGATCAGAGTAGGTGTAACGGAGACAACTGTCGGCGTAGGAGGAAGCGGTGTACTTAATCCATTGCAGGCAAGAATCGGGATCAATAACAATAAAATTAGATAACGTTTCATCGTCAGTCTTTATTCACATCTGTAACTTCGGCATCCACAATATCGTCTGATAAGTCATCAGTGAGATTACTGTTAAGTGCCTGCGTGTGCTCCTTCACCACATCCTGCGGGCAAAGCTCCAGAAAAAAATTGGAGCCCAGCCATAGCACAGCCGCATCATCCAGAGCGTCAATGCCGGGGATTCCCATGATAAAGTCAATGGGCGAAATGAGATACACAAGCGCACCGACCGGAATAAGTTTAACCCACGGGCTGACCCTTCGATCACCCATAAGTTTCAAAATAAGTCTTGTTTGGAAAACCAGGTTGCGAATTACGCCGCCTTGTTGTGTGGTTAGTGATTTGTTTTGGTTCTTGTCAGCCATTTGAATCTCCTATGTACAAGCGGATTACGTATATCAAGATATGCCTTATATTCTGTCCATAGCATTATAAAACACATGTGCAGTTTTTGATTTACCCTATGTCAATACTTACGAGAAACTAATACTGGAGTAGCAATTATGCTATGGCTTCTCACGTGAAGAGGGTATTTTTAATTGGGGATAATCAGACAACCATCACCTTAATTCTTGCTGATACGACCCGACGAGCGTACAATTCGGCTTTATTGAACCCAAACGAACAGTCAGGAGCAAAGTCATGTCAAGGAAAAGGTTATTCACAATTACAGTCTGTACGGGGTTGGTCATGATGGCTTGCAACTTTGGCGGCCTTCTCACGCCAAAAGCAACCGAAACGCCGACAGTAGCGCCCTCAACCGAAGTTGCAACGGATACCCCTCCTGCCTCATCCGCGGGGAGCAATATGACTTCCATGTTGGAACGTCTTGGCGGTAAAACTTGCGATGAGAACCAGAATTTTACATGCGTAACAATCCAGGTTCCATTGGATCATTTTGACTCAGGCAATACAGAGACTTTGGATGTTGTCTTTGCCGTTGCACCTGCCACAGGGGAACGATACGGCATGTATGTGCAGGCGTTTCCGGGAGGTCCCGGCGGAGAAGGTATCAGTACAGGCACCACATCATTTTTTGATAAGGGGATTTTGGAACATTATGATATCGTCTACTTCGATCAGCGCGGCATCGGTCTTTCCGGACCATTAGCCTGCCCCAAAGCCTATGCCAAAGATTTTTTGAACTTATTTGAACCAAGTCGACAAAGCCGGACTGGAAGGGTACGATACGCCCGCGGAACAACAGGCGGCAATTGATGAAGCTCGTACATTCGATGAAAGTTGCGTGGCAGAAATCGGAATCGATCCTGCAAAATTGGTTTTCTATGGCACGAATCAGGTTGCAGAAGATCTTGAATCCTTCCGCAAGGAAGTGGGCGACGAAAAGTTCTGGCTGTATGGAGTAAGTTATGGCACTGCCGTAGCAGAAACGTATGCCACAGATCATGCCGACCATTTGGCTGGACTCGTTCTCGACGGAACCATAGATATGACACTGACCGGAGAAGAAGGCGCCTTTGCACAGGAAAAAGCCTTCAACGATGTGTTGGTGGCAGTTTTGCAGGAGTGCGATAAGGAGGAAGCCTGTGTGGCAGACCTGGGAGGCGATGCACTCTCGGTATACGATAACCTCGCCGCACAAATATCCAAGAAGCCGATTGCATATGAATTTCCCCTGCCTTCAGGCGAAAAAGTAAAGCGTACATTTACATTCAACCAATTGGAATTCACCGCGGCATATCAAATGTATTCCATTGGTGGACGAACGCTTTTCCTGCGCGCCCTAGCCTCCGCAAAACAGGGAGATATTGTCCCAATGGCGCGTTTGTTGTATCAACAGGCATCCCTTGACCCCACCACAGGAGATTACCTCGGCGACCCGACATTCTCTGACACGATGTTCTACGATGTCAACTGCACCGACAACTCATATTACGGCGGCACCCCAGATGAACGAATCAAGAAGGTAATCGAAGCGGGTCAAGCTTCCAATGGAACGGTCCCGAGAATTGATGGAAGCATTTACACAGGTTTATATTGTGCCTTGTGGCCCAGCGCGCCAAAGGATGTAGTTCAAAGACAACCGCTGACCGCGGATGGCGTTCCCACTTTTGTCTTGAACGCCACCCTCGACCCCGCCACACCCTTCCAGGAAGGGAAAGCAGTATATGAACACTTGGCAGATGGTTACCACATTTACGTTGAAGGAGGACGACATTCCATTTTGTGGTTTAGAAACAGTTGCCCGGATGATTACATTACGAATTTCCTTGTCAATGGAGACCTCCCATCAGACCGTGAGACCGTTTGCCAATGGGATCCAGCTATTATACGGGCGTATGCGTCTCTCCCGCCCAAAGATATCAGCGCTTATACAGACCCGCTGGAAGTTTTCTCGATGATCAACTCTGGAACTTCTCATGCAACCCGAATATTATTACAGTTCCCTCACCGAAGAAAGTTCATTCGCCTGTCCTTATGGCGGATCATTTACATTCGGTCCAAGCGATGCAGGAGAAACATATAGCTTCACAAATTGTGAATTTACAAAGGGTTTTGCCATCACAGGTACAGGTGGTTATGATTCCAATAGTGGTATCTTCACCTTTAACGCAGAAGTCGGCGGCAAGAAAACCGGAACATTGACCTACACCCACGACTATAGTGCTGGTACAAGCTCCGTTACCGGTGAATATGGCGGCGAGACCATAGACCTGAGCAAATAAAGTCAAAGGTGACAGTCACTATAAAAAGTGACTGTCACCTTTCTTATAACGTCTCACTGTTTCATACACCATGCCTTATCTAATTGATGGACACAACCTGATTCCCAAACTTGGACTACGCCTTGACTCGATGGACGATGAGATGGAACTCGTTGCCATCCTTCAGGAGTTTTCCCGGTTGGAACGCAGGCAGGTCGAAGTCTATTTCGATGGAGCGCCAACGCCTCATGCCGGGACCCGCAAGCTGGGCACTGTCACCGCACATTTTGTCCCGCTGGGAACGACTGCCGATGATGCCATCCGCAGACGTGTGAAGAAGATGGGGAAAAGCGCAAAGAACTGGACGGTCGTTTCATCAGACCGCCAGGTTCAAGCTGATGCACGCGCAGCACAAGCAGACATCACATCATCCGATGCTTTTGCCATACTACTAAGACAGGCACGCAACTCTGCTCCAAAACCAGCCGAAGACCGCAAACTCTCCAAACAGGAAGTGGATGACTGGCTAAAGTTATTCGAGCAGAGAAAACATAAACCCTAAAATGTGGAATCAGGGGGCTGGCTCCCGCAATCCCCATCAAGCCGATAATTTAATTCGGATAAACTGTATCAAATTTCTAATGAATATTTAATGTCGCAAAAAACGTTCGGGGGTATATTGAACGTGTCGACACCTGCCCTCCCCTTTATTGGTATTAGGTGTCCCACCGCCGCCTTAGATTAGCATGTCCCCCCCATGCTGACGAGGCGGCGGTTTTTTATTGGGCTATAATCCAAACATGACCACCGTTTACACCTTCGTCCCATCGCCAAATCATGTTTATCCCGATCACCCTGAACGACCAGCGCGGTTCGACATTTTGAAACCACGCTTGAATTCATTCAACGCAACCTTATTGGATTCAAAACCCGCTTCGCGCGACCAAATCAGTCTGGTGCATGATCCCAAACTTGTTTCCACGCTGGAAAAGATTTGCCATGAAGAAGCCCCTGGCATTATTGACTACGCGCCAACCTATGTAACCCAATCCTCCTTCGATGACGCCTTATCCGCCGCAGGCGGAGTCATCACCTGCTCGCGCGCTGTAATGAACGGTGAAGCAAGGAACGCCTTCGCCATTGTCCGCCCGCCGGGACATCATGCGGAACCAGATAAAGCGATGGGATTTTGCATCTTCAACAATATCGCCATTGCCGCAAGGGATGCATTGGCAAATGGATTAGAACGCGTCATGGTAATTGACTACGACGCGCATCACGGCAACGGCACACAAGCCGCGTTTTTGAACGATGAACGTGTTGGATTCCTATCTGCACATCAATGGGGAATTTACCCCGGCACAGGTTGGATAGAAGATGCACCTCACGCAAAGAAACGAATCGTAAACATCCCATTGCCTGCCTATGCAGGAGATAAAGTCTATGAACAAGCGGCAGATGCAATCTTCAAGCCATTCGTCAAATCGTTCAAGCCGCAGATGCTCTTCATCTCGGTTGGGTTTGATGCGCATTGGAACGATCCCATCACGTCTATTAGGATTATCTACGGAAGGATATTTCATGCTGGCGAAGAAAGTGGTTGCGCTGGCAGAGGAATATTGCGACGGCAAAATTGTTTTTGTGCTCGAAGGCGGCTATGACCCGGTCAACGTGGCTAACGGGGTGGAAGCGACATTCGACGCATTGACCAACTCAAAGCGTGGAAAATGATGCGAATGATCTAAGTCCACACAAGGAACCGGATTGCGAATCCCGTATCGAAGAAATTCAGAACTGGCATGGTTTCTGATAGGGCGAAATTGCAAATACGTAAACAGAATTAATTTCCATACGTCTTATTTTATAATTAGGGCATTCACAAGGAGCGCTTATGCCAACCAGACGGACTCTCGGTTACATACAAAATGAATGGACCTGCCCGAACTGCAGCACACGCAACAAAGGCAGTCTGAAGACTTGCGAAAACTGCGGCGCACCTCAACCTGAGAATGTGCAATTTGAACTTGGGGCTGACCAAAAATTTGTGACCGATGAAAACCAGATCAAAGCCGCAGAGGCGGGAGCCGACATTCATTGTGGATTCTGTGGCGCGCGTAACCCTGCAACCGCTGAAACCTGCTCGCAATGCGGCGGCGATTTGAAAGAAGGTAAAGCACGTGAAGCCGGGCGCATTATGCAAGCGCCACCTCCCCCGCCCAAAGTGATCAAATGCCAAAATTGCGGGACAGAAAACCCGGGCAGTAATTCAGTCTGCTCAAATTGCGGGGCGGCATTACCAAAAGTGGCTGTGGCACAGGCTGTTGCTCCCAAACCTGCAACGGTTGCAGGCAAGCCCGCGTCAACAAAAAAGACCAACTGGCTGTTGGTCGGAGGGATTGGCGCGTTCCTTGCGATATGCTGTCTTGTGATTGCAGTTTTATTCCTCTTTCCAACAAAATCTGCGCAAGGGACGGTGACCAGTACGCATTGGCAGACATCCGTGCCTGTGCAGGAATTACAACCAGTCAATCATTCGGATGAAAAGGGAAGTCCGCCTTCGGATGCCTATAATGTTTCCTGTCATACAGAACAGGTTTGTCAGGAAAAAACGATCGACAAAGGGAACGGATATTCAGAAGTGGTACAGGATTGTAATGACGAGCAGTATTGTTCATATACCACGGACGAATGGAACACCATCCAGACCTATACGCTGGAAGGCAATGACCTGCAACCCATCTATGATGATCCAACATATTCCAGCGATCAGCGGCTTGGGAATAAATCAGAAGATCTAACGGTTACGTTCTCAACTGATAATGGGACAAAAACCTACTCTCCAAATGCAATCACTGAATACCAACAGTTCACAGTTGGCAGTACATGGACGTTGAAGATGAACGCGCTGGGCGGCATCGTGAGTGTGGAACCGTAATCTAAAGAGCGGACAGTTAAACTGCCCGCTCTTGGTTTAAACGGTTAAGTAATGTCTATCGAATAAACAACCCAATCGCCAGCAAAACGGGTGTGAGCAAGTTGACGAGCACGTTCTGTCCCATGGCGGGAATTAACGCAGGGATGTTCTCGGAATTCTTCAACACATTGCGGATAATTTGAACGGCGATCACAATTGTCAACAGGGCAAGCAGGCTAAAGCGGGGAAGGAAGCCGAAGAAAACTCCTATTGCAATCACCAGATAGGTAGCAACAAGAAAGGCAATGTAAATATATCCACTGACCGTACGCCCAAGCAAGATCGGGAAATGGCGGCGACCAATGGAACGATCTGCCTCCACATCAGGGAATTGATTCAATAAGAGCAAGATCACTGACCAAAAAGAACGGAATCAACGAAGCCACAAAAGCCTGCCATGAATAGGTTCCGGTCAGCGCAAAGTGAGTGCTGAGAACCATCAAGGGACCGAACCCCAAGCCCGGTGCGATTAGGCAAAGGATCGGGTTATAAACCATCCATGCGGTATAGCCGTAGAGCAGGATCAGGCCCAAAGTCCAAATGGGAAGCGCTTTCCATCCCCACACATAGGTAAAGTACGCTCCCACACAACTGGCAATTGTGAGGGAAATCCATGAGACGGCAAGCGCGCCATTCGCCAACTCAGGGTGTGCCTGTAGTGTTCCGCTCCCACCGCTGAAGGGAGTCCTTTCCGTGCGCGAATCAAGCTCGGTTTTGAAGTCGAAATATTCGTTGAACGCGTTGACACTGATATGAGAAGCCACGCCTCCCACCAAAGCCAGTACGCAATAAAGCCAGTTGATCTGTCCGGTGGTCCAATATGCGGTTCCAAGCCCGACCAACACACACGCGGGCGCCAGAATGACAAACGGCAGTCGCATGGTGCCTAAAAGATATTTCAAGTTTTTCATGATGGATGCTCCTTTGTAATAGAAATGACCCTCGGTTTTTATCACACAGCCTTGAAGAACAAAAGAACTTATGTCACAGATTTGACCTGCTAAAAAGCGCAGATAGTCTTTATACCCACAGGTCGAGTATTATATAATCATCCCATCTTGAACATGGAGCCTACTTGAATCACTCTCTCATTACCACCCTCAAAAGCCTGCGTGGAAACCCGCGTGGATGTGTCTACACCGAACCGTTATGGGGAATTCCCTATAACTTATACTTCCCATATATTTCAATCTATATGGTCGCTCTCGGGTTATCTGATAAACAAATCGGGCTGATCGTTAGCGTCAGTTGGGGCTTTCAAATCGTTCTTGCCTTATTGAGCGGCGTGGTTACCGACAAGCTGGGACGCAGACGCACAACTTTGATCTTCGACATCATTTCCTGGACCATCCCCTCATTGATTTCAGCCATCGCCCAGAATTTTTGGTATTTCCTGATAGCGGGCATCATCAACAGTGTCTGGCGCATCACCCACAATTCATGGAATTGTCTATTAGTGGAAGATGCCGATCAAGACCAGTTGGTTGATATTTATACCTGGATCTATATTGCCAACATCATGGTTGGTTTTGTCGCACCGCTGGCGGGACTATTGATCGGTGCGTTCTCACTGATACCCACCGTGCGCGGGTTATACATCTTTGCGGCGATCATGTTCACGATCAAAGCGATTGTCACCTATCGAATGACGGAGGAGACCCAGCAAGGCGTCATCCGTATGCACGAAACACGCCACCAGAGTATCTTCCATGCGTTGGGTGAATATCACGCCATTTTTCAAGGTGTACTTCGCACACAACAAACACTTTATACAGCGGGCATCATGCTGATCATCAGTATTTCAAATGTGATATCGGGAAATTTTTGGGGAATCATTGTCACCGAGAAACTGCACATCCCAGCCCAAAACCTGGCGATCTTTCCATTTATCAAGTCGGCGGTGATCTTGTTCTTTTTCTTCATGGTCATGCCGCGTCTCAATAAAATGCACTTCAAACTTCCCATGACACTTGGTTTTCTTGGCTTTGTTGTGAGTCAGCTCATCCTAATCACTGCTCCTGATAAAAGTTATGCATTCCTCGTTGTCAATGTATTTCTCGAAGCCTGTTGCTTTGCCGCAGTCAGCCCGCTTGTGGACAAGATGGTCGTATTAACCATTGACCCCAAAGAACGCGCCCGCATCCAATCCATTATGTATGTGGGTATCATTCTGGTCACTTCACCCTTCGGCTGGATCGCAGGAACACTCTCTGGTCTCGATAAAACCTTGCCCTTCGTTCTCAACACCGTTTTGTTTGCAATAGGCGCAGTACTGGCATATCTTGCTGGCAATGCTTCACAAAAGATTCCCGCAGTGGAGGCGGTCACACCTTGAAGTCAGTAACGATCGTTGGCGGAGGTCCCGCGGGCTTGATGGCGGCAGAAGTCATCAGTGCGCGCGGCGTGAAGGTGGATGTGTATGATTCCATGCCGTCAGTCGGGCGCAAGCTTCTCATGGCAGGCAAAAGCGGATTGAACATTACGCATTCTGATCCGTTCGATGTGTTCGTGTCTCGCTACGGCAAAAGAAGCAAAGACATCGAACCCATGCTCAAAGCATTTGGCGCTGACCAACTCCGTGAATGGGTACATAGCCTAGGCATTCAAACATTTATTGGAACTTCGGGACGAGTCTTTCCCATGGGGATGAAAGCAAGTCCCCTGCTCAGGGCTTGGCTCCAACGATTAAACGCCTCAGGCGTGACCTTTCATCTGCGTCACAAACTGACAGGTTTTCTTACACCTAAGCCTGCTCCCGCCGCCGTCCCCGGCGGCGAGGACGCCCCCTCGAGCATAACGTTGAAATTTGTCACTCCCGATGGTGAAGTGACAATCAAACCTGATGCAGTCGTATTCGCTCTTGGGTGGAGGCAGTTGGTCACGACTCGGCTCGGATGGAAGTTGGGTTCCTTGGCTGAAGTCAGGCTTGGAGTTAAGGTCGAAGCGTTGCGTCCATCCAATTGCGGATTCGATGTGGCATGGAGCGAACACTTCCGTGAAAAGTATGACGGACATCCGATCAAGTCAGTGATTCTTTCGTTTGGAGAATTTCGTCGACAAGGCGAATTCATCGTGACAAAAGAAGGCGTGCAGGGAGGCTTGATCTACACGGCATCAGCGATGATGCGCGATGAAATCGAGGCGAACGGGGTAGCGATCATGTACTTGGATTTGAAACCAGACCGAACGCTCGAATGGCTGGCGGATAAATTATCAAAACCGCGCGGTAAACGTTCGCTGGCGAGTTATCTTGAAAAGACGTTGGGGATACACAACGTGAAGGCGGGGTTGTTGCGTGAATTTGTATCGAAGGAGGATTTTACAAATGCCGAACGACTCGCTGGTTATATCAAAGCGTTGCCTGTGCCACTGGTTGCGCCACGCCCATTAGACGAAGCGATCAGCAGTGCGGGCGGCGTGACGTTTGAATCGTTGGATGAACATTTGATGCTGAAAAATATGCCCGGCATTTTTTGCGCAGGCGAAATGCTCGATTGGGAAGCACCAACAGGCGGATATTTACTGACAGCTTGTTTTTCCAGCGGATATGCTGCGGGAAATGGCGTATTGAAATGGTTGAATCAAGAAAACAACTGATTACTCGAAAAACTCCAGAACTGGGGCGGCAAAAACGGCTACGACGAACCCGATCACGAACATGATAATACCAAAGGTGCTTGCAAACCCTGAAAACAACCAGATCCAGATAAATGCCAACGGGGAAAGCGCCAACAAGTTATGAATTGGGCTGTCAAAGGTAACATCCACTTCAAACCAGAAGCTAATAATGCCGATGAGCAAAATCGTTATCACGGCACTGATCCAGGTTGCGGACGGGTGTTCTTCCACAAAGATATTCATCGTTTCTCCCAAGCGTGCCAGGGCCTCGCTGACAATTGGAACAGTGTTACGAAGCAATTCGCTGAAAGCCTGTAAGAACGATTCTGAATCTGGGAAGAAAAACTTTATAACGGATACCAGTCCGGCAGCAATGCCAACAATTGTGCCAATTGTGCTAAGGCAGCTTTTGAAGCCAAAGTCTTGTGAGCCCATATTGATCTCCTTCTGCTATAGGTGAATTAATCGAAGACCTGAGACATATTCAGAATACAGAATTCTTCAAGAAATGTCAACTCAGCAGGGAATGGTGTGCTGAAATGGCTTGTTTCTATGGATCGACCTCGAGCAGATTCTCGTTGGGATAACAACACAACAATGTATCCAAATATTCCACGCCGCAAAAATACGGACAGATGGAAACGTTCTTCACCGCACATTTATGCTCGTTCGTACCTTCCGCTTGATTCCACGGACATCCATCCTGCTTCCACGCGATACTTCCCTGCGGAGTCGCAAGGTCAATGTCCATGTTCGCACCTTTGAGTTTTTTAATTTCAGTGTTCATATGTATCCTAAGAGATCTATGGTTCTTTTTGTTTTGATGGCTTCTTATTTGAAATTTTCATCACCCCCAATTCCGAGACTTATAAAGAGGGTTCTCCACTTTGAAGAACCCTCTTCAAACTAATGTCTTACTACAATTCTCAGCGACTGGACCAAATCCGCGCCCACATCATTCCTTATTACTCTGTGTTGGGCGGGTTGGAACAGGCGTA
Organism: uncultured Chloroflexia bacterium; assembly: GCA_963730175.1. Taxonomy (GTDB): domain Bacteria; phylum Chloroflexota; class Anaerolineae; order Anaerolineales; family Villigracilaceae; genus Defluviilinea. The sequence continues at coordinate 8,709 of CAVSRF010000026.1, read as the reverse complement.
GGTGGAATTGCAGTCGGCAACGGTGTTGGAGGCGGAGTAAGGATAGAGATCAATTGTAAATCACCACTTGGCTGACCGGTCGATTTTGCCACCCAACAACTCGCGTTGAATTTGCTCCAGAAGATGTAATACCATTCACCATCCTGACTGACGCCAAGAATATCAACGATATCCCCCAGTGGGACCGCAGTCGTATCACTATAATTGATCCCTGGGCCTTTTCTGCAAAAGGCGTTCTTCGTCAAGACGAATGTTGGTGGTCCAACAATAGTTGATGTAGATACCGCCGCAGCGGCAGCAGGGGCAAATTGATAATCCCAGCCAAAATCCTTGTCGCTCAGGATCGTGCCGGTATCCACCATTGCATTTGCAAAAGCATCCTCGCCTATGGTCCCGATTGGATATGTCCATTCACCCGGGATCAAGATGGAATCATTCGGCGGGTTAAGCGAGCGAACTGCGACGCAGTAACTTCCAAAGGCAAGAATGCCATCAAATTGATAATGCCCGGTCGCATCGGTAATTGCGCTGGCAACACTGGCCGTGGCACAACCTCCCCAATGCAAGTCCACCTGCACGCCAGCAATGCCAGGCTCCCCGGGTTCGCGAATCCCATTCGCTCTGATGGACCCACCTCCTGCATCAACACACCCGGTTGGTAATGGGGTGGGAATGGGTCCATCTGGAACAGCGCATAGATCGTGCCAGACAATTCCACTAATGGATGCTGAAGCGGGCGGACTTCCGCCGGGACCTCCACATGATCCGCTGGCATCACGGACAAAACTACGGGAAGGCGAAAATGGTCCAAGTGTGGTTCCATTGATGGGTGCAATGCGCCAGTAGTAGGTCTGGCAATCGACAAGAGGCGCTCCTGGTCCCCAGCGTGTGGATGGATTCCCCGTTCCACCGCTGAAACTCGTATCTGCAAATGTTGGGTCAACAGAAAGATCAACCCGGTAGCCCTCTGGAGCACAATCCTCGGGGTAATCCCATATCAGGCTATCAACATTTTCATTAAAACTTGCTCCATCGGCTGGTTCAAGCAAAACAGGCGCAACCAGGGATACCGTCGCGCACGTTGGACCGGTGAAGAAATAAAATCTTCCGGCGAGTGGTCCAAGAGTGGTGCCATTGATCGGAGCGACATTCCATGCATATTCCTTGCCAGGCTCCAATGCTGAACCCGGACTCCAGCTGGTTGATGGGTTTCCTGTTCCTCCCGCCAATATTATCTGTAAAAAATGGTGCCTGTGCGGAGGGTGATCGCGTATCCTTGAGGAGTGCAGGATGCAGATGGGTAATTCCACTGTAAAGTGGGAGTTAGAGAATCGACAGTGCTCCACATGGCTGGACTGTTCAATGTGACTGCCTCCAGGCTCTCTGTTGGACATATTCGTGCAGGTGAGAGTGCAACTACCCAAATCAGCAATGGTATGGTCAGTAATAGTACAGGGATAATTTTTCTTTTCATGTGAAATTGTCTCCTTTCGATAAAAATTATCACACGAAAAGGTTTGGATAATAACCGCCCTTTTGTAATGTATAGAGCATTCAGTCGTGTTCTTGCGATTATTGTGATGGATCTTTTACCCTAACTCCCCCACCGCTTTCTTTCTCTTACCTCATCCAACATCTCTTTCGACTTTACCAGTTTCTTCATTATGTTGTGATCGTCACACAAAGGAAAACCCTTTTCAGGCTTGAACAGTATTTCGTCACCTTTTTTTGTGATATTCATCCCAAGGGAGTTGTAATTGATAAACAACTGATATATAGTATTTACACAAGTGCTTATTCTGTTCCCATTGGAATCCAGTTCAAGGAGGATGAAACATGTCTAACCAAGATGAGATAGCAAAATTCAAAGACAAGGTAGCAAAACCACATCGTCGGATAAATCCATGTTTTATGACTGGCAAAAGCTGTGTTTATACAGAACAAATCGACCGCGAACTTGAATTCAGGAAAAACAGAAAAGCCTATTCTGGTTTTATGATTTTGCCATTTCAACCTAACATCTCTGTTTTTTATGAACTTTGTTTGAAACGCTATATTCAAGGTGGATATGGAACAGAAGCTGAGCCTGTGGAGATCATGAAGGCAGACCAGGTAAGAAAAACCGGATATATTATATGTGAAAAAATATGTAAAAAAATACAAGAGTCAGACTTTGTCGTTGTCGATGTATCTGTGCCTAATGCAAATGTATTCTATGAGTTAGGGCTGGCATATGGGATCGGCAAAAGATCTTAATGTCTACCACAAGGATCGGTATAGGCGAATATGTCACAAATTATTTTACCGGTTCTATCGCTTATTCCTATGCAGACCTTACCCCCTTAAGCGTTGATCAGTTTCAACTTTCAACCTATGTTTGGGAGCGAGAAAACAGGACCATACTTAAATCATCACCTATTACATTGATACTCGATAATCTTAGTCTGCCCGGAAATCGAGCTAATGATGACCCAACCGTAAAAAACGAGGATGAAAAAAACAAACCCAACCCAGATGATATTGCGTTGAATTTCGCTACCCATATCGGTGCATCCGTAGGCGTGGCTATTGACAATATTCTGCAACGCATTGGCAGCGAGCAACAAACAGTAAGAATACCTAAAACCTACATCCCACTGATTGAGAAAATGAAAAATGGAGAACTCGTACAAAGCAATCCAAGCTTCAGGGAAATTCTTGAAAAGATCAACCAATCCTTTTGTACTATGATCAGAACAGGAGGAAAGGATTGCAACCCAATGATGTATTTCTGGCTTGGTTATTGCCATGCTCAAGGAAAGAACGTAATACCAATCACAGCCATTAATAAATTTGAAGATGGCAAAACTACCGAAAGTAAAATTGACGATCTGGCATTTGATATTCGCGCACTCTGGCACATGACTTTCGATGAAAAATTCCCTGTTCGCTTGGAAGGCGAGTTGGAAGAAACACTTCACCAAATGATCATTTCTGATTTCGTAGAATGGTCTCGAAAGCAATTCTGGGATGAGCTTCTGGAAAAGCGAGGAAAGGTCTCAATCTTTACTGGGGCACTGCACAACCCGATTGGAAGGGAGATGATTGGTGACTGGGATCTTCGTGCAGCATCAGAACTTACATCCTATTTTGCAAGCCATCAATATAGAGCAACCATTAAATCTCCCGTATATCAAATAGAACAGGTTGTTGATAAGCAGCAAGCAGTAGAAAGAGACCAATTTTACATTGGAGAATTGGAGAAAATGCTCACAGACAAAAACTGTGTGATCATTGCTTCCCCCGATGTAAACCCTCTTACAGAAATTCTTCTTGGAAAAATATACGGAATACCTCCGTCAAACTGGTTTGACCCCGGACTTTAACGTATAGAGCGAATGCCCAACGCAGTGATTGCCTTCAAGCAAATAGAAACTGCCGGAAAAGACGATGCCCATATCCCAAAAGTCCAAAGAACATTCTATCGAGAGATAGTAGAAGGTGTACAAGATAAAACCGAGCGAGGCTTCAAATAGGCATCATTCCTGAACGACCGTAAAATTTCGCGACAATTTATCAGTCAAACAGAAACAGGAGAAATCCTGGTGAGTTTATCGTACATGCCCATTTAGCTATCGTACCTAATCCATATCGCTCAGAACATAAAGAAGAAGAAAAATATATTATCATTCTAAAGCGGGTTAGCGAACCTTCAACTCTTGCGCTCACACATCTTCTGACTGTCGGCGTCGGTAGATCTGTTTCATATGGCAAAGACTTCGATTCCAACTCCAAGTCTAGAAAAGATAATGAAACAAATCCTCGAAGACCTGAATACGATAAAAAAGAAGAAACAACCAACAGTATCCAGTATATTATCAAAGTTAAAGTTAGACCACCCCAACAACTCAACTCTCAGACAAAAAGAACCAAGTTCGTGTATATTTAACTGGAGAAATATTCACGATGAGAAATAATAAAAACTATGAATGTTCCCTCTAAAGACAGATAATAAGACCATCAATTAATGATCGTTCTAATACCTACAAGAAAAAGAATCGCTTGATACAAGCAATTCCTTTCTTCACCCCAATTTTCCCACTACTTTCTCTACCCCTCAACCAATATCTCTCCAAGACTTCACCAGCTTCTTTCTTCATCGCATTATTATCGTTATATAGCGGACGATCCACTTTGAGATATGCTACATACTTACGAATCACTTCAAGTGCTTTGAGTTTTTAGATCACATCGCTCATCAAATTAGATTCCCACCAACCCATTGAGATCCTTCCCTTTCGGGAACATCCACTTCAGCACGTTTTGGATCATCTTGTCCCAGTATGCCCAGTTATGTTCGCCGGGACCTTCTTCATAGGTCAGGTCAAGCGGAAGCTTGCGAACCGCATCCCGAAAGCGGACGTTATCGGCGTAGAGAAAATCTTCCGTGCCACAGCATTGATATAAACGTGGCTTGACTTTTCCTTTCGCAACTTTCTTCGCCAACGTGAACAAATCATGTTGACTATTCGGCACCTTCTTCAAATCGCCGAAGACATTACGCATCCCCACCAGCCAAGCTTTATTCAATGGATCACTTCTCTTTTCTCGAACCACTTCGCGAATATCGACAGCACCAGAAAGGGAGGCTGCCGCGGCATATCGTTCAGGATGCGTCAATGCCAATTTGAACGCGCCATATCCGCCCATTGACAAGCCCGCCACAAAATTATCCTTGCGCTCTGCAGAGACCGAGAACGTGTCCCGCACCAATGCAGGGACTTCTTCACTGATGAACTGCCAGTAGGCACCGCCATGCACCATGTCCGTATACCAACTCAAGTTGACAGCAGGCATCACTACGGCAAGGTTCAATCCCTGGGCATATTTCTCGATGGACGACCAGTGCATCCATGCGGTGTGGTCGTCAGAGTGACCGTGCAGAAGGTAGAGTGTACGATATTTGGATTTGCGTTTTACCCCCGTCAAAAGCATGTGTTGAGGAAGCAGAACGTACATCGTACTGCGCAAGCCCAAGGCTTCGGAAAAGAAATTTATTTCGTTTAGGATCATGTTGTCTCCATATGTTTACCGCGTCTTTGCGGAGGGCAGTGTTTTTCTGCCCGAAGTCGAATCGCAAGTAATCAGAAACTAAATTCTTGATTCGCGGAATTTCTTTGTCATCTGCGCTTCGACTGCGCTCGCTCGCTCACGACGATATGATATTTATCCCAACTCCCCCACTACCTTCTCAACTTCATCAAGTATCTCCCCACTCTTCACCAACTTCTTCATCGCGTTGTGATCGTTATACAGCGGACGATCTACTTCGAGATGCGTCACATACTTGCGGATCACTTCACGCGCTTTGAGCGAGCCTTTGCCCGGCGTGAACTCACGGAAATCCAATGCTTGCGCCGCCGCCATGAATTCGATGCCGAGCACACCGAATGCGTTATCGAGAATTTGTCCGTTCTTGAGGGCGGTGTTCATGCCCATCGAGACGAAGTCTTCCTGATCCGCGGCGGCAGGGATGGATTGAACGCTGGCAGGCGCAGATAAAATTCGTTGTTCGACGATCAAGTGGTCGGCGGTGTATTGGCTGAGCATCATCCCAGAGTAGAAACCAGGCTCATGGGCGAGGAAATCAGGCAGTCCCTGAGAAAGAGCCGGGTTCGTCAGTCGGTTCATGCGCCGCTCCGACATCACACACACCATCGTGATCGCGGCGCCCGCCATATCCATCGGCAATGAAACGGGAGTCCCTTGAAAGTTTGCGCCCGTCAAAGTTAAATTATCTGCGGGGATAAAGATCGGGTTATCGCCCACGCCGTTGAGTTCGATCTCGACCTGCGAACGCGCATACGCAATCGCATCCCGCGCCGCGCCGATGACCTGCGGAGTGGAACGCATCGAATAGGCGTCCTGCACTTTGGTTTTCATTTTGCCCGTCATGAGATCGGAACCCTCAATGACTTTCAAAATATTTTTCGCAGACGTGACCGCGCCGCTAAAGCCGCGTAGTTCATGCAGTTTGGTGTTGTACGGTTTCATGTTGCCGAGCAGCGCCTCAATGGACATCGCCGCCGCGATCTCTGCCTGCTTGAGGAAACGTTCCATATCGTAGATGTGCAACGCGGACATGGCGGTCAGCAAATTGGATCCGTTGATGGTTGCCAAACCGTCGCGCGCCTGCAAGCCTGGGACTTCGATGCCCGCCCGCCGCATCGCTTCGTGACCTGGTAACTGCTCGCCGTTAAAAAGGCTTCCCCTTCGCCCATGAGCAGCAACGCGGCTTGCGCCATCGGAGCGAGGTCGCCGCTCGCGCCCACCGACCCCTTCTGACAAACAACTGGTGTGACGCCTTTGTTCAGCATCTCCACCAGTGTTAGTGTGATCTCGGGTCTGCAACCAGAATTCCCATGCGCATGGACATTGATCCGCCCCGCCAGCGCCGCACGGACATGTTCGATCGGCGCGGGGTCGCCGATGCCCGCCGCATGATTGTAAATAAGATACTTCTGAAATTCCTTCACCTGCTCATCGTTGAGCATCGTCTCTGAAAACTCACCGATGCCCGTGTTCGTGCCGTACATGACTTCTTTCTTGGCAAGTTTCTCCTCCAGCATGGCGCGACAGACTTTGATGCGCTCCAAGGCTTCGGGGGCAAGTTCTACTTTCTCGTTATCTCGTGCAATCGCAACAAGTTTTTCTATCGTGAGGGATGTTCCGTTGAGGATGATGGTCATGGGCAAGCTCCTGTGTGGGATAATGATATTATTGTAATCCCAAAGAAGAATTGCTATACTCGAAGCAATATATCCACGTTTAGCGGGAGCATTGTCTTATGGCTGAAGAAAAATTAGCTATCAACGTATCATTATATAGCAGGAGCAGTACCTGAAGATTATTGAAGATTCAATGAAGATGAAAGAATCCGAATCGAAGAATTCATGGAAATCGGCGGCACACCTATTCCAGGAATTACCCTACAAAACATTCTTCATGGACATACATCATCATCAATCGTATTTCTTGGTCACCAAATGGACATTATTTGGCTTCGCCATCAAATGATACTATTCGCATTTGGGACCTGTGGCACATGCGTAGTTGTGCTAAAAAGACACTAGTAGGCATCTCGGGTGGTCAATTAGTGCTTCTTGGTCTTCAGACGGAAAATTGCTTTCATCATAGGTTCTTGACGACAACACAATCAGAACATCTGGGATTGCGAACAATGGGCGGAAAAAAAGTTCTACATGGGCATAGTGGACAAGTACTGTAACGGCCGGTCTCCTAATGGAGATTTTATGGCATCAGGATCTTATGACTGCACTATCCAGCTTTGGAATGTGAAAACCTGGAAGCCAGAAGTTCTGTATAGGGGAACAGACATTGTTACTAATTTGATTTGGATGGAGAACGGGAAATTGCTCTGCCTGGGTATCTACCAACAGTCCAATAATCATCTGAATATCCAAAAGAGAAAACTAGAACATGAACTACAAGCCGATAGAACAACTAACTGGGGTATAGCATATATTGTCTCACAACCAATATTGGCTTCTGGAGGAGGTGATAAAGTTATTCGAATATGGTATTTTCGGGAAAACCACTTTAAAATCCAATCTGAGAGGACATACCGAAGCTATTCATTGTGTTTCGTTTTCATATGATGATGCACTTCTTATTTCAAAATCATATGATCAAACAATTCGACTCTGGAGAACTGATAACTGGGAAACTGTAGCAGTTTTACAAGAAGGTACAACCAATAACTGGCTTACCCAGTTTGTCTTTTCACCCTAACTCACCTAACTTGCAACCTTAAACAAAAGACAAACTAGCATCCGCATCTGGGATATTGATTACAACACCATGTTTTCTAGCGCACCTGCTAGCAGATCGGTTCACTATACTACTGCTAAACTTGTTCTTCTGGGTGATTTGGGTGTAGGCAAAACGGGTCTGGGCTGGCGTCTAGCTCATAATGAATTCAAAGAACATTCATCCACGCATGGACAACAGTTTTGGGTTGTCCCAGAGTTAAAAAAAACACGTGAGGATGGCACCGAGTGTGAAGCCGTATTGTGGGATTTAGCGGGGCAACATATTTATCGTTCCATTCATTCCATCTTTTTAGATGATGTGGATGCTTCACTGGTATTGTTCGATCCTACAAATCGACAAGAGCCACTAATGGGCGCACAATTCTGGCTGGAGCAATTGAAGGGTAAGAAACAACTGCCGCCGAGTGTCTTGGTCGGCGCACGATTGGATCGTGGTGCTCCTGTGCTATCACAACAGGAACTCGATCAATTCTGTCAGAAATATGGAATTAGTGGTGGTTATATTGGTACCAGTGCCAAAAGTGGTGAAGGATTGGATAAACTTATTAAACTCTTAAGGACAAATCCCTTGGGCTCAAATGACGACAACAGTTACGACTCTTACATTTAAGAGGATCAAAGATTATTTAAAACTCTAAAAGAAAAAACTAACCGCAAAAACATATTAGTAAATCCAGATCAATTGAAAAAACAATTACAAACAACAAATAAAGAGTGGTATTTCAGCGATGCCGAAATGACGACTGCCATTGGTCATCTCGCAAATCATGGATACATCACGATTTTGAAGGGTTCATCAGGTGATGAATATGTCTTACTTGTGCCAAGCAATACGTAACTGAAGCCAGGCATGCACAACATGGCCGGATTGCTCCAT
>CAVSRF010000025.1:0-91970 GCA_963730175.1 uncultured Chloroflexia bacterium | reverse complement strand
CCTTCGCTTTGAATAAACCGATTTCAGGGGCAACCAGACTTACCACTCCGATGATCCTGCCATTGATCGAAATGGAATCGCTGCTGAAGAGCGGTAGGCATACTTTTGAAATTGATCATACATATTTCGTATTCTTTTATCTGTTTGAATATTATCGCTGGTCACCACTTCGGACGTACGAATTGCTGTCGCAATCAACCCATCCTTTAGAACTCCCCGCTGGATGTTGACAATGGAGAAAGGCCATTGAGTTATATCCAAACCGTGAGCTGCTACAGGCTTAATATCTCCTGTCTCTTCATCCAGAAGCCCAACCCAGGCCAGTGAAAACTCTCCAAATTGAACGGCTACATTGCAAATGGATACATACAACTCCTCGCGATCACTGACACGCACAATGGTTTGATTCACCTGACTCAGCGTCGCGTACAGTCGACTCAAGCGAATAATTTGCTCCTCTGCCTGGTTGATCCTGATGGAATACAGATAGATCAATGGTGAATAAATAAAAATCAACAAAACGACCAGGATGGCCGATCCATTGCTGGCGTTAAACAGCCCAAGATGTTCACCTTGTTCCACCAGCCATCCGACCAGGATGATCAAAACAACAGTTACAGGAATCACCAATCGTATAACCCTGCTTCCCGTCAGCCCGGAGGTAGTTATTTTTATCATCCCCTGGTATGGCCGTGCAGCAAAGATGGCAAGCGATAACAGAAGAAACGAAAACGCCGTGTGCAGGGCAACAGAACCGTAACCGGTTAGTTGGTAGAGCGATTGATAATCGAATAGATACCCGATGACTGCCAGCAAGGATAAAATTACTGTGCTCAATGAGAAGTATTGGGAGATGCGGGTGTCCATTAATAGAAGGGCAAGTCCGCTCAGTGTAAAACAGATCGCTGTAACCTGCGACATCCTGCCTGGGAAGTTCGCTGGCAGGGTGGCGAAATCCTTTATCAAAGTCTGATCGATTCTCAGATCCCAGCCAAACAGATATTCGCCGATGGTCAGCAAACTAATCAGCATGACGAGACCCGCAAGGATCGTTCCAATGCGTTTTTTTTCCAGCTGACTTTCCTGATCTTGTAAGACCCATAGAGAACCACCCGCGAGTAAAAAGCATAAGGCGGTATTGAATTTCATGGTGGCCGCATTGGGCAGGACTGCCTTAAGCAGAGGAATATCCAAAAACCATCCCAAGCAAAACCACCAGACCAATACCTGATATCACTACACTTGCGGCATTCACGAAAGACCGCAGAAAAGATAGGACACGGATATTGGATTTTGCTTGCATATTGTTGCTCCATAAAAATACAAAAACGAGACATCTAAATTGCGCTTGATTGCTTATTCATCATAGTATTTTTTAGCCGCCCATCCCCTGAATATTATTTTTTGAACCTTTTAATAAGTGAGTGTAGTATAGTCCCCTTTTACTTTTGGATACATGGTACATTCATCATATTTTCCAAATCTGTGCTTGGCGCTTCATTCATCCTGATTGCCTGAATTAAAAATGGAGTCCTGACCGGTCCCGGTAAATTGTTCCCTACTTTCCTCTCAATATCACCCTATCCCATAGTAACGAGGTCTTGGTCCCGCCTTTTTGCTTTGATACATCAATTTGTCTGCGCGATCCACAATTGATTCGGGTGTATCGTCGGAGCGTAAGCGTGTGGCTCCAATGGATATGGTTACGGTCAGGTGTTGACCGTTCACGTCAAGGCGGGAAAGTTCAACCAGTGTGCGGACCTTTTCGGCAATACAACGGAGTGCATCTTCATTTTCAATATCCTTCAGAATGGCTATGAATTCCTCGCCGCCCCAGCGTCCGATGGTATCGGTGGTGCGTAATGAATGATGGAATGTTGCTGTTACCATGCTCAACACCTTGTCCCCGACCATATGTCCATATATCGTTGAACTACTTGAAATTGTCAATGTCCATAAAAAGCAAGCCTGCCGAACCCTGGGTATGCGCGGATTCAGCGATCACGGAACGCAAATGTCCAGAGCTATAAACTAAAGCAACAACAAGCAAAGGGACAATCCCCCATCCCGACTTTGAAAGAAATCCGCCGGATGTGCATTAACTTGCGGATACTCCTCTGGCCTGGCTTTTCCTTCAAAAGTGAACCACTGGCGTGTATCCCTTGTGGTGACGACAATTGGAGAATTGGTAAGGATGGTCGTGAAATTAGCGAAAATGACCTTGTATCTTATCTGAGCAGGTATGGGGTGATCTAAGAAAGTGCAGGCTTGTACCCATCCGAAAAAGCATAGCCCTGGCGATTAACCAGGGCTATGCTTCGTAATGATAGTAGATTTTTTGTTTAAGCTGACGAATCGGTCTTTTTTATTGAGGAGGGATATACTTTGCAAACCCAAGTTATGTCACCAAGCCTTGAATAATAAAACTTAAGTTAATAGTACAAGTACAACGGTAAGAACTGATATCACGCTTGTAAGCCAGACGTGGTGTTGAAAATATTCAATCATTGATTTATTCCGTTCCCCTACATTGTAGCAAGAATTAGATTACGGAAAAGCCCCTAAAATTAGGGGCCTTTTATTACGAGTTATTCCTAAAGGCTTTTGTCATAAACCAGTATCCAAACAACAGACAAGGTGCAAGAGTGAAAATCCCATAACCTAATTCATTCGTACTTACAGCGACGATAATATCAAGCAAAAGCAGGATCGCAAACCAATCATTTTTGCTTGGTCTCATTTTTGTTCTTACGCTGCTTTTCTTCTTTCGGCTGTGGTCTGCCCTGTAACAACGCGGCTAAAACCTCATCAAAGGGAAGCGGCAAAAGTGAAACACGTTTTTCATTCGTCGTTTTATTTTCTTCTTTTCTGTTCATGATTGCAGTATACGCCGGCCCGAACTCTAAAACTCACCGAATGATATAGTTTTGCAATAAAAAAGCGGACTGTGTTGGAGCTCATCCGGCGGTGACCAGCGCGGCGGAGTGACCGGCAAAGTGATTTAACAGGTTATCTAATTCACCCCCCAAGAAAGCAAAGACCCCACCGGTTAGCGAGGTCGCAATTTAGTTGGGTGTTGAAACCTGGCAGACAAAGCGTATTCGTGTACGCCGCCGTTGGGCTTGAGGGTTCAAATCCCTCCCCGACCATGTATAAGTATCCTATCAAAAACGGGGAGGCTAGCCAATAGCCTCCCGAAACTTCCGATCCGTGGTCACCTTACTACATATAGTTAGCACACATCCATTACGATCCATATACTCACCACACCAAACTCGCGGCGCACACGTTGTGCCTCTATATCGACCTTTTGCTTAGCGAGCCTGGTTTCCGGAAAATTAGCGCTTTGGCAATCTCAATTCAGTATGGAGGATCCTATTGATCACATAATTGACCGCTCTTGTGCTCAGCCGACAATAAGGTAGGCTCCGACCAAGTGTCCAATGGAGGGATATCAGAAAAGCGCGATCAGAAAAATCGGTGCGCTGATACATCTGGCGAACGGTGCTCCATTGACGAAAGACCAGGATATCCTCATTTCGCAACGCAACACTTCCACGTTTCTTGGTGGCAACAGCGATGAGCCCAGCCTCGAGATTCACATCCTCCAGGTTCAGCCCCACAATTTCCGATGGCTTTAGGTGGTAGCGGTAATTCAACAACAATATTACTTTATCCCTGATCTGCTTGTTGCTGTCAGGGTGAAAATTATTCAGCACGTGCTCCAAGTTGTCTCTGTGCGATTTCGACGGCTCTTTCTTTCTCGGCAAGGTATCCAGATACCGAAGCACATTAACGAATGGATTGTCCACCGACCACCTCCATGATCTGTTAATAAGGGTATCCAAGATAACAGTAGTAACGACGCACTGCGCCAATCTTTTTAGCAACCGTTGCCACTTCGCAATTACGAACGTCAAACAGATAGTGGCAGTACTGGAGCAAATGATCGTCATCCACCGGTCCAATTTCGGCTCCATGATCTGCACACCATCCGAGATAATCTCTGATATCAGTCGCATACCCTCGGACCGTATCCGGATGTTTGTCTGTAAGTAAATATTTTTTGTAGTCATCGATCAGAATGGTTACACGATCTTTTGACAGTGTCATAGTGATTTCCATCATACATAACAATCAGTGGGGGTCCCCTCCACCGCGCGCAAACTTATATCCATACAAGGTTCTCGTGACTGGAAGTGCAATAGGACCGTATCGGCAAAATTATGTTTCAGTCAGTTGAAACAATCGCAGTAGCTTTGCCGTTCCCGTTAACTCCAGAACAATTGAATACTTTCATTTTGCAGTACGCAACATAATCTCAGTTCAACGGATCCCATTAAAACAAAAAGCCTCGTCTGGTTCTTCCAAGTCGAGGCTTGCGTGTTTGATATTTTCGTTATTGTCTTGAGCGAAACCAATTATCAACAGGGCTGGCCTTCTGCTGCTCCCGTTCCAAATCTATCTGCATAATTTGGAGGTAACGCTTAACCATATCCAGAGTGGTGTGTCCAAGCATAGCCTGCAAGGCAAACACATTACCTCCATTACGCAAATAATTGATCGCGAATGTGTGTCGAAATCGATGCGGGTGAATATTTGATACACCCGCCCGGTCCCCAATACGTTTCAACAAATTACCAAGGTTATCGCGAGTAAACGGCATCTCAAGATCGTATTTGTTTCTAACTACAAACAATGGGTTTGTTGGTTAAATCGTACCAAGTCGGGCATAGAGCGTTTTATTGATGGACTTCGCGGTCGCACTACCAATCGATACAATGCGCTCTTTAGGTTCCCTACTAGGTCCCTTTCCACGAAGCACGATTGTCTTATTCGCAAGATTTATATCCTGATGCTGGATGCCGCACAATTCACTTGCACGAGCGCCGGTATCCAAGAGAGTAAACAAAATAGCCAGATCGCGGTCATATGTAAATCGATGCGTCTTGGTTTCTCCTCTAGTCTTCCAGCTGTGCGAAACCTCGCAGGCTTTCAAAAGCTTTCCCCATTCTTCCCTGCTAATGGGAATGATCACAGGCAAAGGCGGCTGTGTCATCTTAATCTCTCGCACGATATTGGATCTAACCAATTTCTCTTCCACAGCCCAACGCCAGAGCGATGAAAGATTGATATGGATATTCAATACAGATTTATGGGATAGCTTGAACTTTCCCCGAGGCGCGACACCATCCGGCTCACTCTGATAATCCTGTTGTAACCAACCGAAAAACCTCACCAAGTCTGATTTGGTTATGGTATCAATTGGTGGATTTGATTTAAAAAACAAATCAAGTTTCTTGAATGTATTTTGATAATCACTGATTGTATGGGGTGACTTGCCTTCGGCCTGCCTGTTCAAGATCATCCCCTGGCAGGCTTGTGATAATGTAATTGAGCTTTTCTTTTTAACCATGAGGTCTTCTCCTTGAATTGATTTCCGGGTATCACGTGATTGAATTCCGAGTACGTGATACCTGTTTTTTTTCAACCCAACGAGCAGCAAACCATGTGGTCTGCGGTCTCATGGATATTCAGTTTTTTGCTCACTTCAGTCCACACGGCTAGCCTTTTGGGCTACCCGTGAGGACTCTCAGTCGGGGTGGGCGGATTTGAACCGCCGACCTCACGGTCCCGAACCGTGCGCTCTACCGGTCTGAGCCACACCCCGAATTGATACCATCCCACAGGGGGGAAAGCGTGCGAATTATACCATTGGAGGTTGTTTTAGCAAGTTGTTATGGGTTCAATAAAATTTCCTGACTGTAGACATAGAACAAACCGGGGATTCGGTCATCGTCCTGGCGAATCGTCAAACGTGCAAGCGTTGGTTCACTCACCTTATAAGGAATTGATGTTTTGAACAACTGCGGATTGATATTGTTCACGTTCAGAATTCGCAAGCCGAGAGGTTTATTCTCTGGGCTGATCAACTCAAAAATAACAGAGTTCAAATTGAAGGGCCACACATCCCCGCGTACATTCAAGACGCCACCTGAAACTGTATCCTTCAAAAGAGGGCTGAATACTCCAACAGGTTCTGAGGGGTCCCCTGACGGGTTGATCTCATTGTTACCCGAAGAAAGCAATAGAACACGAACAGAATTCAGCATCTGTATTCTCCCTTTTTTATCCAACGAACTTACGGTGATACGCCCCAACTCCGCGGCGGCAGGGATCTCAAAAGGGATTTTGACGTTCTGAAGAACTCCATTATTGGAAGTCGGCACGCGCTTGACAATCCGTGAAAGCAGGCGTCCATCTTCGCCATATAGATCCACTTGCATGGATTGGCTGTCACCGATCTTGATGTTCATACGAAGCGCAATGGGCGAAACCACTTTCGACATGGGTCCCGGCAAGATAATCTGGATCGCCGCAGGGTTATGTCCGGGAATGGAGGTTGGGGTGTATGTGACCAACGGAGTTGGACTGAGTGCCGGTTCTGGCGTTTCAGTCGGCAATTCGACAGGAAGGGTGTCATCAGTGGGAGAGGCTGTCATTGACGTATCAACTGCTTGCGCTGTCAGCGCGATTACTGTCGGAAGGTATTCAGGGGGATAAGGCGTGGGGACAGGACTCGATGTTTGAGGTGTGCAACCAGCTATCAATCCAAGAAGAGAGGCGAGAAGGAGTAAGTTATGTTTCATCAATAAAATTAGCCAACAAGTCCAACAAATCTACTTTGACTTGTTGGACTTGTCCGATTTAATGGTGGGTAAATTAAACGTTACAGTCCGTAAATCTCGCCATATTTTTTAGTGAGATAGCGGACGTAAGGTTCAGGTGTGATCTTTGACCCGGTGACCGTTTCGACCAGAACCTGTGGGTCATATTTGCGACCATGCCGGTGGATGTTCTTGCGGAGCCAGCCAAGCAGTTCGCTAAAGTTGCCCTTACGAATTTGGTCATCGAGATCGGGAATATCGCTGTTGATCTTTTCCCATAACTGCGCGGAGACAAGGTTGCCAAGCGCATACGTGGAGAAATAACCAATCGAGCCACCAGACCAGTGAATATCCTGCAAGACACCTTTCGCGTCATTGGGCGGTGTGATACCAAGATATTCCTGCATTTTGGCGTTCCAGATTTCCGGCAGGTCTTTGATGGCGATCTTGCCTTCGACCATGCCAATCTCCAATTCGAGGCGAAGCATGATGTGAAGGTTGTACGTTGCTTCGTCGGCATTCACACGGATCAGCGTAGGTTCAACTTTGTTGATGGCTTTGTAGAAGGCTTCGAGGCTGACACCATCCAATTGTGATGCGAATGTTTTCTTGAAGGCAGGGAAGAAATGCTCCCAGAAAGGTTGTGAACGACCGACAAGATTTTCCCACATACGTGACTGCGACTCATGCACAGCCAGTGACGTTCCGCCTGCAAGAGATGTACGTTCAAACGCAGGATTGGTGCCCTGTTCATACATTCCATGCCCGGATTCGTGCATGGTGCTAAACACTGTCGCTGTGGGATTGTCCTTTTCAAAACGAGTTGTGATGCGGACGTCATCCACACTAAAGGTGGTCTCGAACGGATGGGGCGCCTTGTCCTGCCTGCCGCGGTTCCAATCGTAACCAAATTGAGTAACCACATTCGCGCCAAAATCGATCATTTTCTTTTCGTTATACTTTCCGTAAAGGAAACCATCTTCGACTTGTTTGGTAGACGCAATAGCTTTGATGAGCTCAACCTGTTTGGGACGTAAACCATCGAAGATGGCTTTTACTTCAGCCGTCTTCATGCCAGGCTCGTAGTTATCCAGCAAGGTATCGTAGGGATGATCCGCTGGCGGGAAGAATGAAACGTATTTCCTGACCAGTTCCACCACTTTTTCGAGATGAGGTTGGAAGATGGAAAAATCCGATTTACTTCTGGCTTCCATCCACGCTTCGAACGCGGCAGATGTCACCACAGATTGCTCCTCAATAAACTGGGGCGGAACGCGGCGGGCTTTGTCGTAATCACGCGCGGCAACACGGATCATCGCGGCTTCGTCAGAATCGGGATCTGTGAATTCCGCTTTGAGATCTTCGATCAATCTGCCAATCTCGTCGGTAATGAATTTTTCCTGTGCTGTCTTGCTCAACGTGGCGATCTGCCGTCCACGAGCCTCGTTGCCGCCTGGTGGCATATTCACTTGTTGGTCCCACTCCAATACAGCGGCGGCTTTGGCAATATCGTCAACTTCTCCCAGAAGTTCTTTTAATCGATTTAACTTTTCGCTCATTCGGTCTCCTGTTAAAAAACCCTAAAGGTTTCCTGCATAAAACCTTTAGGGACTGGGTTATGCTACGCGACCTTCCAGCGGAGAGCTTCTCCGCGTAATGCCATTAGGACTTCAGTCGCAATGTCTTCCGAAGCGCGGACTTGCGCCTCAGCGGTTTGCGCCCCAACGTGTGGAGTGCCGATCACGCGTGGATGTGAAACTATTTCTGTCAAACCAGGCGGTTCCTTGCTGAAAACATCCAGCCCCGCGCCTGCGACCTTGCCACTGTTCAGTGCGTCCAGCAAGGCGGCTTCGTTGATGATACCGCCGCGCGCGGCAGAGACAATGCGTACACCGTCTTTCATTTGAGAGAATGCCATCTCGCCAACCATATCACGACTCTGCACGCTCAATGGCAGATGTAAAGTGATGAAGTCTGCGCAGGCATATAACTCATCAAGCGCCATGGGTTCTGCACCGCGGCGTTTGATCTCATCTGCCTCGATCAATGGGTCGTAGGCGACAACGGTCATACCAAAGGCGGCGGCACGCTTACCCACCTCTGCGCCGATCCGACCAAAGCCGACCACGCCGAGGGTCTTTCCGTTCAGTTCAACGCCTTTAATTTCCTTCTTGAGCCATTTATCCTGCTTCAAACCTGAATCAGCACGCGGTATCTCACGCGCAACGGCAAGCAAAAGACCGAAAGCCAGTTCGGCAACGGCAAGCGTTGTGGACGTTGGCGCATTGACAACCGTGATGTTGTGCTTCTTTGCGGCTTCGAGATCGATATTATCCACGCCCACCCCGGCGCGCCCGATCACTTTCAGCTTGGTAGCGGCCTCCATAACGGAAGCAGTTACCTTGGTCCGACCGCGAACGATGAGACCGTCATAGGCGGGAATCTCCTTGAGAAGATCATCCGCTGAAATATTGTTGCGATCATCCATCGTAGCGGAATCACGCAATATGGACTGACCGCTTTCGTCGAGCCCATCTGTAACAAGAACTTTGAATGTAGCCATGTTGTTATTATCCCTTTCGTAAGTATGAAACAGGTTATGCAGAAGCACAACCTGTTATTTACTATTCGTATCGAAGCGCTTCCACCGGCTCCAGGCTTGCGGCGCGGCTGGCAGGGTAAATCCCAAAAAACAAACCAATAACTGCGGAAAAGCTCGTCGAAAGCACGATGGCATCCGTACCAACGATCGGCACGAAATTATTACCCGTCGCAGTGGCAACCTGCCCCACCGCAAAAGCGATAAGCCAGCCGAACAATATGCCAATGATACCGCCGATCAAACTCAGCAAGGAAGAACTCGGTGAGAAATTGAAGCAAAATATCTCGTTTGCGTGCGCCCAACGCTTTGCGAAGACCGATCTCACGAGTCCGTTCTGTCACTGAAACAAGCATAATATTCATAATGCCAATACCGCCCACCAGCAGGGAGATGCCGGCAATGCCGCCAAGGAAAATGGTCAGCACACCTGTGATCGTCGAAAAGGTTTTCAAGAAATCCTGCTGTGTAAAAACAGTGAAGTCGTCGGCACCAATCGGTGTGCGATGGCGCTGACGCAGAATATTTGAAATCTCTTCTGCCGCCTGTGGCACAGATTCAGCGGTGGTAGCTTGTACATAAATAACATCAATTTCATCAAGTGAGCTGCGTTTAAAAGACGCGCCTGCGCCGTGGTGAACGGGATATATGCGTTGCCATCTTCACTGCCAAAAGCCCCGCCGCCTTTAGAAACCAAGACACCAATTACGCGGAAAGGTTGACCTTCAATACGGATCGTCTCACCGACAACCCCATCATGGCGACCAAAGATTGCATCTGCGGCGTCGGGTCCCAGAATGACGACTGACATTCTTCCAAGTATATGCTCTTGATTTATAAATTCGCCTTCAGCAAGTTCCAGGTTTCGCACTGTGGAGTAATCCGGAGTTACACCCGTAATCGTTGTTGTAGACTTTTCTCCACCAAATGATAAAGTCCCATTCCCCTGAATCACAGGCGCAACCGATTCAACTGAAGGGGCGGCAAATGGATCCGCTATCGCTGCGGCGTCTGCAAGTGTAAGTGGACGGTCATTGTTTCCACTTCGACTGCGAGCACCCGGACCTTGAGCGCTATCTGAATTACCTCTGAATACGAACAACAAATTCGTACCGATACTGCTAATGGAGCCGGTAATGGATGCCTGCGCACCGTTACCCACTGCGAGCATGGCAATGACAGCCGCCACGCCGATCACAATGCCAAGCACGGTGAGACCTGAACGCATTTTATTGCCATTCAAACTTTCAATGGCTTCGAGAAGGGCTTGTCCAAAGCTCATTTCTACTTCCCTTCCTTTTCTTCGTCACTGTGTGATTCAAGCTCGCCGTCGCGTAAGCGGATCACACGCTGGGTTTGTTCTGCAATTGCGGCATCATGTGTGACGATAATCAACGTTGTACCGCGCTCTTTATTGAGATTGAGCAAAAGGTTCATAATCTCTTTTCCAACTTTGGAATCCAAATTCCCGGTTGGTTCATCCGCCATGATCATGGCAGGATCATTTACAATCGCTCGCGCAACTGCCACGCGTTGTTGCTGTCCACCTGAAAGCTCATACGGGCGATGCGTCATGCGGTCTTCCAATCCAACAGATGTAAGAGCGGCGCGTGCACGCTCACGACGCCCTTCTGTAATCCCAGCATAACGTAAAGGTAACTCTACATTACCCAAAGCGGTTAAACGTGAAAGCAAATTAAAACTCTGAAAAACGAACCCAACTTTACGGTTACGAACACTGGCAAGTTGATCGTCGTTCATTTCGCCAACCGCTTCGCCATCCAAAATATATTCACCGGATGTTGGCCTGTCCAAACAACCCAACGTATTCATCATGGTGGATTTGCCCGAGCCGGAAGGTCCCATGATGGAAACTACTTCGCCGCGCGCGATCTTAAATGAAACGCCGCGCAAAGCTTGCACCTCAAACTCGCCCATCTTATACGTTTTTACCAGATCACGAGCTTCGATCACCCAATCCATAACTAGCCTCCGAATGGCCCGCCATTAACGGCTGGCGGATTCAAAATGATTGGGTCACCTTCTTTAATATCACCATTAGCGAGCACACTATCCACCCCCGATGAAGAACCGAGCGTCACTTTGACTGGTTTGGGCTTGCCATCAACAAGTATATACACCGTCCGTTCAGAGTTAACCAAACGTACTGCCCGGTTAGGGATCAACAAAACATTGTTTTCTTCTTTAACCACAATATTTACCGCTGCGGTCATACCCGGTTTGACGAATTCATCGGGGTCGGTCAATTCGACAGTGACTGTAAAGTTAACAACACCGCTCACATTATTGCCCACGTTTGCAACTTCAACAACTTCGCCGTGATATTCACGATTCAGAACCGCATCAAAGGTAAGCGAGACTGACTGCCCCACCGAGATATTATTGATATCTACTTCTGAAACTTCCACATCCACTAATAAACTCGACAAATCATCGATACGAAACGCCGTAGTCCCTGCGCTGACCTGGTCGCCGGGCAACGTGTCTGCTTCAGTCACAATGCCGCCAAATGGAGCGACCACGCGCGCCAGGTTGAGGGTCGCTTTAGCCGCATCCACACGGGCTTGTGCGGCGGCTATATCCGCCGTATTGCCGCTGGTCAGGCGATCATACTCACGCTGCGCATCATCCAATTTCGCCGTCTTAAGTGCCAAATCTTCATCGGCTTTTGCGATAGTGGTGGCATCCGGGTGCTGTTTATATTCTTTCAATATGGGGACAGTACGTCCATAAAACGTCTTATATATGATCCTCTTAACGCGGATCCTACCATTCAACTCTTTGCGCCAATTATTAGCCTTGTCGTAGGCTACCTTGGCATCGCGCAAAGCGATCACAGCCTGTGCCCGCGCCGTATCGGAATTGAGAAGGTTATCCAAATCCATTTGCGCACTGACCAGGTCCGAATCTGCCATAATGATATTTTGGGGCAGAGAGTCCTTTGCCAAAAGCGCCATGACGAACCCTTCAGGAACGTTATCATCAAGCTTCGCATTAACAGTGTCGACGGTTCCCCCAGCCTGCCAAGCCAACACAGCTGTTTGCTTTGCACGCACCGTACCCGTCGCGCCGATGGTGGCAGTCAGGTTTCCGCGAGCGATAGTCGCAGTTTGGAACTGACTTGCTGCTGTATTCGTATTCTGCCGCCCGCGCACGACGAACACGGAAGCCACAACTGCGACAATCACCAATAGGATTATGATTGTTCTGTATTTCTTTAGAAATTTACCCATACCATTCCTCCACGAGGAGTTGCCTCGTAATTTGAAAAATTGACATCGCCAAACCGATGTTATACCCTATAAATATGAATTGGCGGTGAATTTCATTAGGGTCTTATAAATAGTTAACAAGAGTGAAATGTGATGATTCTCTTCCGGTTTAGCAACATCTTCTCACGCTAAACTATTAACGAAATAGTTTCCGGCTTTATTCGGAAATGTGACGATTGTCGTCCAGTTTGGTGACATTTACGCCTGTGGAAGGAAGTAATGTTTGGTTATCATCATACTGAAGTTTTTGTTTCCATGGAGGTATCAATGCAGTTTGTACCGAGTGAAACACTTACGATTGACCGCAAGGCACGTGCCAACATGCCTTTTTACGATCTTGATCTGCGGTCTCCAAGTGAACGAAGATGTGATTTCGGGGATGTCGTTCTGGATTTTAGTCCGGAAAGAGCCATGACAGAAGCAGCACGCTGTATCCACTGCCCGGACCCTGCTCCCTGTATGACGGCCTGTCCCACCCACAATGACATTCCTTCCGCCATGTGGCTCATCGAACAGGGACAGTTCACAGAAGCCGCCAACTTATATCATCAAACAAGTTCTCTGCCAGAGATCTGCGGACGGGTCTGTCCACACGAACAATTATGTCAGGGATCATGCGTGCTGAACAAGGACCATACACCCGTCCTTTGCGGAGAACTGGAAGTTTTCTCCGTGGATTATAAGCGCCGTCACGAGGGGCATATTGTTCCCATCGCTCCTCCTACAGGAAAGCGGGTCGCTGTTATCGGGGCTGGACCGGCAGGCTTGGGCTGTACGGACCAACTCGTCCAACGCGGACACGAGGTCACCATTTTCGAAGTCAAAACCTGCGCCCGGTGGATTGCTCGTTTATGGCATTCCCAACTTCAAACTCCCAAAAGATGTTTGGATGGAAAAGTGGGAAGAGTTCGAACGTGCGGGGGTTAATTTTGCAGGCAACACATACATTGGAAAAAACAAAACAATAGATGAACTGTTCAACGAAGGCTTTGACGCGGTCTTCATTGGTGTGGGGTCAGAAATCGATGCGAAGATGGAAGATGCGCCAGGAACAGACCTCCCCGGAGTCTATGAAGCGACAGATTTTCTCATCCGCGGCAATGTCGACCCGGACCTGCTCCCGTCCGAAATGCGTCGCCCACTCGAAATAGGGAAACGCGTCGTTGTCATTGGCGGCGGTGACACGGCATCCGATTGTCTGCGGACAGCGTTGCGACTCGGCTCAGAAGAAGTAACCTGCCTCTATCGCCGCACGGAAAAAGAAATGCCTGGCGGAAGAAAAGATCGCACGTTCGCACGAGATGAAGGTGCGAAGTATCGCTTCCTCACACAACCCATAAAGTTCATCGCAGGCGATGATGGAAAACTTGCCGCTGTGGAATGTATCGAAATGCGACTTGGCGAACCAGACGCAAAAGGCAGACGCAAACCTATTCCCGTTGAAAACTCGAACTTTATCGTTGAATGTGACACAGCCATCCTTGCGCTCGGCTACTGGCCTGATCCCATCATCAGCAAGACAACTCCCGATCTTGAAACACATAACTGGGGACTGGTCAAAGCAGATAAACAAACAGGCGCAACCTCACGTGCAGGCGTCTTCTCCGGCGGAGATTGTGTAACTGGACCCGATTTAGTTGTCACCGCCATGGTCGCTGGTCGCAAAGCCGCCTGGGCAATTGACGAATATTTGAAGAACAAGAATAACTAAAGTAAATACTTGCTGAGGGCAGGTTGAACAAGAACTGACAGGACAAAAACCTGTCAGTTCTTGTTTATGGTTATATGTCACCGCTCTGGGTATAATCCTACCCATGTTATTTCGCATTGGGCGCATTTTAGACATTATCAGCGTACTCGTCATTCTTATCATCGTTGGGGGAAGCAACTCTCCCCGCTTCACAGGAGAAACCGACCGCGTTCGCATCTACACACGCCAGATCGAATTCGATTATCCCAACTGGGTATGGGACGCGGCATGGATCAAACTCGAACAAAGCTCCATCGACTCGCCTTATATTTTCGAGCGTGAAACAAACAAACAGATCGTATTCGATTATTTACGCACAACAGAACAACTCACCCAGGACGAAACACACATCGAAAAGATATTTGCAGACCCGAGCATCACAGATAAAGAATCAGCAAGCGCTTTCCTGCGTACACAGCGTGATGCACTCGCCCAGAAACAAAAAAAACTGGCGCCGTTTGCCAAATCAAATTTGCAAAACCAGGTCAGTGAAACCCTCGCACAACTGGGACTCACCACAAGCGGTCAACCCCTGCCTCCCGTTCTATATCATATTACATCCGCGCCGCTCGCCCTGATCGTTTCACCGCGCAATCATATCGAACAAAGTGCAAACATCTCGGTACTGCCAACCCTCACAATTGACGAACAGATTGCAACTGGAAGATAGCATTGCCAAATCGCTGGATGTTTCGACACTCGTCGTTCCCATCGGCGGCGTAGGCGTATATCCCACCATGGTGACAGAAACCACAGACCTGCCCTGGACGCTCAGCACCATCGCCCACGAATGGACTCACAACTACCTCAATGTTCGTCCGTTGGGTCTCAACTACAGCACCACCCCCGAACTCCGCACAATGAATGAGACGACTGCCAGCATTGTCGGCGAAGAAGTTGGACATCGTGTACAGCAAATCTATTATCCTGAAACAATCGCTTCTTCTCCAACATCCAGCCTGCTCCCGCTTAATATCTCTTTCTCCCTCAAACAACACTCAACGACACGCCGCCCTTCGACTTCCGCGCAGAGATGCACGAGACCCGCGTCCACGCGGATGAATTATTAGCGGAGGGAAAGATCGACGAAGCCGAAACATACATGGAGGCGCGCAGGCAAATCTTCTGGCAAAACGGATACTTGATCCGAAAATTAAATCAAGCTTACTTTGCTTTCTACGGAGCCTATGCCGATGTCCCCGGTGGCGCAGCCGGTGAAGATCCTGTCGGTCCCGCTGTCCGTGCCTTGCGCGCACAAAGCAAATCACTTGCAGATTTCGTCAACACCATCGCATGGATGACCTCATTTGAACAACTTCAACAAGCTGTAAAACAATAAACGATATGAACCATTTACATTCATCCCTGTCTTCAGCCTCATCGAGAATATGCCTTCTCATTTTTCTCATCCCTGTCGTCATCTTATCCTCTTGCTATCGACAGCACCTTCTGGCACGACGCCCAACCCCACTCCCACCCATCTCAACATCACCATACCAACCAATCCGCCTTCTTGCACATCCATCACAACCGAGCCAACACCGGGACCAGACGCTCCATCCATCTTCCCGCCAATCAGTAAAGAGGATCACATACAAGGTCCCGAGGATGCCGCCGTCACAATTATGGTGTACAGTGATTATCAAGACGTACGCAGTGGAGAATTTGCAAAGGCAATCAAGCAGTTGATCGGCGAATATCCAAAGGATGTACGGTTTGTAAGTCGCCTCTTCCCACTGACCAACGCCAACGACAAAGCCGTTCTTGCCGCGCAAGCCGCCGAAGCCGCCGAAAAACAGGGCAAGTTCTGGGAAATATATAATCTGCTATACACTCAACAGGAAAGCTGGATCAAGCTGTCAGTGGAGGATTTCAGTCAATGGATCACCGCGCAGGTTTCGGCTTCGGGAATGAACGTGGAACAGTTCCAGTCTGATTGGAAGAGCGAGGCGGTCGTCGCCAAAGTTCAGCAGGCGGTGGATGACAGTCAAAAGATGGGACTGCCCGGAGTCCCACTCATTATTATCAATGGACAAATCTATGCAGGACCACGCGACTTCAACAACCTGAGAGATATTGTGCGACTGATCGCACTTGGAAAGCGGCAGTTCACTTCCTGCCCGCCCATAACGGTACAAGCGGACAAACAATATACCGCCACATTACACACCGAAAAAGGCGATGTTGTCATTCAGTTGTTTGCAGATAAAACGCCGTTTACGGTGAATTCATTTATTTTTCTTGCGCGCAATGGATGGTACGATAACATCACATTTCATCGCGTCATCCCCGATCTCTATGCACAAACCGGTGACCCCAGCGGAACCGGTAAAGGCAACCCGGGGTATTATCTGATCAATGAAATTCTTCCTCGCTGACGTTCAATAAACCCGGCATGGTAGCCATGGTCAACTCGGGAGATAATTCCACCGGAGGGCAATTCTTTATTACCTACGCACCAGCCCAAAAGTTCAATGGAAAATTTGCCATCTTTGGTCAGGTGCTCAGCGGCATGGATGTGTTGAAATCTCTCACGCCGCGCGACGCACAACCCGGATCAGACACTCCTCCCGGCGATAAGTTGTTGAGCGTGACGGTTGAGGAAAGATAAGATGCATTTGTCGAGTTCAAATTAGACGCTGAATATACATTCGGTCATGAGGTGGAAGAACCCATCATAAGTCTCGACAGAAAATCGTTAGAGGGGCTGGGAGAGGGTGTGTCAAGGAACAAGGGAAGAAATGGGAGGGCGATGCACAATGGCAGCTATCATCTTCGTCTCATTAGAGTGTTTAAGCTGATAGTCAATATATTTACTCAAAGGCAAGTGGACTGTTTCCAGTCTAAACGTTCTTAGCATGGTCTCCGTAAATTCAAAAATCTTACCAGTCTCTACTGGTGATATTAGTGCGTAATTCTGCCTCTGATAAATACCATATATCTGAGATCAACAAACTGGATGGGATTTTGCCTGTATCACGAACGACAAAGCAGTATTTTTTAGGCTCCTTCAAGATCATTATCAGCTCTAGTAATTAACGCCAGAACAAGTCTACTCTTTTTCCATATCAAAGTACACTTCACAGGTATAAATTCTCTCAGAGCTAAAATCATTGTATCCCATATAAAGTCAGGGGTACCTAAATACTTTATTAGCTTCATCAGCACTGATTTCATAATTTTAATCTCACCATGATATTTTGAAGAACGTCGTTTGAAGTAGTCAGCACTAAGCACTCCGTTCTCAGGGTAATACAATTTGCATCGATTTCCATCCCAGGACCATTATCTTTAACGTAATAGTCCGGCATTGATGGTCTTCAGATATATTTGAATCAAATCTCGATCGAATGAAAGTTAGGGTTGATAAAACCGAGGTCACTTCACTTTCGCTCGATTTTCCTACTTCAAGTCCTTGCCAACATGGCGCGGCGCAAGGAACTCCCGTAAAAGGGCTTTTATCCATTTGATCAGGTGAAGGCGTGAATGCAGGGGTGGGAATAGCGGTAGGCCTAGAAGTCATACATCCAAAAAGAAGAATTCCTATTATGCCCATGATCAATAATTGATGGATTGACCAATGTTTTATTGTCATATATTCTCCATGTGCAAGTTTAATCATTAATCAATGTAGCAAAGCTCAGATAAGAATAAGGCTTGTTTTGAGCACAAAAGAAAACAGCCAAGGTATGGCTTAGAAACTTTCTCATCCAACGCGAAGTAAGATGCCAAAGATCGCGTGCCCAAACTCGTTTGATGTGAAAGCGTTCCACCAACTGTCCAAAAACAGTTTCAATGCGATATCTGGCGTGTGTCAAGCGACGCGGCCAAGGATGCTTTTCTCGTTTCGAAGATTTATAAGGAGCCAGCAGCCACAAGTCATTGGCTTTCAAATACTCAAAAAGTTCAGGTTTCCAGTAATTGCGATCTGCCAAGGCAAATCCAAAAACGTTGTCGAGCAATTCTGTGGCTCCTTCTGTATCATGAATGTCTGCTGGAGCCAGTGTGCAATTCACAATGACGCCGGGCCAAGCCAACCGAATGTGCGCTCGTAGCCCAAAATAGGTTTGTCGAGCCACCTCGTCATGACCATAGGCAGCGACTTCACGAAAAGAACGACAACGGGGTGCTCGGGCAAACCGACAGACAGGCACTGGAAAACTGTCCACAATAGAAAGGTACGGATCTTGCGGGATTTTTTGCCCAATCATTTTCCATAAATCCTGTTTGATCTTCCAAAGATTGGCGGCTTGCCGGATGAAAGTTGTTCGGTGGATTTGCCGCAGACCTGGAAACCAATCTGAGTAATATCTGCAAAAGTGAGTAAAGATGCTGCTATCTGTATCCAATCCGAGAAATTCACCTACGACTTCGATTGTCACTACTTCACTATCACGCAAAGTTGGCAGAGGACCTCGTTTGCGGAGACGCTGACCGGCTAGATAATCATCGATCAGACAGAATACAGCGATCATGAACGTGGTAATATCCATTGTGGAGACCTCCGTGGTTTTGTGTTTGTGTCGTAACTTCACAAATACGGCGGTCTCTTCCTCTTGTCAAGGTCCTAATACTTGCACATTTTGCAGGTTAACCAAGCATATTCCATCTATAGAGCTAACAATCAACGTGCATGGAAAGAGCGGTGACCGAGGCATACAATATCAAGGGTATCAGAGATGAAGTAATCAGTGATAGCGTTCACTTGCACGATACAACCCAGTCCGTAAATGTAGGTGTTTGTACCATTCATTTCTTGTTATATCCCTGATGATAATCTGATTTTCAATCACTATGGTAAGATAACCTCACAACGATAAAATGAAAACACAACAGACACATCTCACATCCCTGTTTGGGTTCCTGATATTTATTTTAGGAGCCTTGCTTTTATTCCTTGGCGGCTTGATGCTGGGACTTTCCTCAGTAACGACATTCCTCGTCAAAATCAGGCTGACGCACAGTCCACAATATTTTTTGCCGTCTTCAGTTTTGAAGGGATGATCCTTTTAATTGCAGCGATCATTGCTTTTCTAAAATTCCTGAACAAACCACTTGTAGAAGCCCCCATGTCGTTTTCTCTTTCATGGTGGCAAATCGCAGTTGGCGTCATTGGTTCTGGACTCGTGTTATGGCTCGGAAGCCAGATACAAGACCTCAAATCGGTGAATTGGATCGTTCTCCCATTTCTCAGCATTCCCGCAATTGCCCTGCCTTTATGGACGATCCTTGGGGCAGGGACAAGGAACACACCTCCCAGCTCAAGATGGCGGACGTGGGGCGTGCTCGGCATCAGCATAGACTCTTGTCCCATTCATCCTGCTCATCCTGGAAATATTCATCGGTCTTTTTATCGTCATAATCGTTGCCGTTTACATCTCTTCACAACCAGCTTTAGCAAATGAACTTCAAAGACTATTTACGCAGTTTAGCTATATCAATCCAGAATCTCCAGACGCAAATGAGGTACTGAGGCTTCTTATCCCATATGTGACCAAGCCCGGCACAATCATCACAATATTGGTTTATCTTTCCATTCTTGTCCCACTGGTGGAGGAACTTATCAAGCCCCTCGGCGTTTGGATACTCGCCCGCAAATTGAATTCCCCATCACAGGGATTCGCCCTCGGCGCGCTAAGCGGAGCAGGCTATGGATTGGCAGAAACAATCAATGTAAGCGGACAGGTTGGAGACTGGGGAAGCCTGCTCTTCACGCGCATCGGGACAGGTCTATTGCACATCACAACATCTGCTTTGATGGGTGCGGCAATCGTCATGGCGTGGCGCGAGCGCCGTTACCTGCGTCTGGCGGGAACCTACCTGATCGCCATTCTTCTTCACGGGCTTTGGAACGCCGCCGCAATTACCTACGGAATCTCCGCTGTGGCAGGTGAGTTCGATCAAACCTATCCGTTTGATTCAATTCATACAGCAACTTTTAATTTCGATGGGCGTTTTGACTATTGTATTGCTTGCAACCCTGCTCATAACGAATCGTAAATTAAGAGACGCCGCCCCTGTAGCCGAAATATCAGAAACGCCTCAACCGGAAACCGCGACAGACAGCCCGGACAGTTAACTCAAAACATCATGGTAAGATAACCTCATGTCGCTCACTCATCCAACATCCATCGCACGCGATGGTGATCTTGCAGAACTCGTCGGTCTACGTCATAAACATTTCATCCTCAATTTGCAAGCCGGGGCAAAGTTCGAAACGCACCGCGGTATCCTTCAGCATGACGACCTCATCGGCAAGCCCTGGGGCACACAGGTCTACAGTCACATCGGCGCGCCGTTCTATCTCCTTCAACCATCCCTCGCCGATCTGCTGATCGACCTGCCGCGCACCACACAAATCCTTTATCCAAAAGATATTGGCTTCATCCTCGTCACCATGGGCGTGGGACCAGGGCAAAAGGTGATGGAAGCCGGAACAGGCTCCGGGTCCATGACGACCGCTCTGGCGTATGCTGTCGGCTCGGAAGGACGCGTCATCTCCTATGAAGTCAAGGAAGATGTACAGAATCTGGCGCGCAAAAACTGTGACTCGCTTCGGGCTCGAATCACGCGTGGATTTCAAACTGCGCGACATCCAACAAGGCTTGGACGAAACTGACGCCGACTCCTTCTTCCTCGACCTGCCAAATCCGTATGACTGCACCGAACAAGTCCGCGCCGCGCTCAAGCCCGGCGGGTTTTTATGTTGTCTGATCCCCACGTACAATCAGGTCGAAAAAACGTTATATGCACTGAGACAACATAACTTTGCATTTATCGAAGTCTGCGAAATATTGATCCGCTATTTTCAAGCGGAGCCTTCACGCCTGCGCCCTACAGACAGGATGGTGGCACATACCGGCTTCCTCCTCTTTGCGAGGAAGATCGAACCCAGCGACGACCCACGCGGAACGAAATTATTGGAAG
Organism: uncultured Chloroflexia bacterium; assembly: GCA_963730175.1. Lineage (GTDB taxonomy): Bacteria > Chloroflexota > Anaerolineae > Anaerolineales > Villigracilaceae > Defluviilinea. Next base: position 70,733 of record CAVSRF010000025.1, on the reverse strand, counting down.
AAGCAGGCATAGATATTGAGGAGAAAAAGTAATGCGTCGTATGTTCCGTCGTGACAGAAGAAAAGAATTTGCCGCACATATTCCTCCCATTTTGCAGGAAGCCAACCTCGCCTTCGATAAAGGCGAGTATGGACGCGCCGCGCAACTCTTTGAGAGAATTGCGGAACCTGCCGATGCGCGCGGCGGACCGCGCGCGCCGTTGTTTCATCTGCAAGCCGGTCGCGCACGCGTCTTTGCCGGACAAGTTGCTTTGGGAATGCCATCCCTCAAACGCGGACTTGAATTGCTCGCCCAACGAAAACAACTTCTACGCCTGCGCAATATGGGGATACGCACAATCGCTGAATTGAACGAACGCGGCTTCAAGGATGAAGCCGAAGAGATCGAAATATGGCTAAAGACGATTCAGCCATCCATGCCTTCGTTTGAAACCCAGGCATCTCCAGCCAAAAAACCTGCGCTTCCCACACATTGTCCGCAATGCGGCGCGCCGCTTCGCTCCGATGAAGTCGAGTGGCTGGATGATGTCACCGCGGAATGTGGTTACTGTGGAAGCCCTGTAAGAGAATGATCGTAAAACAGGGAAGATTTAGATTCCTTTCCTTCCTCGCAAAGGTCCATTATCGTTTTATTGTCAATACACAAGATATGCCTATTACACTCAGCGAAGAAATTATCTCTCAACGGTTACAGGAATCGATTTCAAACGCGGACCCTTCGTCAGATGGCTTTTCCGAACTAGCCGCCAACGACGAAACGCGACTCAAATGCGCGGCGGTATTGGTCCCGCTGGTATGGCAGGATCATGAATGGCATCTGCTTTACACACGCCGCACGGATACGCTTGAATCCCATAAGGGACAGGTTTCCTTCCCCGGCGGTGCCTGTGACGATGGTGAAACCACACCTGAACAAACAGCCTTACGTGAAGCCGAAGAAGAGATCGGCTTAAACCCCGACGATGTAAAAGTTTTGGGAAGGCTTACAAACCTCATTACGATTTCATACTTCCGAGTCACACCGGTGGTGGGAGTTGTGAAGTGGCCCACTGTTTTCCGTGTGGGAGAGGCTGAAGTGGCACGTGTGTTCACGATTCCGCTGGGGTGGCTGGCAAACTCGTCGAACCGGTGGCAGTTTGAACGTCCAGAATCGAAGCGGGCGCTTATCGCCTATCATCCCTATGATGGTGAATTACTTTGGGGCGCCACCGCGCGTATGACGGTTGATTTTCTAAATGTGTTAGGATATTAATTAATTCAATATGGAAAAGACCAAAATCTCATGAAAAAATATATACTACTTCTCCTACTGATGGGCTTGTTGATTAGTGGATGCGGCGTTCTCACGCCTGCCACAAGCGTACCCGTCATCACTCCAACCATTGTGATAACAGACACATCCACACCACGACCGCCAACCCCAACCCCAACTCCAACCAAGACGGTGACGCCGACACCGACGCCCGACTTAAAAACCATTGGACTGCCCAGCGAACCCGACGGTACTCTGGCGTTTGATTTTGTCGATCAAATATGCGCCGCAGAATGGTACACACCTGAACAGTCACTACCCTGCCCCGGCGACGCCAATCAAACAGACATGGGTTACGTTATGCGCCTGGAGGAAGGCGTTGAGGGAATGCCTGCCGGCATCCCGATGATGCTAACCTATCCGCCGCTCGTTCACTATTCGAAGATATTCAGTAAATATCCAGCCTTCACAGTACAGAAAGGTGATCGCTTTCGGACAGTGACCGGCTGCGTCGCTCACAAATTTTGTGACGTGGAATTCTATTTAAATTTCTTCAACCAGAATGGAGAACGGTACTTAAAGCGCTGGCAGTATCGTTTTACAGATCCGCCTATCGTAATTGATTATTCACTCGACAGCCTGGCAGGCGAAACGGTTCAGTTCGATCTGGCTGTGGTGGCGAAAGCGCCTATACCGGAAATGTACGCAGTTTGGATCGCCCCGCATATTTATCGCCCAATTCCATAAAAGTTATTTATTCAAAGTAAGAAAGGCATTAACAAAAAACTCCCCGACAAAATCGGGGAGTTTGCTATTGAAGAGAGTTTTACTCTTCGTCTTCTTCCTGCTTGCCACGTTCCACAGAAAGTGAGGGTTCGCCTGAATCTGGAGCTGCGACCGCGCCTTCTACAGCAGCGACAACAACTTCTTCTTCCACCTTCGGAGCAGACGCCACACAAACCATGGTATCGGGGTTATCCAGAACCTGGATCTTATCTGATACAGCAACCTCTCCCACACGGATACCATCACCGATACGAGCAAGTGTACTGATATCCACATCGATGCGTTCAGGCAGGTCTGTGGGCAAACATTCCACGTGGAACTGTTCGAGGTTATGAACGAACACCGCGCCATAATCCTTCACCGCCAATGAGACACCCACGAAATGCAGGGAAACGCTTGCACGAAGTTTCTCTTTGAGCGATACCGCCAGAAAATCCACATGTACCAGGCGGTTCTTGATGTAATCGCGTTGTTTCTCGCGCACCAGTGCGGGATATTCCGTGCCGTCCACATCCAGCGTTACCAGGCTTGAAGAAGTGACCTTCGCCAAAGCCAACGACGCGCTATGGGCATCCAAAGAGATCGAAATAGGCTCATTGTGTCTGCCATAGATCACCGCAGGGAGCTTCCCTTCGCGGCGCAGGGCTTTCACCTGTTTGCCGATCACATCTCGCTTGGTTGCTTTGAGTACTACTTTTTCCATCTTTACTCCTCGAGCGCCTCTCACCTGTTCATCTAACAAGTTACCTTCGCTCTATGAAATAGAATTTCTGCAAGCGGCGCACACGCACCGCACTACATTCAAATTATTTTCGCCGGAACAACACATGTCCCAGCAACAACATTAAACCTGCGAACAAACCGCCCGTCAGACCGGCGATCAAAGCGCCGCGCGTATCGAGCACCGTATTATATCGCCGTTCACAGTCCGTGCCAGCAGGATACCCGTTCGGGACTCGTTCACATGGACTTCACGCCCCGCAACGAAACCAGCCATCCCATTATGGATTTCTGCGCTTCCCGCGACGACCGCGCCTGTGTATCCGCTCATGGATATTTTCCCAGCCTGGGCATACCCTACCCCGCCACTCGCCACAGAAACTTCGTCCGCTTTGACGACGCCCAACAGCATCATGTTTCCACCGATGGTTTTCGCTTTAACGTTTCCTGCGGCGCTATTTTGCAATTCCACTTCGTCCGCAACAACGACCTCCGCGTCGGCTTGATGCATCTGCACCACTTCCGCACGGACGTCACGCACTTCTGCTTGTGAGATATTCTTCACTTGTGGCGAGTTGTTTTCGGGGAAATCATCGTTTTCGAGCATAGCGGGCAGGATTTTACCATAATAATGGTTCTATAGCTCAGTATCCCACCTCGGATTTAGTATCACATCAACATAAGCGCCGATATTTTTTCCCGTTCGAATATCATTTTCCATGATTTCACAGATCACCACTATTCGCAACGAGACTTGCTGTTGATTAGAATCCAAAACTGCTTTGTCTAGGACCGGTTTTACACTAGTAACAATTTCATCAAGCAAAATTGTTCCTTTTGGGGACATTGCTCCTCCACCACGGTAAGTGAACTCATTCATGACCTCAACCCACTCACCATTTTTAACGGTAAACAGCTTTGGAGGAGAAGCCGCATCAAACATAACCGAATATTTTGACAGGTTGTGTACCGTTAGACTTATCTCAGAATCAAGACCAAATGCTTTTTGGTCACCGTTCACGCTTAACTGCAAAGTTTTATTCATATCGGTCACAGGGACTATTGATAAGAATTTTTTCTCAATATCGCTTGTTTGATTATCCAAAGGAGTTGAGCAACCCATCAAAGCAGCAAACAAGAAACAACACAAAATGACCAAGTTGATTTTATATTTCATAATGTATGAGACCTCTTTTTCATCGCCTCCGCCACCCCATGAGACATATCATCCATCCGTTCCTCCAAATGAGATACGACACTGTTATAACTCCCGTCATCACGATTCTGGCTTAGCTTGTAATTCGCTTCGATCCGAGTCACTTCAACCTGAAATGCAACAATCCCTTTCATCTGTTTTTCCACAAAATCCTGCGGAAGTGTTTCCATGCTATAAGAAGAACCGCTTTCATATTTGGCGACCAATCGCGAAAGGATGCCATAGGCTTCATCATGGTCGCTCACGACCCGCGGCTTTCCATATACATGGACGCTCTGATAATTCCACGTTGGCACATTGACGTGGTTGTACCAAGTCGGCGAAATATATGTGTGCGGTCCCTGAAAGATGACCAACACTTCGGGATTCGTCTCAAACGTCTTCCACAACGAATTCGCTTTGGCCATATGTCCGTTGACGAAAAGCTTTTCGCCGCTTTCAACAACTTCCATCAACAAGTGACTGGCGGTCGGTTTTTCGCCGTCATAAGTCACCAAAGTGGCAAAGTCGTTTTGACGAAGAAATTCTAATATCTTTTCACGGTCTTCTTCACGATAAAGTTTTGGAATGTACATAATTCTCCTTGGAAAGCGAACCTGTATATCGAATTATAATCATGGGATGCGTTATCAACGTTTCATCAACTGGTCTATCCTCATCCTACTTGGAATCGGGACAATTTACCATCCACAGGCTGTTCGGGCTGACCAAGCCCATCCCGCCCCATCAAACCAGGTCAGCGCCTATGATTTAATTATCGCGATGAACACCTTGCGCGTTTCAAATGGACTGCCGGCTCTCGTGGAGGATCCTATTGTCGATGCGGTTGCTCAATCTACAGCGGCGATCATGGCGGCAAACAGTATGTCGTGGCATATCGGCGATGTGCGCGGGCGGATCGCCGCCGCCGGGTACGGCAATGGCGGTACCGTGTGGGCAACTGAAAACTTTGCCGTGAGTAGCAGCGGCATGGACATTGGTCAGATCATGACGGTCTGGGCAGACCCGGATCATATGCGTCCAGCAGTGGAACCAGCTTATTGCAATATAGGAGCAGGGGTAGCCACAGCAAACGGCAAAACGTATTACATTCTTCAAGCGGCATATGTCTCTGGGCAGGCTTGTGGCAGTACATCATCGTCATCAGGAGGTACATCTCAGCCAGGCACCGGCTCAAGTTTTGTGCCACAAATTATTATCCCAGTGAAGATCGCCACCCCTGATGCAGATGGCAAAACATACCATGTTGTCCAGGCGGGTCAATCCTTCTGGTCGATTGCGATTGCTTATCAGATCACCATCCACGATCTGGAGGTTTGGAACAACACTTCCCGCGATACACCATTGCACGCCGGGGAACGCTTATTCATTCCAGGTAAGGACACGGCGGGCTATGCCACACCTACTCCATTCGGCATGATCGTGCCCCAAACCCCGGATGCGGATGGCAGAATTATCCATGAAGTACAACCTTATCAGGCATTGAGCACCATTGCTGAGGCGTACAACGTCTCAGTGGACCGAATATTGGCACTAAACGGACTCCAGGCAGATTGGACCCTGTCGATTGGACAAAAGCTTTTGATCTCGCCAGGGAACATCACTCCCAGCCCAACCCTAAGCTCTATCCAAAAACTTACTCCAGATGCAGACGGCAAGTATTATCACACCGTCCAGAGCGGCGAAACGCTCTCGTGGATTGCTGGCTTATACGATGTCTCTCTTACGGATTTGATGAATTGGAATGGGCTGAATAACACTTCCGTCATCCACCCCGAACAAAAATTACTTCTTCTTGTTACCCCGCCCACAACACCAACACTTACACCTGTACCTCCAACAACTACGCCTACACCTTCCCCATCCGCCACCCAACTACCGCGAACAGAGACTCCACTCGCCACCACTACAGAATCTCCGTCAAATGGATTTAACTTGGGTCTTTTCCTAGGGATAATAATCATTGTTATTGGAGTTGGCGCATTGCTCTGGTGGAGATACTTACACAGAAGTTAAACCTTCGCAGCGCGCCTTTGATACCATCCAAACGGTATAATCTCCCCACTTATGAAACGCTACCTCCTATTCACTGTCTTCATCTCTGGCATGACCACGCTCGCCGCGGAACTCGCCGCTTCACGTTTGATCGGCAACGTCTTCGGCACAAGCAATATTGTCTGGGCGAGCATTATCGGACTCATCCTCATCTATCTCACGTTGGGATACTTCCTTGGCGGCAAATGGGCGGATGCAAACCCGACGCCCGCGGCGCTGTATCGAATCCTTGCATGGGGCGCGTTCACGCTGGGACTCGTCCCTTATATCGCGGGACCCGTTCTCAGGTCCGCGGCGAGCGCATTTGAGTTTTTGCAGATCGGCATTTTAGGCGCGTCGTTCATCGCGGTGTTGATCCTGTTTAGCGTGCCGATCACATTGCTTGGAACCATGTCTCCTTATGCGATCCGCCTCAGCGTGGACGATACATCACACGCCGGGCAGATCTCCGGTCAAATTTATGCCATCTCAACGCTTGGCTCGTTCATTGGAACATTCCTTCCGGTGCTGGTCACCATCCCTGCAATTGGAACGACAAAAACATTTTTATTGTTTAGTCTCACGTTGTTATTCGTCGCATTGGCAGGGCTTGGAAAATTTGCAAGCCGAAAAGAAATGTTCAAGTATCTATGGATGCCGATTGCTTATCGCTATCATCGCGGTGCTTGCGGCAGGTCAATCGCTCAAGAGCAACACCGGGCAAGTTTACGAAACCGAATCTGCATACAACTACATTCAAGTGGATAAGATCAACGGCTTCACGATTTTGCGTTTGAATGAAGGGCAGGGTGTTCACTCCATCTACAGCCCCGACACTTTGCAATACGATGGTCCCTGGGATCAGTTTCTCGTCAGCCCTTATTTTTATGCCAACCGCAAACCAGCGGACATAAAACGCGTCGCCATCGTCGGTCTCGCGGCAGGCACAGCCGCGCGTCAAATGAATGCGGTCTATGGGAACATTCCCATTGATGGATATGAACTCGACCCCAAGATCGTGGAAGTCGGGACAAAAATATTTCGGCATGAACATGCCCAACCTGAACATCATCATCGGTGATGGGCGACTCAACCTTGAACAAAGCAAATTCAAATATGACATCATCGCCGTGGACGCGTACCGCCCTCCCTACATCCCTGCCCACATGACAACCCAGGAATTCTTCCAGATCGCCGCTTCGCACCTGACCGATAACGGGGTCCTGACCATCAACTCTGCCTCCGTCCCTGGCGACCGCCGTCTCATCAACGGACTTGCCACAACAATGGGCACGATCTTCCCTTCTATTTATACAGTGGATATTCCCGGCTCATTGAACACCATGATCTTTGCCACAAAACAAAAAACAAAACCGGAAGATTTCGCCGCAAACCTGCTAGCGTTATCCAACGATCCTAACGTGAATCCGCTACTCATTCACACCATGCAAGTGACGTTTTCAAACCTGAAATCTGGTTATGAAATGACCACCGTCTACACCGACGACCATGCCCCCATCGAATGGATCGTCAACGACATGGTGATACGGTTCATTGTCGGCGGCGGGACAGAGTATTTGCAATAAATATTTATCGCGCTGAGCGGAGTGCCGTGTTCGTTGGCACGCAGACGAAGCGCAGTTACCCGGAGAACTCATGAAATTGAACATCCTATCCTGGCTCGTAACCATCCTCGTCCCCATCGCCCTTATCGGACTTGGCATACGCGCCTTACTCACACCCGTGTTCCTGAATGTCGAATACAACATGCCTTACTTTCCCCCCGATGATTATGGCTTCTCCAAAGCAGACCGCTTAAAGTGGGCGCCATACGCACTGGATTATCTCGTCAACAATGCGGATATATCCTATCTCGGCGATTTGAAATTCGATGACGGAACCCCTCTCTATAACGAGAGAGAGTTGAGTCACATGAGCGACGTCAAGCGCGTGACAAAGAACGCACTGAATATTTGGTATATCTCGCTCGCACTGTTGCTCATGCTTGGGATTTGGTCATGGCGCGGGGATTGGACACAGACCTATCGTCAAGGTTTGATGCGGGGGGGATGGCTGATGGTTGGGTTGTCCGTTGCCATAGGCTTGATCGTAGTCATCGGCATCGCCATTGACCCAGATATCTTTTGGAATTTCTTCGCAGGATTTCACAGTCTGTTCTTCACTGGTGATTCATGGCTGTTCTCTTATTCAGACACATTGATACGGCTGTTCCCGATCCGCTTCTGGCAGGATGCATTCCTTTTCGCAGCAATCATCGCACTCGGAAGCGGCATCGGGCTGGCTTTAGGGTTGAAGAAACTTTCCTAATTACGTATTACGCAATACGTAATTAGGACGGTGTATAATCTCGCACGAGGAGAACCAAACATGACAGACACTTTATCGCTTGAAAACAAAGTTGCCGTTGTCACCGGCGGTTCGCGCGGCATCGGTCGCGCAGTAGCTTTGGAACTTGGCGCACGCGGTGCGGCAGTAGTCGTGAACTACAACAAATCATCCGAAGCCGCAGATGAAGTAGTAAAACAAATTCAAGGCGCAGGCGGAAAAGCCGCCGCCTTCCAGGCAGACGTCTCGGATTTCAAACAAGCGGAAACATTGATCAAATTTGCCATCGAAACCTTTGGCGATCTGAGCATTCTCGTCAACAACGCGGGCATTACAAAGGACACGCTTATCATGATGATGTCCGAAGCCGATTGGGACTCGGTCATCACCACAAACTTAAAGTCAACGTTCAATTGCTCGAAAGCCGCCGTCAAACATATGATGCGCAAACGCACGGGACGCATTGTCAACATGGCGTCCGTTGCCGGGCAGATGGGTAACCCCGGACAGGTAAATTACTCCGCGTCCAAAGGCGGGCAGATCGCTTTCACCAAGTCACTGGCGCGTGAAGTTGCCGCACGCAACATTACGGTCAACGCCATTGCACCGGGATTTGTGGACACAGAAATTCTTGATGCGATGCCACCCGAAACACTTGAAGCTGCGCTCAAACTTGTCCCGCTGGCGCGTAAAGGCAAGCCGGAAGAGATCGCCTACGCGGTCGCCTTCCTTGCATCCGACCAAGCCGCGTTTATCACCGGTCAAGTCCTGGGTGTAGACGGCGGAATGGCGATGATGTAATACATATCCTTGGTGGTTGAGTAGGCGGCGATCGCCGCCTACTCAACCACCAGAGTTAGGAAAAAAAACATGACCGAATCAACCAAACAAGGCAAGACCACCGTCGCACCCGATGTGCTCGTGACCATCGTGCGGCTATCAGCGCTGAGTGTTCCGGGCGTCAGCCGAATGGCACAGGTAACGGGTGGAGTGAACCGTCTCTTCAAGCGTGGAGGCCAGGACGGGGTGCGGATCGAAGTCGAGGACAATGTCGTTGTCGTCGACCTATATCTCATCCTCGATAAAGATGTGAACATTCGCGAAGCGAGTCGTCAGGTGCAGGAACAAGTCTCACGCGCCATTCAGGAAATGATCGGTATGGACATTGGAAGCATCGATATTCACATCGAAGATATTGATTACGAAGAAGAGGCATCCCCCGCATGAAACCCCGCACCAGGGCACGCGCACTTGCCCTGCAGGTACTTTACGAAATTGATGTAGCAAAACACCCTCCCGGCGACGTGTACAAGGAACGCCTGGAGGAGGCTCCGCTTGCAGATGACCTTGCTGAATTTTCACGCCAGATTGTCTTTGGCGTTCTCCCCCTTACAGACCAACTCGATGATCTCATTGCAAAATACGCACCCGAGTGGCCCTTCGACCAGATCGCCCCAATAGACCGCAACATCCTCCGCATGGCATGTTGGGAGTTTGCCGTCTATCACGATACGCCGCTCAAAGTTGTCATCAACGAAGCAGTGGAACTCGCCAAGCTTTACGGCTCTGATTCTGCATCGCGCTTTATCAATGGCGTGTTGGGCAGTCTGGCAGACCACCAACACGAGATCAAACAAATCTTATTAAAGGCATAAGTAACTCAAATGGAATTTTTAGGTGTCGGACCATCCGAACTTATCTTCGTTATTATTATCGCCCTGATTGTCCTGGGACCCAAGGACATGCAAAAGGCGGGAAAAAACATTGGCAAATGGCTGAACTCACTTGTAAAATCAGATGGCTGGAAGATCTTTCAGCAGACCTCACGCGAATTACGTAACCTGCCCACCAACTTGATGCGGGAAGCGAATATGGAGTTGAAGCAGACAGAAGAAGAAATCCGCCACTCCATTGACCCGCGCCACAAACCATCCGCTTCACCTTCGACCCCGGTCCTGCCTCCGTCCAAGGAAGCAGAAAACTCCACCCAAAGCGAACCACTCATCATCAACACTCCTCCCGATGCTCCCGCAACTGCCGCCAATGGCGAATCCAGCTCTGATGATAATACAGTGAGCGACACGGACAAACATGGCTAAATTCTTCAAAGCGTTCTGGCGGGTGATTACCTTTCCATTCATACTCATCTTCAACATCGTCGCTTTTCCATTTCGCGCCAGTCGTCGTGCATATCGTTTCCTGAATGATGAGCCGAACGACGACCACTCCCTGACCGACACATTCGCCGGACTAGTCACTGACCCCGATGTTCGCCAAAGCCTTTGGGATCACGTTGAAGCCCTGCGCGGACATTTGTTACGCATCGTCATAGGTATCGCGATCGGCGTGGGCGCTTCTTTCAGTTACGCCATCCAATTCATGGAATATTTGGCGCGTCCCGTCGGCGGATTGGAAAAATTACAGGCGATCCATCCCACAGAGGGTATTGGCGTTTTCATGCGTGTTGCACTAACCACCGGAATTGCTATTATGCTTCCATACATTGCTTTTGAGTTATGGCTGTTTGCCGCGCCCGGGTTGAGATCGCGCGAAAGAAAGTTTTCACTATTCGGAATCCCGCTTGCCACCTTGCTATTTCTTAGCGGCATGGCATTCACGTATTACGTTCTCCTTCCAAGCGCCATCCCATTTTTGAGGGATTTCACAAGGATCGAACAACGGTGGACCGCCAGTGAATATTTCGGCTTTGTCACAGGGTTGATGTTATGGATCGGATTGTTTTTTGAATTTCCCCTCATTATCTATATCCTCACTTCCATTGGCATAGTTAAACCCGACATCCTCCTGCACCAGTGGAGAATAGCAATCGTCATCATCTCGATCATCGCGGCGGCCGTTACACCCACTGTTGACCCGGTCAACATGGGTCTGGTTATGCTCCCAATGATCCTGCTATACTTTATCAGCATTGGACTGAGTTATATCGCCTACGCCGGGCGGGCAAGGGAACTATCAAGGAAGGAACAAGCCGATTAGCAGGAACAGTTTCAGGCTTGGTTTGAAACGTCGAGGAGAGAGAATGAAGTCACGTCCCATATTATCGCGTCACATTTTATTATTAATTCTCATTCTGGCATTGAGCAGTCAAGCTTGCGCCATATCGCTATTGGATTTTCCCAACACCTAAAGCGGGCACGCCATCGGTTCCCACAGGTCCCACATCCACACCTGCGCCGCGTGCGCAGGTAACCTTCAAAGTTCAACTGCCCGAGCCTTTACAGGCAGGCGAGATCCTCGCGATCAGCGTATTGGATGAAGTCACCGGGCTGGCACTCAACTCCAATGATTATCAAATGACGCAAAACGATGCCACATCGTATTCGGTCGTATTGACCATTCCCGACCAGGCAATCGTGAAGTACCGCTATGTCAAACGCGGCGCGGCGCGCATCGTCGAAGACACCAACGCTGATGAAGGAATCCGCTATCGTTTATTGTATGTAAACGGACCGACTGAAATAGTAGACACCGTCAGCTCATGGGGCGACAAACCCGTAAACACAATTTCGGGCACCATCTCTGGAACAGTATTGAACACAGATAATGGCGCGCCCATTCCAGAAATCATGGTCACCGCGGGCGGCGTGCAAACATTGACAGACTCCGCTGGACGATTCCAGATCACGGGCTTACGCGGAGGCAACCACACCGTTGTCGCTTACGCGTTGGATGGCATGTACCAAACATTCCAACAAGGCGCGACCGTTGAAGGAAACAAAGGCACACCGGTGGAAATCCGTATGAAGCCCGCACAACTCGTAAATGTGATCTTCACCGTCACTGTGCCGCCAAATACACAAACAGGCGTGCCGCTGCGTATGGCTGGCAGTTTGCTACAGTTTGGCAACACCTTTGCAGACCTGCGCGGCGGACTCAGCACAGTGGCAGACCGTATGCCTGTAATGACCCCACTTGCCAGACGGACGTTATTCCGTTTCCCTATTCCTGCCCGCAGGCGCCTACCTTGAATACAAATACACCCTGGGAGATGGCTTCTGGAATTCCGAGTTCAATACCATTGGTGATTATGTAACGCGGCAATTGACTGTGCCCAACCAAAACACCACCATCTTCGATGAAGTGCAATCCTGGCAAGCTGGACCCAACGCCCCCATCCTGTTCGAAGTGACAATCCCACCCAATACACCCAGCGGCGATCTTATCTATATTCAATTCAACCCATACGGCTGGACAGAACCCATCCCAATGTGGCCCGAAGGCAATAACCGTTGGGCATATAAACTCTACGGACCGCTCAATATTATCGGTTCATTCGGGTATCGGTATTGTCGTAACGCGCAATGTGGTTCTGCCGACGACGCATTCACCATGGGAGATACCGCTCACGGACGAAACGTTTCTCCTACCCTCACCGCACAAGATATTCAGGATACGGTCAACCAATGGGCATGGCGGCAGGATATTGGCAATGCAACGCTTGTTCAAACAGATATTCCCGCACGCGGCACAGGTTTTGTAGCCGGTGTTGAGTTCCAGTCTTATTACGAACCCAACCTGCCAACCTTCATCCCCTACACGCTCCAAAACATCAAAGCCTTCAATGGTAACTGGGTTATTTACGATCCGACCTGGAACTTCATCTACTTCCAACCCATTGACCTTCGAACAGCAACCAGGCAAAGATCCATTTTGGATCGATACAACTTCTGAAATCGCCAATGCACGCGCAATCAACATGAACGTGGCACTCTTCCCTCAACCGCGTTTTCCAACCAATGCAGACGACTTCTGGAAAAACGCCCCGCGCGATTCAGGCTGGTGGGATAACTGGTTCAATCACTATCGCGCCTTTGCCATCAACTTTGCGGATATGGCGACCAAAGCGGATGCACAAGCCATCATCCTTGGAGGCGAATGGATCGCCCCGGCTCTTCCTTCAGGGACGCTTGCCGACGGCACCCAAAGCGGAGTCCCCGCTGACGCCGAAGCGCGCTGGATAAATATCATTAGCGAAATCCGCCAGCATTATCATGGGCTGGTATTGTTTGCACTTCCCTATAACAACAACGTGGTTGTTCAAGCGCCGATCAACGTGCTAAAAAATACCGACGGCGTTTATTTGCTTTGGTTTGCGAAACTAAGCGATCAGGCAAATCCCACCGTAGGCGATATGACCGCAGAAGCAGGAAACCTGCTCGACAACAACGTTTTCCCCGTGCAATCACAAACAGGGAAGCCCATGATTATCGCCATTTCCTATCCGTCTGCGAATAACTCTGCAACGGGATGCATAAATGCAAACGGAAACTGCCTCGACTGGACCGCGCTCAACCAACCCAACGCCGACATCCCCGCCGTCAATCTCGACTTGCAAGGACAATTCGATATCTACGATGCCATGTTCAACGCCATCAATGGGCGTTCATGGGTCAGTGGATTTGTCAGCCGCGGTTACTATCCACCCGTTGAACTACAGGATAAGTCCGCCTCCGTTCATGGCAAACCAGCGGCAAACTTATTATGGTATTGGTTTCCGCGTCTGTTGGGAAATGTCAAATAGACAGAAACAACTATCAGTGAAGAGGGGCTGTCCAAAAAGGGCAGCCCTTTATTTTATTGTCAAAGTTGCTACTGATTGAATTTGAATATCACTGCAACTGTTGATTGATACACCACCTGATAATGCCCATCCGCCTGCAGGGATGTAATCAACTTGGGTGAAGCGCGTTTCGTTTGGATTAATATATACTCTTCCTGGACGTGATTGTGCTTCGTCCATTCATTCAGGCAACCTGCATCTGTACAAGTTTGAAGAGCCACCAGTTGCTGGGAATAGGGAAAGAACGCAGAGCCCAGAGTCCATTCTCTGCCTTGGAGTGTGTTCTGACTCTGTCGTTCTGCTAACACAGGAAACCACTCCTGATAAGAATCAGTCATGGGGCTGATCTGACCGGCGTTGGTGATCAAAAGGAAACGGCTTTCAGGGGGCAGGTTTTCTTTGATCCACGCCATGGTTTCCCGGTCGGTCTCTTTCAAACTAATGCGCGACAAATTCCCCGTCGAATTAAATGACAGGACAAATAAATAAATCAAAAGAATGGAAAAAGCTGTAGTCGCCCAAACAGAAGGGTGAATCGATGCGTTTTTTTTATCGCCCATCGTATTGAAGTAAGCGCGTTCGAATTCCTCTTTCAAGAAATAAAGTCCTTCGCTCGAAAGCAATAGGAACGGAAAAATCGCGACGGCAGGCGCATTGCGCGGATCTACAAAGAACGGCAGAAAAGCCCAAGCAGACAACAAGAAGTCCCTTTTGCGAACCGTAACTAAAATCCCCAGCAAACTTAGAATCGGAAGGATGGGCAAGCTTCCCTGTGTGGAAAAGAAAGAATGAAACAGCGAAGCCAACAGCGTCTCGCGGACTCCCGTCTGCACAGCCGAGGCAAAAGGCGCAAAACCATGTTGGATTAAAACTGTTAACCACCACGGAGCCGTTAATAACGCAGTACCCACCGCTACCAGCACTGCATTCTTTAAACCGGTGAGGTTTCTTCCAAAGAACAACCACATCAAGAAACAGATCGCCGCGGTCTGCAAACCAACCTCTGGATGGCTTAGAACAGCAAGCGCACTGAACAAGGTCAACCAGTATATTGCTTTATTCTTTTTATCTCGAAAAAGCAGACAGGCATACCCAATAGCAAGCAGGGAGAACAAAATGCCGAAGGAGCGAGTAAGCCCTCCACCCATCACAAGCCAATCAAAGGAGGCAGGCATGACCGCATACAATGTTGTGGAGATAAACGCCTTTGATTCGGAATCGAATATCTGCAAGGAAAGCCAATAAAATACTGGAATGATCGCGGCGCTTACAATTGCAGGCAACCAGCGCAAAATGGAAATATCCGAAATCGAAAATATCCCTGAAAGAAACGCGGCAACATACATCCCAAAAGGCGGGTAAGCATAAGGAATGCCGGAAAAGTTATAGCTTGTAACGGTGGGAAGTAAATACTGATTGGCACGCAGGTCCCGGATCATACTCAGGAACATGCCCCCGTCATTTAATGGAAAATCAGTCTGAAGTCCAGGCAGGAAGCGCAAAACAGCCCCAAGCAAAATGATCGCCCAGAGAACTATCCTACGTTTATCCTGAAGCAGGGTCGTCATGATCTTCGATTTTATCATTCCGCTTTTTTGTTCTCAGCGCCACCCATGAAAAGAAGATCACACCCAGATAACTAAAAGTCAGATCCACCAGGTCAAATGTGCGGCTGGGGAAAAATCTTTGTGAGAACTCCTCGAGACCGATCAGCAGGGCAAGGATCAAACCACTTTTAATGGCAAGCAGTTTAGGGTCCGAGTTGGGAAGCGAGCGAAAGAGCGCCAGGTCAACGAGCAGAGTCAAAATCCCGTATAGAATGAAATGTCCTGCTTTGTCGCCATAAGGAATTTGATTGATAACCCCAAGAATGCCAAGCATTCCCTTGTCTGCAAGAACGATGATCAGGACAATGAACAGAAAGAATAAAGCCGCGACCCATTTCATAGCGTAATAAAAATCGAGACGCCCTAGGGCGTCTCAGTTTCCACCTTGGCTTTTTCCATTTTCGTTTCACGTCGCGACTTCCACCACTCATAGAACATCGGGACGACGGAGATCAAAATAATAACAATGATCACCAGTTCAAAGTTCTTCTTTACAAAGTCAAGATTGCCGAAGAAATAACCCAGCAATGTAAAGGTCATCACCCATATGGCGCCGCCAGCAATATTATAGGTGGCAAAATAGGAATAGGACATTTTACCAATGCCTGCTACAAACGGAGCAAACGTACGGACAATGGGAACGAAACGTGCCAAAAAGATCGCCTTGCCGCCATGCTTTTCAAAAAAAGCATGTGTCTTTTCGAGATATTCCCTCTTAATCCATTTAATACTGTAGGCGCGCTCGCCCAGATAATGACCAATGGAGTAGTTCACAGCATCCCCAAGCACAGCCGCAACAGCCAGCAAACCCACCAAGCCCCAAACATTCAATGAGCCTAATGCCGCAAAAGTACCTGCCGCAAATAACAGCGAATCTCCGGGCAGAAAAGGCATGACAACCAAACCCGTTTCGACAAAGATCACCACGAACAGAATGCCATAAGTCCATGCACCATAGGTCGAAATGATCCCCGAGAGGTATTCATCCAGATGCAGGAAAATATCAATGATATTTTTCAGGAAATCCATATCCTAATTTACTCTCTTTCGAAGTTTTTGACAGCGGACGGAGATTATACCTTGCTTTTCTTCTTCACTTCGATGCGGCTCAACCAATCGCCGATTACAAGAATGATAATACTGCCAGCCGAAGACACGCCTACATTAAGTGAACCCAAAGGGATAAAAATCCATCCCCGCCATAAACCTATAAAGTGACCCGCCGCAAAGCCAAGAATACTTAATCCCAAATACAATAACAAACGCCAAAACCCACCGCCACGGATCAAATGATACGCCGCGCCGTAAAGTAATGCAATAAGAAGTCCGAACAAAAAAGTGGGCAAAGTCATTGGATGTTTCTTACAAAGCTACAAACGCACTATCCTGCCTACGCGCAAACTTAGACGATAATTCCACCGCCGATTAAGAGGTCACCCTGATAGAAGACTGCCGCCTGTCCGGCTGTGATATCACGTTGCGCCGCGTCAAACTTGACTTGAACTTGATTCTCGCCAATTGGCGTGACCAGTGCCTCAGCCTCCTTCGCCGTGTAGCGGATCTTCACCTCGGCACGGAACGCCTCTTTTGGCGTCTCACCGCTCACCCAATTGACGTCACGCGCGGTCAACTCACTTGAACCAAGTTCTTCCTGCACCCCAACAATAATTGTATTCGCCGCGGCATCTTTTCCAAGCACATACAATGGCACAGGTGACGCAACACCCAATCCTTTGCGTTGACCAATTGTATAGTTGGCAAGTCCATTATGTTCGCCTAACGATCTTCCATCACGTGTAACAATCTCACCGGGCTTGAGCATCTCCGCCGCATTCCTTTGCAGGAAGTTACGATAATCCTCTCCAGCCAGAAAACATAAATCCTGCGAAGTCTTTACGAGAGGCGGTTGGCAATCCATACTTCTCCGCGATCTGACGGATCTCCGGCTTGGGATAATCGCCAACGGGGAATAAAGCGTGCTTGAGTTTATCTTGTGTCAACACATGCAAAACATAAGACTGGTCTTTATTCCTATCCACAGCTCGCAGTAATTGATGCTCATTTTCAGTTGTTTGTTTTCTAACGTAATGTCCTGTTGCCATATACTCTGCACCCAAAGCCAAAGCGTGATCCAACAAAAACGTCCAGCGGATTTTACGGTTGCAGATCAAACATGGATTTGGAGTCTCGCCACGCGCATAACCTTCAAGGAAATATTCAACAACGGTCTCTCGAAAAACATCCTTCGCATCGACAACATAAAATGGAATATCCAGTTTTGCCGCAACACGTCGCGCCTGCGCCATCGAGTCTGGTGTACAACAACGGTTGGATTCTTCCTTGCCAGGTTCAGACCATAGACGCATCATCATGCCAACAACATCATATCCCTGCTCCTTGAGCAAAGCGGCGGCAACAGATGAATCCACACCTCCAGACATGGCAACAACGACTTTAGTCATAAGAATTTTTACTTACCATTCAATCCACGAGTTTTTTCGATAAGTCCAGGCAAAGTAGCAAGAAACGATTCTACGTGCTCAGGCAAAGTATCTTTTCCCAACGTCACGCGCAGTGAACCCAATCCCCAATCACGAGACAGACCAATAGCATTCATTACTTCACTGGGTTCGGGGTTCCCGGTTTTGCAGGCGGAACCTGACGAACACGCAAAGCCTGCGGCATCAAGCAATGTCAACAACAAATTACCATCCACATTTTTGAACGCAAAACTGGCATGTTGCGGCAGGCGGGATTCCATATCACCTGTTAATCGGGAATCAGGAATCGCTTCAAGAACAGTGCCAATGATCTTGTCTCGCAACGGCTTGACATGAGCAACTCGTTGTTCACGTTCTTCATTCGTTAATCGTAAAGCTTCCGCAAAACCGACAATGTATGGCACGTTTTGCGTACCGGCACGCAGACTGAACTCCTGCCCCCCACCCGTCAAATGTGAAACAAGCGGCGTACCTTTGCGAACGTATAACGCGCCCACGCCTTTCGGTCCATAAAATTTATGTGCACCCAGGGACATCATATCCACGCCAAGTTCGTTCACATCCAAAGGCAGGTATGCCGCGGCTTGAACGGCATCGGTATGAAAGAGAATATTGTTCGCTTTACAAATCTCTGCAATTTCTTTGATGGGATTAATCGTGCCAATCTCGTTGTTGGCATACATCACAGAGACAATCGCGGTGTCGTTGCGAATTGCTTTTGAGACAATCTCCGGTGTAACCATGCCATGCTCATTTACATCCAGCCACTCGATTAGGAAGCCTTCATATTTTTCAAGATGCTTCAATGTATTAACCACAGCAGGATGTTCGGCGCGCGAGGCAAGTATCCATTTTGCGCCAGTCTTTTCACGCATCGCATATGCCGCGCCACGGATGGCGAGATTATCTGATTCGGAACCGCAGGATGTAAAAACAATTTCATCGGAACGACAATTCAAAATGGATGCAACTGTCTCGCGCGCAGAATCGATCGCAGATTCGGCAATCTGTCCGAAGCGATGGACAGATGAAGGGTTGCCAAAAGAAGCGGAAAAGTACGGGGACATCGCATCCACTACACGTGAATCCACAGGAGTTGTTGCAGAATAGTCCAAATAAATCATAGTCGAAGATTATACCCCTATCAAAAGGATTGACTTGTATTTCCGTTTATGCGCCAAAGCATGTCCTTATTGTGGTAATAAATTCCTTGACAGTACCCAAAAGTATCATATAATCTATTAATCCGATTAATCATACCTATGATACTTAGAGAACGAATTTCCCCTAATATTTCAGAGTTCCTGCGTTATCTCGCCGCACACGAAGAGGCTGATAACAACCTTCCCAGTTTAAGCGATCTGAGCCGCGAACTGGGCGTCAGCCTCGCGTCTTTGCGTGAACAGCTTGAAGTGGCGCGCGCGCTTGGTTTAGTAGAAGTCAGACCCCGGCTGGGAACGAGGCGACGCATCTATTCGTTCACGCCCGCAATCCGTCAGAGTTCTCGGTTATGCTCTGGCGCTTGACGATAGCCATTTCCGCAAATATTCCGACCTTCGTAATCATATTGAATCTGCCTTTTGGTACGAAGCTGTTGAGAAGTTGACAAATGAAGATAAAGATGAATTGCAAGCACTGATCACGCGGGCATGGGAAAAGCTGCGCCACGATCGAATACAAGTCCCCCATGAGGAACATCGCAATTTACATTTAAAAATCTTCAGCCGCCTTGAGAATCCATTTGTCACCGGTATTCTCGAAGCCTATTGGGAAGCCTACGAAGCCGTTGGGTTGAACGTGTTTGCTGGTGGTTACGATTACTTACAGGAAGTATGGCAATATCATCAAGAAATGGTGGAAGCCATTTGCAATGGAAACTATAAGGCTGGATATGAAGCGCTTGTAAAACATACCGATCTTTTGTATCACAGACCATGAATTGAAAGTACTAAACGAGGATACTATGAATAAAATAATAAATGATTTTTCGATTATTGTTGGTACCAAGAACGGCTCAGGTAGTTCCACCGCCAATAACACCATCCTGCGAGCGCTCTTCAAGATGGGCATCCCGGTCTCGGGGAAGAACCTCTTTCCTTCCAACATCCAGGGATTGCCCACTTGGTATACGATCCGCGCCAGCAAGGATGGATACCTGGGACGAAGTGAAACCAATGAGATTGTTATTGCCCTTAATCCAGATTCGTTCTCGCGTGACTTGGAGTTCTGTCGCGCCGGGCGGAGCCTTCTACTACGCCGACAATATCAAGCTCGCCATTACCCGTACAGACATCGCCATTTACCCCATGCCCGTCAAGGAACTCGTCAAGAATGACCCGAACGTCCCCTCTGAGTACCGAGATCTGGTGGGCAACATGGTATACGTGGGAGTACTAGCAGAGATGATCGGCATTGATGTGGAAAAAATTCAAGCGGCATTGGACTTCCACTTTAAAGGAAAACAAAAACCGATCAACATGAACATGGGTGCCGTCAAGGCAGGAATTGAATGGGCAAAAACAAATCTCGAAAAGAAAGACCCATTTTATCTTGAGCCTATGGATAAAACCGAAGGCATGATTATGGCTGACGGCAACACCGCCGCCGCGATCGGTTCTGTTTACGGCGGCGCGCAATTCGTGGCTTGGTACCCCATCACACCCGCAACATCACTTGCAGAAGCAATGAATGATTACTTCCCCATGCTTCGCAAACGCGAGGATGGCAAACATACCTATGCAGTAGTGCAAGCCGAGGATGAACTCGCCGCTATTGGCATGGCAATTGGCGCAGGCTGGAGCGGTCTACGTGCCATGACATCTACATCAGGTCCTGGCTTAAGCCTCATGACAGAATTCGTTGGTCTCGCCTATTACGCCGAAATCCCGGTAGTACTTTGGGATATCCAACGTATCGGACCCAGTACAGGCTTACCCACCCGCACATCCCAGGCTGATCTCAGTTTTGCCAACAACATGGGTCACGGCGACAACGAGAGTATTATTTTACTGCCGGGAAATATGAATGAATGTTTTGACTTTGGCTGGCAATCATTTGACATTGCGGAACGTATACAAACGCCAGTGATCATCCTTTCAGACCTCGATATGGGAATGAACCAGTGGATGAGCAAACCGTTCCAATATCCTTCGACCCCCATGGATCGAGGCAAAGTCTTGACGGAGAAAGATCTCGAGGAGTTGAAGGGCAATTGGGGACGTTATCTCGACAAAGATGGTGACGGTATCGCCTATCGCACTTTCCCTGGCAACAAACATCCAATGAGTTCCTACTTTACACGGGGAACTGGTCATGATGAACACGCCAGATACACTGAGGACTCTGGCATGTTCCAGCGCAACATGATGCGTTTGAAAAAGAAATTTGTCACCGCCAAAAAATATATGCCTAAACCTGTTGTAGTATCCACAGAAGGCGCAAAAGTTGCTGTCATTGCATACGGCTCCACCGAATCAGCCATCAACGAAGCCCGCGATCAGCTTGCAAATGAACACGGGATCAAAACTGATTTCATGCGCATACGCGCCGTCCCTTTCACACAGGAAGTGGATGAATTCGTAAAGAACTACGATCAAGTCTTCGTTGTGGAAATGAACCGTGACGGGCAATTGCATCAATTACTATCACTGGCATATCCCGAACAGGTACCGAACCTCAGGTCTGTTGCATTTGGCGATGGCATGCCTGCATCCGCCAAATGGATTCTTGAAGGGATATTGGAACAGTTTGCCAAACCCGTCCAAACCAAGCCCGCTAAAAAAGCGGCAGCAAAAAAGAAAACTACTAGCACGAAAACCGCGAAGAGCGGAACGAAAGGAGCAAAATAATGTCTGCACTTCCCATGGCTGGTGCGTCAGCAAATGTAAACCTTGCTGGACTTGTTAAGAACGATTATCGCGGCAACCCCACAACTCTTTGCCAGGGTTGTGGACACAACTCGATCTCGAATCAAATTATCAGTGCAATGTATGAAATGAATGTAACACCTGAAAAAGTTGTAAAGTTTAGCGGCATTGGTTGTTCGAGCAAAAGTCCCACCTACTTCCTCGGCCGATCCTTTGGCTTCAACAGTCTGCATGGACGCATGCCGTCCATAGCAACTGGCGCACTGTTTAGCGATCATACCCTGAAGGGAATTGGGGTTTCAGGAGATGGCGATTCTGCCAGCATTGGCATGGGACAATTCAAACATGTTATGCGCCGCAATCTGAATATGATCTACATCATCGAAAACAATGGTGTGTATGGTCTTACTAAAGGACAGTTCTCCGCTACTGCCGAAAAGGGACTCGCGCTCAAGAAGCAGGGTATCAACCCTTACATGCCCGTTGACATATGCATGGAGGCATTGGTCTCCAGCGCTACATTCATTGCGCGCACTTTTGCCGGTGACCCAAAGCAGGTCAAGGAACTTCTCAAAGCCGCTTTCTCTCACGATGGGATTGCTGTGCTGGACATTATCAGTCCTTGCGTAACCTTCAACAACCAGGATAACGCCTATCATTCTTATGCCTGGGGCAAAGATCACGAGGAACCCCTGCACGATATCACTTACATTGCGCCACGCAATGAGATCATTCTTGAAGAGGAAATGATGGCAGGCGAGGTCCGTGAAGTTGCCATGCACGATGGCTCTATTGTCGTTCTAAAAAAGCTTGAAAAAGACTACAACCCAACCGACCGCTTCCAGGCTTTGCGTGTGCTCGAGGAGGCTCATCAAAACAACTGGCTCGCAACTGGATTGATCTACGTTTCCACTGCAAAGCCATCATTGGTAGAAACCTACAATCTCGTGGACACGCCTCTCAATCGCCTCACAGAAGCAGAACTTAGACCTGCTCCTGAAACGATCGACAAAGTCAACGCTTTGATGTTCTAGGTACGAATTCACCAGTGACCTTCCCCTCTCCCGCTGGGAGAGGGGTTTTTAATATGATCGAAATCACCCCCTCTTTCAGGATTGACGAACGCGAATTGCAATTCGAATATATTCGCGCGTCTGGACCCGGCGGGCAAAACGTGAACAAAGTGGCGACAGCGGTTCAACTCCGATTTGACATTATCAACTCCCCTTCGCTCGCCTCTGATCTTAAGGGACGGTTGATTCAGCTTGCAGGAAAACGAGTCAGCACTGACGGCGTCTTACTTATCGAAGCAAAACGTTTCCGTACCCAGGAACACAACCGAGAAGACGCCATCCAAAAACTCATTGAATTATTGCGAAGATCTTCTGCAAAACCAAAGAAACGCCTGAAAACAAAACCGACAAAGGCATCCAAGGAAACAAGATTGAAAGAAAAGAAACAAAGAGGGGCAATTAAAAAAGACCAGGCAAAACAAATCCTTCGATTGACCACTTCACTAGAAGCTATAATCCCCGCCTTATGAATAAAACCATCATTGGTCTTTTGTGTGGCTTAAGCGCCGCGTCCATTTGGGGTGGAATGTATGTTGTCAGTAAAGTCGTGCTGGAAGTCATCCCCCCATTCACCTTGCTTACAATGCGTCTGATCCTTGGAGCACTCACTCTTGGACTCTTGGCGTTATTTCGTCAACGGTCCACTTTCACAAAAACAGATTTTCGCAATAGCTTCCTCGTTGGCATAGTTGGATACGGCATTTCGCTGGGATTCCAGTTCATTGGAACGAAACTATCTACAGCTTCGAATGGAGCGTTGGTCACATCCGCCACGCCTGCATTCGTCTTGTTGTTCGCCCCGTTTTTACTCAAAGAAAAAACTACCATACAAAGGGTAACCGCATTGATCGTCTCCTCACTGGGAGTCCTTGCGGTGATAGACCCGCGCACCACAGATTTTTCTTCAACCTTATTTATTGGGAATCTCAGCTTGCTCGCCGCCGCGCTCACCTGGGCTCTGTATTCTGTACTCGTAAAAAAGGTTTCCCAAACAAGTGACCTGCTTGTTTCCAGTATGGTCATGCTCACCGGGGGAATACCTTCAAGCATCTTGTTTGGAAGCTTTGAGCTAAACGCACGCGGGCTTGGCGAAATCACTCCGGGCATCATCGCGGGCATTCTTTTCTTGGGTGTCATTTCAACTGCCTTAGCCATGTTCCTGTGGAACTATGCGTTTGCAGAATTACCAGCGGCTGTCGCTTCATTGACTTTTTTTGCACAACCCATTGTAGGCACCTTACTGGGTTGGCTATTTCTTGGGGAAACAATCACACCATTATTTATTCTCGGTGGGATATTAATTGGAACAGGATTAACTATTTCAGCTACAGCGAAATCTTAGAATTATATAATTAAGCAGTTGACCGAGTTGACAGAGGAGATAAAAAAGTGCTAGAATACTAACGCGCGTTAGTAATACGCGTTAGTAAAGGAGAGCCGTTGCACCAAAAGCGTGTCACCAGCAAGGATGTGGCAGAGAAGGTTGGCGTATCTCGTACAACCGTGTCTCTTGTGCTAAATAATGTGAAGGGCATCCAAATTAGTGCTGAAACACGCCAAAAGGTTATTGCAGCGGCTGAAAGCCTGAATTATGTTCCAAATGCGAGCGCTCAGGCATTAGCCAGCCGTCGTTCCAAAGCAATTGGGCTGGTAATGACACGAAGCCCACACCACATTGCGACTGACGCTTTTCTGCCACAAATCATAGGGGGATTAATGGAAGTGATTAGAGATAACAAGCTGCGCCTTCTAATTGAGTACGTGGAAGTGGAACATCAGGATCGCGCTTATCTCGAACTGGTGCGAGCGAAACACATTGATGGCATGATCCTTCTTACTCCCAGGCTAAATGATGTTGGATTGAAAAAACTTGAACAAGTTGATATTCCAACTGTGCTCATGGGTCATCTGGAAGGAACTGATTTTTATTCAGTTGATGTGGATAATCAGCTTGCTGCCCAACAAGGCGTTCAACACTTACTGGACTTTGGGCACACACACATTGCATGTATCTCAAATGCGCCCCCCTCTTACGCCGCTTCACCCGAGCGCGTTGCAGGCTATAAAAACACACTACGCGCCGCCGGAATTACACCAGATGATGATCTGATTCGTTACGCAGATTTCGATCCCGAGAGTGGCTATAATCGGATGAATTCCTTGTTAAAAGCAGGGAAGGAATTTACAGCTGTCTTTGTTGCAAGCGACAATGTTGCCATGGGCGTAAAATCTGCTTTGCGTGAAGCAGGAAAGCGGATTCCCGAAGATGTTTCATTGGTGGGCTTTGATGATATTCCATGGGCACAATATGCCGACCCACCACTCACCACAGTGCATTTACAGGCTCAAGAGCTGGCACGTAGAGCTTGTCTTGCGTTAATGGATCTGTTGAAAGGCAAGGAACCTGAAATAAAGCAACAGATCATTGAAACTCATCTTGTCGTGCGTAAGTCCAGCCGCAAGTTGTAATTTAGAAGGAGGTGCAACACTAACACTATACATACTATCATTGTCTCTAAAGTCGAAAACAAAAATTCAACCTAACTATTCGAGGAGAAAGAATGAACAAGAAATCTAAAGTTTGGACGCTAGTTAGCTTTGTAGTATTAGCATCCATGATCCTAGCTGCTTGCGGTGGAGCAGCCACGAAAGCCCCCGCTGATACATCTTCTGCCGGAACCGGAAGTTTCTTGGATCGCGCCATGGCTGGCGAGTTCAAAGGCAAGACCGTTACTGCTACAGGTCCGTTTGTAGATCAGGATGCCCAGAAGTTTGCGGCAACTATGGCAGATTTCCAAGCCAAGACCGGCATTACAATTCAGTATACTGGTTCGAAAGAATTCGAGGCATCAATTAAAGCGGCAATGGATGCCGGCAATGCTCCTGATGTTATCGACTTTCCCCAACCTGGTCTGTTGGCCAGTTTTGCAAGTCAGGGCAAGATCACGGACTTGAGCAAGTTCCTGGATGTTGCCGCCATCAAAGCCAACTACAATCCCTACTGGATCGACCAATCCATGATGCCCGGTGCAGATGGCAACCCCATCATGGCAGGCATATGGGAACGTGTGAACGGCAAAGGCTTTGTGTATTATCCGAAGAAGGCATGGGATGCTGCCGGTTATAAGGTCCCGACCACCTATGATGAATTGAAGACCCTCATGGATCAGATGGTAAGCGATGGCTCTACACCATGGTGTATCGGTATTGAGTCCGGCGCCGCCACCGGCTGGGTCGCCACTGACTGGATCGAGAACATTATGCTCCGCACCACCACGCCTGAGAACTACGATGCGTGGGTACAGGGCAAGCTCCCCTTCAGTTCACCTGAGGTCACAACGCGGCCCAAATCATGGCTGACATTTGGAAAAATCCCAAGTACGTATACGGCGGAACTGCTACCATCGTAAAAACGAGCTTCGGCGACTCCACTCTGCCGATGTTCGATGCCGCAGGTCCAAAGTGCTTCATGAACATGAACGGGAACTTCATTACGAGCTTCTTCCCGGCTGACAAGGTGGCAGGCGTTGACTACGGTGCCTTCTACTTCCCGCCCATTGATGCTCAATATGGTTCGCCGATGGAAGTCGCTGGCGACATCTGGGGCGCAACCAATGATCGTCCCGAAGTAATGGCAGTCATGGAATACTTCACCAAAGGCGAGCATTTGAAAGTTTGGATGCAGCAAGGTGGCGCCATTGCTCCTCAGAAGGACGCTGATCTGAACTGGTACGGTTCTGACATTGACCGTGTGGTGGGTGCAGCGATCGTAAACGCCAACACCCTCCGCTTTGATGGCTCTGATGCCATGCCGGGTGCAGTTGGCGCAGGTACATTCTGGAAAGAAATGACCAGTTTTGTCGCTGGTTCTGAAGATCTACCTACGGCGTTGAAGAACATCGACGCATCCTGGCCCAAATAACTCGTTTCAGTAAGTAAGACAGGTCGGTTCACAATTAATTGTGAACCGACCTGTCACATAATTCCACTTTTCTTTAGGGTTATACTATGCCCCATAACGTTCAGAGAGAAAGGATTGGTATTTTATGTTAACGTCGAATTCCCAAAGTAGAGCAAAGTCACCCGCTCTCATGGTGGCAGCTATATTGCCATTGGTTATTTCTCTCGCCATTCTCAGCTGGGGGTTTTTCTTTGTCCGCGATTTACAAGCCAATAATAAAGATGTGCCGCAGTTGGTCATTGTATTAGTCGCAATCTTATGGGGTGTTGGGGGTGTTGTTTTACTTTTTACCACGGCGAACTTTTTTGTAGAACAGTTGCCTGAAAAATGGACTCAACGTTTAGTGCCATTCGTTTTCGTTGGACCGGCGCTCCTGATGCTGACCTGGGCTTTGGTTTTACCAACCATACGAACTATTATTGCCAGTTTTTACGGTGTAGCCAGTAATGACTTTGTGGGCTGGAAGAACTTCGGCTATGTTTTTACCAATCCCAATATGCTGGATGTGTTTCGCAACAACCTGTTATGGCTGGTGTTTGGCACATCTCTCACTGTCGCAGCCGGATTGCTGATTGCAGTACTTGCAGATCGCAGCAAATTTGAGACCCTGGCAAAAACGATGATTTTTTTGCCCATGGCGATTTCCTTTGTAGGAGCTGGGGTTATATGGAATTTTGTATATGCAGTCAAACCCGCCAGCGCGCCACAGATCGGCTTGCTCAACGCAATTACCACCAGCTTTGGATTCCAGCCGCAGGCATGGACAGCCTTCTTTACACCGTGGAACAATTTCTTTTTGATCGTGATCTTGATCTGGTTGCAAACTGGGTATTCAATGGTTCTTTTCTCAGCAGCGATCAAAGGCATCCCTTCTGAAATCCTTGAAGCCGCCAGGGTGGATGGAGCAACTGAGATACAAGTCTTCTTTCGTATCATGTTACCCAGTATCCTGGGAACGATCATTGCTGTTTCAACCACCATTCTTATTTTCACTTTGAAAATATTTGATGTTGTCTGGGTAATGACGGGTGGTCAATATGGAACCAGCGTGATCGCAACTGAATTTTATCGGCAATATTTTACATACAACAACAATGGTATCGGTTCAGCGATTGCAGTTGTGTTATTTATTGCTGTTATACCCGTGATGATCTACAACCTTCGTCAATTTTCACAAAGAGAGGCATTCAAATGAAAAAATCCAAATTCTTCAGCAGTTTTATTTTGAATGCCACCCTCGCGGTAATTTGTCTGTTATGGATCGTCCCCATCTTTGGGTTACTCATCTCGTCCTTTCGAGACCGAATTGATATTAACTCATCAGGCTGGTGGACAATCTTTCCTCACAAGGATTGGGTAATGATCGCAACGAATCACACCCGATCCCAGCGTTGATCGCAGCCAGCCCATGACTTTTGACGGCGTAACGGCAACTTTCGAACAATTCCTTCAAGGAGTTGAAAAGAATGGAGAAAAGTACATTTGGATTGGCAACCGCCGTATTGGCTACCTAGAAATACAGAAATATCAATGGACCGCGAATACCACATTTACACTTGAAAACTATAAACAGGTATTGGCAAGCGGAGATTACACAGCCAAACTAAAAGATGGCACAACGGTGACATCACAGGGCGATAGCATGAATTCGGGCATTCCTCAATAGCATTGCCGTGTCCGTTCCAGCCACTTTAATTCCAATCGCGCTTGCTGCTTTTGCCGCCTACGGCTTCGCATGGATGAAGTTCCCGGGTCGCAAGATGCTTTTCGCATTGGTCGTAGGCTTGTTGGTAATTCCTCTTCAAGTCGCTTTGATACCCATTTTAAAGGACTATGTAGCAATTCATGTGAACGGCACATTCCTGGCGGTTTGGCTGGCACACACAGGGTTTGGACTACCGCTAGCCACATACCTACTGTTCAATTACATTAGCGAACTACCGCGCGATATTCTCGAAGCCGCATTTGTCGACGGAGCATCGCATTTCACGATCTTCACGCAACTTATTATTCCCCTCTCGATCCCGGCACTAGCGGCATTTGCCATTTTCCAGTTCCTGTGGGTTTGGAACGATTACCTTGTGGCGCTTATCTTCATTGGAGCTTCACCCACTAACCAATTGGTAACACAACGTTTGGCAGAGATCGTGGGCTCACGTGGACAGGATTGGCATCTGCTTACGGCTGGAGGCTTTGTCACAATGCTTCTACCGCTGGCGGTCTTCCTCTCACTACAACGCTTCTTCGTGCGCGGCTTACTCGCTGGTTCAGTTAAAGGATAGTTTCTCTCATTCACCGGGCACGCCCGGCAGACTAAAACTGGGCTTCTATTCCCCCCTGGAAGCCCAGTTTTCTTATATCACTTAATTTTCTAGGACATTCAATGGATAATGATTTACTTTGGTACAAAGACGCAATCTTCTACGAAGTATACATCCGTGCTTTTTACGACAGCAACGGCGATGGGCATGGAGACATCAAAGGCTTGATACAAAAACTGGATTACCTGCAAGAGCTCGGAGTTACCTGTCTCTGGCTTCTACCCATTTACCCATCGCCACTAAAAGATGATGGGTACGATATTTCGAGTCATTATGGAATTCATCCCTCCTACGGAAACTTGGATGACTTCAAGGAACTGCTTGACTCAGCCCACGAACGCGGACTACACGTCATCATGGACCTGGTCTTGAACCATACATCCGATCAGCATCCCTGGTTTAGGGCAGCGCGCGCCAACCCAAATTCCATTTTTCGGGACTATTATGTTTGGAGTGATACAAGCCTAAAATATCGTGATGCGCGCATTATTTTTACAGACACAGAAGAATCCAACTGGGCATGGGACGAATTGTCCAAACAATACTACTGGCATCGCTTTTATTCGTCTCAGCCTGATCTGAACTTCGATAATCCACTTGTCGTAGAAGAAATATTGAAGATCATTAGTTTTTGGTTGGACTTGGGTGTGGACGGTTTCCGCGCAGATGCTGTTCCCTATCTCTTTGAGCGCGAGAACTCAAGCAGTGAAAACCTGCCTGAGACTCATGACCTCCTTAAAAGATCCGCCATTACATAAACGTCAATTATCCGGGGAGAATTTTATTAGCCGAAGCGAATCAATGGCCTGAAGATGTGTTACCCTACTTCGGCGAAGGGGATGATGAATTCCATATGGGTTTTAATTTTCCCATCATGCCGCGCATCTTCATGTCCATTCGAAAAGCGGATCGAACTCAACTTGTATGGATCATGGGACGCACACCATTTTTAAGAGAAACAAACCAGTGGGTATCCTTCCTTCGCAATCACGATGAACTCACACTGGAAATGGTCACAGAAGATGAACGCCAATGGATGTGGGAGAAGTATGCCCCTGAGCCGCGCATGAGGTTAAATCTGGGGATCCGCCGCCGCCTCGCCCCATTACTTGATAACGACCAGCACACGATAGAACTCGCACATTCACTGTTATTCACCCTGCCTGGTTCGCCCATCATTTACTACGGAGATGAAATTGGGATGGGGGACAATATCTGGTTACCAGACAGGAACGGCGTCCGCACACCCATGCAGTGGAATGCAGAACCAAATACTGGCTTTTCCGACGCGCCGGTTCAATCCTTATATAGTTCCATTATCGACGATGATGTCTATGGACCGTCGTCCGTTAATGTGGATTCCCAAATGAAAAACCCCGACTCCCTGTGGAACACCATCCGACAAATGATCGACGTCAGAAAAAAACACCATTGCTTTGGTTGGGGAGAATTTGAATGGATGGATTTCGGAACAAATGCCATTGCCGCATACAAACGAAAATACAATCACGAATCCATATTGGTTATTCATAACCTTGATAATAAAGCACACGATATCGCCCTCCCGCAAAATGGAATTGATGCTTTTTCTGGTAAAACCGTTCCACAGGGTGCCCTTGTGCTCGAACCCCTGCAATACCGCTGGCTCCTGATCACTGAAAACAAATAGATAGTT
The DNA here is from genome assembly GCA_963730175.1 of uncultured Chloroflexia bacterium. Classification (GTDB taxonomy): domain Bacteria; phylum Chloroflexota; class Anaerolineae; order Anaerolineales; family Villigracilaceae; genus Defluviilinea. The sequence goes on along the minus strand of CAVSRF010000025.1, from coordinate 39,795 downwards.
TTCCATCAAGGACAACTCAGACAATGGACCTCGGCCGCGAAGCAAAACGCACGCTCGAAAGAATTTCACCGACACTGCAGGATAAACTCAAAGACGTCATCGAAAATGACCCTCACGGTTGGCAGGAATTTCATAAACGCCTCAATAAAAATTTTCCTGCGCTTTTTAGTTTGTACTTTGAACTATATCGGGATCGTTATGATTTCTTTTTCTACATTGAAGACCTACTGATCCGCCTTGCGAGTTCATGGTTTGTACGCTCTACTGAATTGCGCGCTCTGGATCAGGCTCGGGAAACGAATCCGCTTTGGTTCCAATCGAATCAGATGTTGGGCGGAGTCTGCTACGTTGATCTCTTTGCGGGAGATCTCGAAGGCGTGAAATCCAAAATTCCATATTTCAAAGAGCTTGGGCTGACCTATCTGCACCTCATGCCATTGTTCAAAGTGCCTGATGGTGAAAACGATGGCGGATACGCAGTGAGTAGTTATCGCGAAATCAATCCACCTCTTGGAACGATAGAGCAACTGACATCCCTCTCGCACGATTTACGTTCTGCAGGCATCAGTCTCGTTGTGGATTTGGTTTTCAATCACACATCGGATGAACATACGTGGGCAAAACGTACTAAAGCTGACGATGAAGAATATGCGGATTTTTACCGCATCTTTCCCAGCCGCGAACTGCCCGATGCTTATGAACAGAATTCTCAGGGAGATATTTCCCGATGAGCACCCTGGAGCCTTTACCTTTTTTCCAAACCTCCACAAAAATGGCAGCTGGGTATGGACAACCTTTCACAGCTATCAATGGGACTTGAACTACGCCAATCCCGCAGTCTTCAATCGCATGGCAGAAGAAATGTTATTCCTTGCCAATCAGGGTGTGGAAGTGATTCGTCTCGACGCAGTGGCTTTCATCTGGAAGGAAATGGGAACAAATTGCGAGAACCTGCCCAAAGCCCATATGCTGATACAGGCTTTCAATACGGTAGCGCGCATCGCCTCACCGGCGTTGGTCTTTAAATCTGAAGCCATCGTTCATCCCGATGAAGTGGTCAAATACATCTCACCAGAAGAATGTCAAATCTCTTATAACCCGCTCTTGATGGCACTCCTATGGAATTCACTCGCCACACGCAAAGTGAGATTACTCTCACAGGCGCTGGAGCATCGCTTCCAAATTCACCCAGAAACTGCCTGGGTCAATTACGTGCGTGTACACGATGATATCGGCTGGACATTTTCTGATGAAGATGCGGGATTGCTCGGCATAAACGGTTACGATCATCGCCATTTCTTGAACGAGTTCTATCGCGGTCGATTCCCAGGCAGCTTCGCACGCGGACTCCCATTTCAGGAAAACCCGAATACAGGTGATTGCCGTATCAGCGGCACCTGCGCATCACTTGCCGGACTTGAAAAAGCAATAAAAGAGGAAGGACCCGAACAAATTGAACTTGCAATTCGTCGCATCCTGTTATTGCATGGGGTCATCCTGACGGTTGGCGGCATTCCGTTGATCTATCTTGGCGATGAGATTGGCACCTTGAACGATTACAGTTATCAGGCAGACCCCGCTCACAAACAGGACAGCCGTTGGGTTCATCGCCCCAAAGCAGATTGGGAAAAGTATACTCTTAGGCACGACACCACAACCATTGAAGGCCGTGTATACGAAGGCTTGCAGAGTCTGATCAACTTAAGAAAAAAACACGATCTGTTTTCTGTGGGCAAGCTGGAAGTGATCCACACAGAAAATGATCATGTTCTTGGTTATGTTCGAAGAAGTGAAGCCAAAAGTGCAATGATCTTTGTTAACTTTTCCGAGAACCCGCAAACCATCCAAGGTCAAATTCTTCAAACGTATGCGAGTATCATGCAAACACAACTTCATGGAGCCAGCAAGTTCAGCGAAGGAAAAGACCTGGTTATTGAACCGCTTGATTTTTTAGTATTTGTCGAAAGATGATTTAAAGCGAATTGGTTATCCTCCGACCGTATGCAACAATGCCATATTCGGAGGACGGACCGCTCCCACAGGAAAACCACAAACAACCACAACCTGATCTCCCACCTGAACAACATCTGAGCGCATCAAAGCGGCGTCCACATAATCGATCATCTCGTCCAGCGAATTCGCAAAGTTGGTTTTTTGCGGGTTCACCCCCCACATAAAGGCTAAGCGGTGGTAGGTATCTTCATCCGGTGTAAAAGCCAGAATAGGCACGCGTGGACGAATCTTCGACATCAACCAGGCTGTCCGCCCACTCGTTGTGAAACAGGTAACCGCTGTCACGTTTCTATCGTTGGCGAGCACTTGTGCGGCACGCGCCATCGAGGCAGTATCACTTTGTTCAAAACCAAGCACAGCCTGCTGCACCCCCCACTCCATGAAATGAATTTCAGCTTCACAGACGATCCGTTCCATCATCTGCACTGATTCAACGGGATATTTTCCCGAAGCCGACTCTGCAGATAACATCACCGCGTCGGTTCCATCGAAGACGGCATTTGCCACATCAGATGCCTCTGCCCGCGTGGGAAGCGGATTCATAATCATCGATTCCAACATTTGTGTGGCAGTGATCACGATTTTGGCACGGGCATTTGCTGTGCGGATTATATGCTTCTGCAAGGCAGGTACTCGTTCAGGAGGAAGCTCAACGCCCAAATCTCCGCGCGCCACCATGACACCATCCACAACATCAAGGATTTCATCCAGGTTTTCCACGGCTTCGGGCTTCTCCAATTTTGCGATTAACAGGGGCATACGCTTGCCATTTGAAAATCTCTCCATGGCATATTTGACTTTTCTGACATCATCTGCTGTACGCACAAAAGAAATGGCAACTGCCTCCACACCCTGCAACATGCCAAACTCAAGATCGGCTTCATCCTTGTCGGTGAAACCCGCAATCCGTAAACGGATACCGGGAAGGTTGATTCCTTTATGAGATGAAAGAGCCCCGCCAACAATGACTTTGGCGGTCAACGCATGGCGATCCATGACGGAGATGATTTCCAAAGTGAGGCGTCCGTCATCGAGCAGGAGCCGGTCCGAGGTCCGAACTGAATCGAAGAGCTGGCGAAAGTCCACAGGGATCGTTTTTCCACTGTGTTCGGGCGGCGTGGTTCCCGTCGCATATAAAGCGAGTGTTTCACCCTCGGTCAAATGAATGGGTTCAGGGAGTTCGCCCACGCGGATCTTTGGTCCCTGAAGGTCCTGAAGGATGCCCACTGAAACGCCTAGCTGTTGTGACGTTCTACGAATCAACTTAATTCGTTCAGCGTGCTCTTCATGTGTGCCATGTGAAAAATTCATCCGCGCCACATTCATGCCGGCGAGCATGAGCTGTTTGAGTGTTTCCTCCGATTGACTGGCAGGGCCAATCGTTGCTACGATCTTTACTTTTCGAGTCATATAATACTGTCCTTAATCATTTTTACATTCACCGCACCTCACCGAAGCGAATTGCCATGCAATGTTATTTACAAAAAATCAGAGAGATTGCCCGCCAACCTGTTGACGGATTCAAAATTATAGGTAATGCAATTCCTTTGCCTGTTTCTCAAGATCGGCTCGGAAATCTGGATGGGCGATATTGATGAGTTGCCGCGCCCGCTGACGAATGGATTTTCCATAAAGGTCGGCAACGCCATATTCTGTAACAACGTAACGCACATGGTTGCGTGTGGTTACAACGCCTGCACCCTGTTTGAGCATACAAGCGATACGCGTAACCTGTGTACCATCTTTTAGGGTTGTTGTGCTTGGCAGGGCAATGATCGGTACGCCACCTTTTGAACGAGACGCGCCGTAGATAAAGTCAAGCTGTCCGCCTACGCCACTGTATAGTTTGGGTCCGATGCTATCCGCGCAGACCTGACCGGTAAGGTCAACCTCGATGGCAGAGTTGATGGCAACCATGCGTTCGTTCTGTGCGATCACGAATGGGTCGTTGACATATTCAGAGCGATGTAACTCGATCAGTGGGTTATCGTCCGCCCAATCGTACAATTCTTTTGTGCCGAGCATGAACCCGGCAATGATCTTCCCCGGGTGCAGGGATTTGCGTGCATTAGTCAGCACACCTTCATTGACCAGTTCGATGATGCCGTCCGAGAACAATTCACTGTGAACACCCAGATCCTTTTTATGCCGCAGGTATTTTAATACAGCATCGGGAATGGCTCCAATCCCCAATTGCATGGTAGCACCATCCGGGATCAGTTCGGCAATGTATCCGGCAATCTTTTCGACAACTTCGGAGTCACCTTCATCTGACATTGGCATCTCAGAGATGGGGTAATCCACGGGGACGATGTAATTCAAACGACTGACGTGGATGAACGAATCTCCCAAGGTACGCGGCATTTGCTGGTTGACTTCTGCAATGATGAGTTTCGCGGATTCAGCCGGGGTTTTGGTGAGTCCCACTTCCACACCCAGACTGCAAAACCCATGTTCATCAGGCAGAGATACGTGAATAATGGCAACATCCAACGGCAGGACGCCGCGCTTGAAGAGGAGCGGAAATTCCGAAAGAAGAACAGGCGTAAAATCTGCGCGACCTTCCTGCACAGCTTTGCGCACATTGTGACTGATGAACAATGTGTTGACTCGCAGGTGACCTTCCATCTCAGGGCTGACATAGTCAGCGGGACCAACCGTCAGCGCTTGGCAGATCTCCACGTCCTGGAGATTCGGAGCGTATTCAACCAAAGCGGCGAGCACTTTCTGGGGCACAGATACGTTTCCGGTGAGAAAGAGGCGGTCGCCCGATTTGATACAGCGAACAGCCTCCTGCGGGGAAACGATCCGTGATTGGTAAATGCTATTCCAGTCCATCGTTGCCCTCCTCAAGAAGAGTCAGATGGACGAGTTTTCCATTATGTGTGTTAATTCCCATTTCGAGTGATGGGTCTGCCGCAATGGCGAAGCTTCACACCCTTTGTTGGCGATCTCCAGAATATATGGCACTGACGCATTCACGAAAGCATGTGTGGCAGTGCGAGCCACAACGCTTGGCATGTTGGGAACACAATAATGCGTTACGCCTTCCTCCACATAAATGGGAAGTTCGTGCGTGGTCGGGCGGGATGTTTCAAAACAGCCGCCCTGATCGATACTGACATCGATAATGACCGAACGCGGTTTCATGTTTTGTACCATCTCACGTGTAACGATGATGGGAGAACGCTGACCAGATATCAGGACAGCACCCACCACCACATCAGCGTATGCAGTGACCTTCTCAATATTTCGTTTGGTCGAGATCATCGTAACAACACTGGGAAGATGTTCATGCATCCTTTGCAGCCCAGCAAGATCATTACCGATCACGGTCACATGTGAACCCAACCCCAGAAAAGCCCTTGCCGCATATTTGGCGACCACACCACTTCCCAGTATCACAACCTCGGCAGGCGGAACGCCTGGTATGCCGCCAAGAAGAATCCCCTTCCCGCCGCGATTGTTTTGGAGAAAGCGAGCCGCGAGGGTTGCGGTCATACTTCCGCCGATTTCACTAAATGGGCGCAATACCGGGAGAGAGCCGTCTGCCAACTCGATCTGTTCATAAGCAAGAGATGTGATCTTCTTTTCCAGTAGCGCATCCACTTTGTCGCGACGTGCTGACGCAAGGTGTAACAGACCAGCCACCGTTGTACCGGGACGCAGCCAATCCAATTCATCCTTGGTAGGTCTCGCCACTTTGAGCAGGAAGTCTCGCGCGGCCGAAACACCTCATCCGATGAATAGGATATACGCGCGCCTGCTGTTTCATATTCGAGATCGCTAAAGCCCGCCCCCATCCCCGCTTCATGCTCGACGTAAACCTGATGCCCATTCTGGATCAGAATCTCCACTCCAGCCGGCGAAAGACCAACACGATACTCATAGGGACGTGTCTCTTTTGGAATTCCAATGTTCATAGGAAACCTCCACGCTAGATTTCCGAAGTTTCAAAAACTTTGGAAATCTAAGATAACTACTTCATATTCAACACTTCACGAATGGACGGTAATGCCCAATCGATGGTTGCCTTATCAATGATGAGCGGCGGCGCAAAACGGATAACGTTATCATGCGTCTCCTTGGCAAGGATACCCTTCGCCTGCATCGCCTCACAGAAACGACGCGCACCACCTGCTTCGGGCTTTAACTCAACACCAATTAGCAAACCCTTGCCGCGTACTTCCTTTACATGCGGACTCGGAATCTCCGTCAACTGCTCCATAAAATATTCGCCTAATTGCGCAGAACGCTCCGCCAATTTTTCATCTCGGATCACGCGTAACGAGGCGCGGGCTACTGCCGCCCCAAGCGGATTCCCACCGAAAGTGGATCCGTGCTCGCCCGGCGTAAACAATCCAAGAAGAGCCGCGTCTGCCAGCACAGCCGAGACGGGGTAAAAGCCTCCAGACAGCGCTTTGCCGATGATCGTCACATCGGGGCGGACGTCTTCATGTTGACACGCGAACAGCTTCCCGGTCCGACCAAGACCCGTTTGAATTTCATCCGCCATGAAGAGAACATTATTTTTTTTGCAAATCTCGGCAACCTGTTTCAAATATCCAGCCGGGGGAATGATGACGCCGCCTTCACCTTGAATGGGTTCAAGCAACACCGCGGCGGTATTCGATGTAATCGCCTTTTCAATAGCTGAAGCATCACCATATTTGACCGTAACAAACCCAGGCGTGAACGGACCAAAGTCATCACGATACAGCGGTTCGGTTGAAAAGGTAACAATGGAGATCGTACGCCCATGGAAGTTACCCGCGGCAACGATGATCTCCGCCTGATGACGCGGCACACCCTTGACCTGATATGCCCATTTGCGCGCCAGCTTGAGCGCGGTCTCAACCGCCTCTGCCCCACTGTTCATGGGCAAAGACATTTCATAACCCGTCATCTCAGAAAGTTCCTTATAGAGAAACGGGAGTTGATCGTTACGAAAGGCGCGGGAAGTAAGCGTAACCTTCTTCGCCTGTTCCAACAACGCGTTCAAAATCTCAGGATGGATATGTCCTTGATTGACAGCGGAATACGCCGAAAGACAATCGAGATATTTTTTTCCATCCACATCATAAACCCACACACCCTCTGCTCTTTCAATAACCACATCGAGAGGATGATAATTGTGCGCGCCATATTGTTCTTCTAAAGCTATAAAGTCTTTTGTATTCATTAAATTACCTTTATCACCCGGTGGTTGAGTAGCCCTGAGCGATTGCTGCGAAGGGCATATCGAAACCACCACTAATAAGAATTATTCTGCTTACGAGTGGTTTCGATACGGCGGACGAACACCGCCTACTCAACCACCGGAACTCTTTACGCTACACCAAATAAACGAGCCAGTACTGCCTTCTGTGCATGGAGACGGTTATGCGCCTGCGGGAAAATGACCGAATGCGGACCATCTGCCACCTCGTCGGTCAGTTCGTGGTTGCGATGCGCCGGGAGACAGTGCATCACGATCACATCCTTATCCGCCTCGCTGACCAGTTTCTGATTGACTTGATACGGTGGGAATACCTTCTCGCGCTTGGCGGTTTCCTCTTCCTGCCCCATCGAGGTCCATGTATCGGTATAGATCACCTGCGCACCCTTAACTGCTTCATGCGGGTCACGCAGGAAGTTTAGCTTGGATCCGGTTTCCTCTGAAATATCCTTTGCGATCCCTACAGCTTTCGCGTTTAGTTCATAACCTTCCGGGTTTGCAACGGTGAAATTCCAACCCAACTTGGCACAGACATGGATCAGCGAAACAACCACATTGTTCGCATCTCCCACATATGTGACATTCAAGCCTTTTGCTTGACCGAATTTCTCCTGAATGGTCATCGCGTCCGCCATCGCCTGGCAGGGATGATTGTAGTCGCTCAAGCCGTTGACCACTGGAACTTCAGACCACTTCGCCAACTCCAACACGTGCGCATGATCGAAAGTCCGTGCCATCAACCCATGGACATATCCCGAAAGGACGCGCGCAATATCCGCAATGGACTCGCGCTTGCCAAGACCAATCTCGCTTGGCGAGAGATACAGCGCGTCACCGTCCATGTGGCGCATCGCCATATCGAACGAGACACGCGTCCGCAAGCTGGGTTTCTGGAAGATCATTCCCAGCACCTTGCCTTTGAACAATGGCGGGTTGCCTTTCTGAAAATACTCCTTCTTCAGCCGGATCGCCAAATCAAGCAAATCCTGGATTTCTTCCGAAGTCAGGTCTGATACTGCGAGAAAATGTTTCATACAAACTCCTTCGTGGATAAAGTATATCTTGTCAGACGGATTTTGCCCTGTTCATATCGTCACCCGTCGAGAGTGATGTTTGTCCGACAGAAACCCGTCATCTGATAATTTATTTTTGACAGGCGTGGATATATAATCCATATTAAGGATATTATACAGAATAATTCCACACGCCCCCAAAATTAGAGTAGGAGAATGCATTAATGAACAACAAACATTGGTGGTTTACCGGCGGTGTGCTAACAGGCGTGCTTGTAATAATTATTTTGTGTACAACCGCCATAATAGGAGGTTTAACTACCTATTTTTTGTTGGGCGGACAGATAACAGATAGTGGACAAACCACTGCAACCATATACGCCGATCAGGGATGGCAATCCACCGGAGTACAAGTTACACCCGGTATGAAGGTAAACATTGAAGTCACCGATGGCAAATGGACTCATTGGTCTGGCGTTCAACCCTACAATTCCGGTGAAGGAGGCGGTTATGTTTGTGCAGCAGCAATGCCTGCGTCTCAGTGCGTTGAGCCATTGCCGATCTTTCCAACCGGGAGCCTGATCGGAAAAATCGGCAGCCAAACCTTTGGCATAGGGAGAAATACCACCCTGACTGTAGAACAGCTTGGAACGCTCTGGCTGCGCATCAACGACGGTGATGTGGGTCTGCACGACAACGCCGGGGAATTGATCGTTGACATCAGTACGCAAAGGTAAAGTTTCGGGTTTCAAATTAAAACATAGTTAGGCAGCAGAGTGCTATGCAAAGGAACAATTAATGATCTGTCGGAAATGGCTACAAAATCTGGCCGGGATGATAATGGCTATGCTATTAATTGGATGTACTGCCCCGACGGGAACGCCTATTGCTTTTGAGACACCCCTTCAGACATCTCAACCCACACAAATCCCCACTGTAACAGCAAATCCTACATCAACACCCGTGAAAATCTCCAGCTTTGAAGAATGCTATGTAGGAGGTTGGATTCAAAATACTTATCCGCGTCAGTGTATCACGAGTAACGGGGATGTATTTATAGAACCGCTCGATAAAGAGGTGATTTATACTAGAACGTATGGTAGCTCGACAGGTCATGAAACAGGACGCTTTATTACTTCCACAAGGGATGGTGGTTACCTTATTACTGGTTCTGTAAATTCTGGTTGTTGGATACTGAAATTGGATGCATCAGGAGAAAAAGAGTGGGAGTCCTCTTTTGAGCAAGAACTACGCCAAGAGATTCGACACGATAGCACTGGGTTTAGTTGTTTGTTAGCCCGCCAAACTCCCAAAGATGGCTACGTAATCATGGGTCAGGAATATGATCTGTATTCTGGATTGTTTAAAAATCTCTCTTCATGATGATACTAGACCAAGAAGGTAACTGGATGTCAGGTCAGGCTATTGCTAAAAAAGCAGGCAAGATTCCATATTTAGATCATGATGGGAATCTAATTCACCTTACATCAATGGGCACATCAGGCAGAGTAACTGAGACCATAGATGGAGGTTATATTGTTGTTAGTGAGTATCCTGATAGGTCTTCCGAGAGTAGAACACATATAACCAAAACCGATAAAAGCGGAAACTATGTTTGGGATAGAAACCTATGCTTAGATGAAAACATCCAACAAGCAGAGGAAAAGAAAATTGTCTGCTCTCATAACTCTTATACCTATGTTTGGGATGTAATCCAATTGCACGATGGCAGTTTTGTGGTTGCGGGAGTGAATAATGGAACCTGGCTTCTAAAAACAGATGTCAACGGCAATGTTGAGTGGATACGATCTTATTCTAGGGGTGCAGCGTGTGCACTTATCCAATTGTCAGACGGAGGTTTTCTTATTGCAGTGTATTTGCCTGGCGATGGGTTGTTGATCAAAACAGATAGCGAGGGAAATATGCGGTGGTCAAAAACCTTTGCTGGTTCCAGCAATTATGACGGGTTCATGGGACTAGAACAAGGACTCAATGGTGAAATCATCGTAATAGGTCAAAGGTCATCTGCGGGATGGGATAAGCTTTGGTTACTAGGACTTGATAGTACAATGCTCGAATAAAACAGAATGCGAGACAAGAGGTTTCTACCTAACACAACGTGCGTTATACGCTAGGGATTCTGTGACCCCATCTCAAGCAGTTTTCCTCGCACCGGCTTTTATCCGTCCCCGCGCCACGAGTCCCCATCAGTGAAGTAACGCAAAAGTCATTCAGCACATACCCGCATAATGAACTTCGATAATTTCTGTTGTGCCCACTATTGATCTTTCGAAATGTTTTGAATGGACAATCATATGAACAACGTAGAATTCATGAATTTATACTGGACGACTGCAGGAGTATTCCCTGGTCAGGGTGAAATAAGTCGATTTGATTTCAGGGACAGGGTGGAAGCTTCTGCCAAAGCTGGCTTTAAAGGTATTGGAATTTGGCATACTGATCTGGAGCATATTCTCCAGTATAGAACGCTTAAAGAAATGAAAAGGATTCTTGACGACAATGGTATAAAACACGTCGAGTTGGAGTTCATCAACGACTGGTTTCTTGATGGCGCAAGGAAGGCAGAATCAGACAGCCGCAAGAAAAGACTGCTTGAAGCTTCTGAAATACTTCACGCAAAGCATGTCAAAGTAGGCGACTTTTACAACTCGACATCTCCCATGCCCCACGTCATCGAGTCGTTTGCGGCGTTATGCGCAGACGCGGAGAATTACGGCGCGACGATCGGCTTTGAAATCATGGGGTGCGCCATGATTAACAATATCAAAGACGCATTATCCATGGTCGAAACAGCAGGAGTGAAAAACGGTGGTTTAATAATCGACATTTATCAGGTAGCTAATCTTGGCATGACTTATGATGAAATAAGTCGTATCCCCTTGAAGTATTTGACAAATGTCGAGCTTAACGACGGAATTCTGCCCGGAAGCCCTAATCACGATCCTTCCAATAGAAGCTTCTGCGGAGAAGGTGAATATGACATCAAAGGTTTTATCAATTGCGTGATCAATATGGGTTACACAGGTCCCTGGGGAATAGAAGTCATTTCAGAGAAACTGGCGTTGTTACCATTGAACGAGTTAAGCACACGAGCATTCAACACTTCCATGGCTGAATTTGACGAACTATTTACAAGGCAATGAGCCCTGCTTGTCGTAAGTGCCCCTAGCAAAACGCGTCGTGCTGGACCCCGTAGAAGCATTGCTGGTTGGGATGCGACTGCAATCGAGAGGGTATAATCGCAAATCGTAAAGCCGCCGTGAAAACAACAAAGAAAGCCATAACAAACTTTTCCCAGCGAATCATTAAATGACTAAACCAAAACTCAGTAAATGGACTTTCACTCTATCGATGCTATTTTTATTGAATAGCGTTCTTTTCAGCCTGGCTTTATTTGCCCTCACCCGCGAAAAAGAAACGGCTGGCGTTTACGGCTTGCGGTATCTACAACAAGATTCGTGGCAGGACTCATGGGGACCAATGTATAAAGCGATTGAACACCTGCGCGAGCATCCAGACGTCCCCATATATTCGAAGCTATTCTTCACCGATCACACCAAGTTCCAGTATCCATTAAGCAGTTTATTGCCGCTCGACCTGCTTCAACGGATTGCCAACATATCACAAGAGACTCTGTTTCAGGTATTGAATACGGCATCCTGGTGGTTTGTGATCCTTACTGGCATAACTTCATGGCTTATCTTCCGGGAAAGTCATCGAACAACGTTAAATCAAACCGCAGAGGCGGAGGATCAAAGCGTCGGTCTTTCATCGCTGATTCCTGTTGTCGCCATCACGATCACTTTCTATCCTCTCGCCAAATCCTACACACTTGGACAAATCCAAACGGCAATAACGATGCTGGTTGCCATGTCGCTTCTGGCGTGGCAATGGAAAAAGCCCTGGTTTTCAGGCATTCTTCTTGGAATATGTTGCGCCATCAAACCGCAATGGGCAGTTGTCATTCTATGGGGGCTGATCCGAAAAGAGTGGCTGTTTGTAGGAACAAGCGGAATAACATTTGCAGGACTAACGCTTGCATCCATTGGGATGTATGGATTTGCAAATTATATTGATTATCTGCCGGTCATGTCCTTTTTGAGCAGGCAGGGAGAAGCCTTCTTCCCCAACCAATCTGTCAACGGATTAATGAATCGGCTCCTTTTCAACGGGGATAATCTCAAATGGCATGCCGACGGATTTCCTCCCTTCAACCCAACCGTCTACGCAGTAACAGTCATTAGCGCGATTGTTATTCTGGGGCTAGCATTGTTATGGAGAAGGAAGCAAAAAGCGAGTGCTTTCGATCTCGCCGTGCTCATCCTCAGCCTGACCATCTCTTCCCCGATCGCATGGGAACATCACTACGGTATTCTCCTACCCATCTTTGCCTTGATTACGCCGATTTGTGTTTCGCAAAAAGTAGCGGGGAAATATCACCAGCGCATATCTTCTGATCGCATTCTTTCTGACAAGTCAAAGGTTAAACTTTACCCGCATCTTTGCAGACACATATTTCAATTTTTTGCAATCCTATGTATTCTTTGGGGCTGTTATCGTGTTGTGGCTGTTATATCGAATTATCTCAACTTCAACAGCTTGGATAATTCAACCAGCCAACAAGCATCTCTTTAATACTTTACCAGCATCTCTTCCAATTTCTTCTTCACCCCACTCCATTCCGAATCCAAAATGCTGTAATACACCGAATGACGAATCCGCCCATTTGGCAGGATCATATGGTTGCGAAGCACACCTTCCTTTTTTGCGCCGATGCGTTCGATGGCTTTTTGTGAACGCTCATTCAACGAATCGGTTTTGATCTGCACCCGGATACACTTCAAAGTTTCAAAAGCGTAAGTCAATAAAAGATATTTACATTCGGTGTTCACGGCTGTTCTTTGGAATTCGGTTCCATACCATGTGCCGCCCACCTCAAGCCCGCGGTCATTCGGCATGATATTTAGATAACGTGTCGCACCGGCAATACGACCTGACGCAAGATGCACAACCACAAAGGGAAGGTCTGTCCCTTTTTCTGCACGGGCAAGGATTTGCCTGACCCAGCCGCGCATATCCTCTTCGGTTTCCATATTTCCGTAAACCATAAAATCCCAAAACGGCTGACCTACACCGATCTCAGCCAATCCCGCCGTGTGTGCTTCGGTCATGGGTTCAAGTCGGACATGTTTGCCTTGTAAGGTAACGGGTTTTATTTCCATCATTTAAGCCACTCTGTCTTCCGATTTATCACTTGTCGGTAAATAAGGCATCGCCAGCCCGTCCACTTTCAAATATTCTGCCAACGCAGAACGCATGGCAACGCGGTCATCCCATAAGTATTCGGTCGCGCCAAAACACATGGACTGCTCATGCCCTTTTCCACACGAGAGCACAATGTCACCAGGACGCGCCAACGTCAGCGCAAAACGGATTGCTTCTCCCCTATCTGCGACGCGCCAAAACGTTTCGCCCTCGCGTCCGCCCTTTGACCTCGCGCCTGCCGCCATTTCCTCAAGAATTCCCTCCAGCGATTCGGTACGCGGGTCTTCGGCAGTCAACACAGTGAGATCAGCCAACTCGGCAGATGTCTCTGCCATCATGCGGCGTTTTTCTTTGTCGCGTAAACCTGCAGAGCCGAAGACAACGATGACTGTCCCTCATCCCTAACCCTTCTCCCATAGGGAGAACAGTTTCGTGAGCTGCTTCAGAGTTACTTTCAATGCGTTTGGAGTATGGGCAAAATCCACAATGGCAGTGAAGTTTTGTCCCATGTCGATCCGCTCCATGCGACCCGGGATTCCTTCAAGAGAAGCAATTCCCTGTGCGGCAACTTCGGGTTCGATATGCAAGCCATAGACAGCCACAGTCAATGCCGCGAGGCAGTTCGAAACGTTATATGCGCCAACCAGCTTACTTGTCACATCCACTTGAAAATCTTTACTCTGGCAGTGAAATGGATCTCCTGACGGGCTATATTAAATATTCATTGCGCGAACATCTGCATTCTCCGCCAATCCGTAATTCAATTTATTGACCTTGATAAAGTCGTTCAAATAATCAAAGGATTTGGCATCATCTCGATTAATAACACCCAGGCGTGGATTCCCTTGCGGCTTATCCTTTGTAATCTCGAGGCTTGAGAACAATCTGGCTTTTGCGGCGCGATAATTTTCGTACGTGCCGTGTTCGTTCATGTGTTCGTGTGTGATATTCGTAACCACACCCACGTCGAACTCACACGCATCCACGCGGTATTGTGACCAGCCATGAGAAGTTGTTTCCAGCACAACATGCGTCAAGCCTGCTTCGACCATCTTTGCAAGATAGCGTTGTACATCGTGCGCATCCGGCGTCGTGACGTGGAATCCGGTATCCAACACTTCATTGCCGATCACCGCGTTGACCGTTGATATCATGCCAGCCTTGATCTTTGCGGCGAGCAGTATCTGATAAAGAATGTTGGTCGTCGTCGTTTTGCCGTCCGTGCCGGTGACGCCGATCACTGTCAGTTTGCGACCGGGCCAATCGTGGAACGCGCCAGCTATCCACGTCAGAGCACGACGCGGGTTTTCGAGTCGAATATATGGGACGGAGAGTCCGCTTATATCCTTATCCCCCACAACAGCCACGGCGCCGTTATCAATCGCTTTTTGGATGTAATCGTGCCCATCCGTACTGCCGCCCTTCATCGCGACAAAAAGATGACCAGGTTGCACGGCACGACTATCAATCGAAATTCCATTGATCGAAACACCGGGAACATCTGCACTACGAAAAGGAGACGGAAGTTCTGCAAAGATTTGTTGAAGAGATTTTTGATGGGACATGGTTTATATAAGCGGGTAAATCACAGTCGAAGATTATAGCACGCTCATAATAGGAACAATGTAGGGTAATCGTCCGTTATGCGTTAGGGGAATGCCATGTAAAATAGCGTCTCTTTTGAAAGGAGAAACAATGCTTAGATTTCGATTAATAGCAACTTTAATGTTGACAAGTGTCATCCTGCTCTCTGCCTGTGGAAGTGGTGAGCCTTCGCCAACACCAACTTTGAGCGT
The DNA here is from genome assembly GCA_963730175.1 of uncultured Chloroflexia bacterium. GTDB lineage: Bacteria > Chloroflexota > Anaerolineae > Anaerolineales > Villigracilaceae > Defluviilinea. The sequence continues at coordinate 24,469 of CAVSRF010000025.1, read as the reverse complement.
GCCTGAAATACAGACTCAAGCCGTGGGGACATTCTCTGCGGATCTGACTCAGACCGCGCTTGCCGCGCCAACAAGTACGCCTTTTCCAACCCTGACAGCTTCACCAACCTTCGCTCCATTTACAGCCAGCGAAAATACACAACCCGCTATATCAGCACCCACCACTGCATCGACAGCATCCTGTTACGGACTTACATTCGTGAGTGACGTAACCATTCCCGATAATACACAAATGACCGCGGGGCAAACTTTCACCAAAACATGGAAAGTATTAAATTCAGGTTCATGTGCCTGGGACGCAGGATTTAAATTTGCGACAACAGGCGGAGATGCCATGGGAGGCGCAACAGTCACACTTTCATCCTCCGTTGCATCGGGCGCGCAATATGATATTTCCGTACCAATGACCGCACCAAGTAAAAGCGGCGCGGCTCAAGGCAATTGGCGTATGTCCACTGCAGGCGGACAATTCTTCGGCAACGAGGTCTATGTGATCATCGTGGTGGGAGGCTCAGCCCCTACAGCCACAACCAGCGCGGCGACAAGTACAAGCGTGCCTCCTACTGCTACAACAGAGCCAGCACCATAAATAAAAAATCCCTTCTCGATTGAGAAGGGACTTTTTGATAATTTATCGTACACCATGTCGTTCTGAGCGAAGAACCCCGACTATCGTAGAACCCTTCGCTTGCTCGGGAATCATGTTAGGGGCGTAAGGTGAGTAACTAATTCTCTAAAACACTTCCAGTGCTCGTCGTTTCGCTACCACTTCAAACACCGCAAACAAAATATAACCTGCAAAAAAGTATACGAGACCCACACCCAATTCGCCCAACAGAAGCGGAGTGACCTCCAGTAAGCCTGCGCCGCCAACCAGCAAACGCGCTGCGGCAATCCCGCGCGTCAATGGAAGCGCATACGAGATCATTTGTACCCATACCGGAAGTTGGGCAATGGGAATATTTGCGCCAGAAAAGATGAGCAACAGAAAATAAACAAAATTATTTACGAACATCACATTGACCGTGATAAGTGCGAGGCAACCCATCAACAACCCAAGTCCGCAGGTGCTAATGGTAGTGACAAGAATGGTCAACGCAAGCGCGGGAATATTGGTGTGCGACAGGTCCAGTCCCATAAGAACAACGCCCCAGGTAAATGCGATCACTACACCCAGAGCACCATCCATGATGTTCATGAAGGCGCGTCCCATAAAAACAATTAGACGATTGGCAGGCGTGCCGAAGATATAACCGAGGGTACCGTTATCACGGTCGCCGCCGATGCTCATGGTCATGCCATAGATTCCGCTGACTGCCGCGATCTGGAGTGCGTTGCCAACAATATAAAACGTGGCATTATCTGCGCCGGTCGCATAGGTTCCCAAATATACAAAGAAGAACATTTGCGACAAAGGCATGAGTATCTTCGATGCCATGTATTGAATTGGACGCATCCAATGGAAGAGGGCAACATAGGAAAGTAACGCGCCCTGCCAGAAAAGACGGAGGTTGTTGGTAAGAGTTTTCATAAGAGATCTCGTTTCACGACAGCTGCGCTTCGTCTGCGCCGCACAACGACCGTGCGGCTCCGCTCAGCGCGACGATTCTTTATTCCATTCCAAGCGTGGCATCGACGCGGGCTTTGAAGAGCATGAGTTTGAACAAGCGTGAGGCGATGAGAAGGTCAATGACGGAAAAGAGGAGCATCATGCCCCATGCGAAGAAAGTTTCATTTAACGACGCGCCACCTGTCGAGGTCCCGTGAAGAGCGACTGCCGCCCAATAAGGAGGAAACAGGTAAGAGACGGGAGTTGTCCAACCGGGAAGAAGCGCTACCGGGAAGAGAAATCCGCACAAAACATATACGGGGAATTCCATCGCATTCTGCCAGGCACGCACACCCGGATTCATTACAAAGATCGGCGCGATGATGAGACCAAAACTGATGAATGCAACGACAGAAAAAAGGATGGACACAAAGAAAAGCATCGGCTGTTGAATTTGAAGCGAGTAACCAAACGCGAACACCGCAACAAAATACCCAAGCACCATGGAGCCAGAGACTGCGTGACATTCGCCAGATTCTTCCCAAAGACAACTACTTCAAACGGAGTTGGGATGGCAACAAGCGACTCAAGTGTCCCGCTCCATCTTTCAGCGCCGATGCTGTTGCCTGAAATGAAAAGCAAGCTCGACCATAATCCCGTGAGTCCACTGCCGACAACAACGAACATCGCCGCATCTTCACCTTTACCTTGAAGCATCCACAATCCAAGCAGAGCAATGATGATCGGCTGAAAAAGAACAGTAAAGATAATAAAGCCGTCCGTTAATTGTTGCCGGAGAGTCATCTCTGCAACAACCAGAATTGTTCGCCAGTACTTAATCAAAACACGAATGTTCATGCCGCACCTCCAACAAGTCTCACATAAGCATCTTCCAAAGTTGGTTCGCGGACGATGACACGACCGACTCTCAACCCTTCAAGCGCGGACATGACATCAGGCACCGCCTCCGCCCCACGGGACGTCTGAATCAGCAACATTTGCTTTTGTCCCTGCTCCTCAACGGATACCGCATCCGCAAACGGCAGCGACACGCAATTTTTCAATAATACTTTCCGGCGCGCCAAAGGTTTCCACCTCGACGACATTCAAATCGCTGACGTGAGTCTTGAGTCCACTTGGAGTGTCGCTGGCAATGATACGTCCATGATTGATGATGGCAATACGGTCGCAGAGCGCATCGGCTTCGAACATGTAATGCGTAGTCAGGAGAATTGTTTTCTTCTCCGACTGCAAACCTAGAATCACCTGACGGAACTCACGTGCGCCGACAGGATCGAGTCCCAGCGTTGGCTCGTCGAGAAAAAGGATATCCGGGTCGTGCAGCAATGTGCGTGCCACATGCAGACGCTGTTTCATGCCGCGTGAATAACCCTGTACTTTTTCGTCACCGCGTCCGTTCAAGCCGACCATGTCGAGCAGATAGGGAATCCGTTTTTTGGTGACGTCGTAATCAATGTTATAAAGACTTGCAAAATAACGCAGATTATCGATCCCTGAAAGACGCCAATACAAGCCGCGCTCGCCGCCGAAGATAAATCCGATTCGTTTGCGCACGTCATTGGCATGGGCGACGACATCAAATCCTTTAACGGAAGCAGACCCAAGCGTTGGAATGAGAAGCGTGGTCAACATCTTGATCGTAGTCGTTTTGCCGGCTCCATTGGGACCCAGAAGTCCGAACAATTCACCCTCCTGCACCTCGAAAGAGACATCGTCCACAGCAACCACTTCCCGCGCGGTGCGTTTGATCACGCCGATCTGTGATGTAAAAACACGACGAAGATGCGAAACTTCAATTGCATTCACTAAAGTGCTGTTCATTTGGTTCCTTTGGGTTGGGATTGTAGTAAATTGTACACCCCGCACACTCCTTTATACAAACACCTTATGTGGCGTGCGGGGTACACGATTTTTTATTTTGCATTTCAATCACATCCATTTCGGGTATGATATGTTAGATTCTGCATTCAGTTTGAAACACCAATCAGCAAGCTGATTGATTCCAAAAATTGAGGAGAATATATGATCGTCGCTTTATTTGACGCGGACGGAACTCTATACACGGGGCAATTTGGGCGCGGACTGATGAAATACTCATCCGAGCATAACCGCAAATTCTTCGCAAGACGATATTATGCAAACATTGCCCCGGCTTATCTGTTGTACAAAATCAAGCTTATGAGTTGCGCAAAAATGCAACACTCCCTGCTTGTCTACTTAAGCGGCATGTTGGAAGGGCTTAATCAAGAAGAAGCCAACGCCGCGTTGACGTGGCTGCTGAAGGATTATCTGCTACCCACCGAACGTTCAGATGTCTTCAAGCGATTGAGAGACCATCAATCAAAGGGACATAAAGTTGTCATTGTCTCTGGGATGTTTATTGAATGCGCCGAAATTTTCAAGAACATCATCGGGGCAGATGGTGCGATTGGCACACAACCAGAGTTCAAAGATGGTAAATATACAGGGAAAACCATTCCACCCTTGATTAGCGGAGAGACCAAAGTAACCAAGGTACAAGGAGTTGGTCAAATCACGAGGCTGGGATGTGGATTGGGCTTCGAGTTACGCATATGGCGATTCCATCACGGACAGTTATATGTTGAATATGGTTGGAAATCCAATTGCTGTTTATCCTGACAACAGGCTAAATACCCTGGCAAAAGAAAAGAACTGGGAAATATTGGGCTCTCCGAGAGAATAATGAAACGCAGTTTAGAGAACCAGCCGAAGATACGCCAAAGTGCTATAATAAAAACAGAGCAAGGAGTATCCTATGACAGAACATGAAAAGAAATGGAAAGAGCAAATCCCCGAAGAAACCCGCGAGCATTATAAAAAGGCTCGTAAGGAAATGCGTGAAGCGGTAAAGGGACTTCTACCTGAAGGCTTTGTGGAGCATCGCCATGCCGCCCGCCGTGAAATGTTATTAGCCATGCGCGGCATGCTTGACCACGTCATCAAGAAGATAGACGAAAAAGCGTAAACGTTTTATCGCTAACAATATAAGAGACAACAAAGCAAAGGGGAATTGCCTTGTTGTCTCTATTGATTTAATCTCTGGAGTCGGACAGCTTACTGTCCGTGTAACTCCATCAGCAAGCTGATGGACTCCAGAGTCACTCTTTTCTCGAAAACAAAACCCACAACAACGATATCAACGCCGCGCCCAACATCCCCTGCCCATACATGACATTCCCAGCGTTATAAAACATCACACCACCGATCAGCAGACCGATAAAAATCAACCCGCCTGTCAGCCTATCGACAGAACGAGTGAGAGACTTCATATCTCGGCTCATCTGTGGAGACTGCACCATCAGTCCGCCACTTTCCGTTTGTGCCAACACACGGCTGGCTTGTGACGGCAAAGCGATCAGCGCCTGCAACATACTCCCAAGTTCTTCGAGCCAATCGCCAATTCCTGTTTTTGCTTCCTGTTCGATCAACTTGCGTGCGTACGGCGCAAGCTGACCCCACAAATTGAAATCGGGATTTAGCCCCGTGCACATACCCGATAAAATCGCCACTGTACGTCCCAGCATGATGAGATCGTTCGGCACCTGGAACGGCATACTAAAGATCAGGTCGCGATATTGATGAGCAAACTTGCGCAACTCATCAGGATTGGTCTTGCGCAATTCGCTCATGGACATTCCCCAGAAACGATCAAAGACCTGTGCTTCAGCTTGCTCGATCAATTTGGTGTCTGCACCTGGCAGCAACATTCCCAATTGTTGATACGAACCCACAACACGAGCGGCATCCTTTGTTCCAACACCGATCAACATCTCACGCAGACCATCACGCACACCTTCTGGCACACGGGCGATCATGCCAAAATCCACGAAGGTCAACTGCCAGCGACGCGGCTCTCCTTCTTCGCTATCCAACGGCGTTACAAACAAATTTCCCGGATGCGGGTCGGCATGAACAAAACCGTCTTCGAAAATCTGTTTGAGATACGTATCCAGCAATTTATTCGCCACGTCCCCACGATCAATTCCCGCCTTTGTGATCTCTGCGTAATCCGTGATCTTGATGGCAAACACATCCTCCAATGTCAGCACGCGCAAAGTCGAAAGGCTCATCACAATACGCGGCACATGCACATCGGGCTCATCTTTGAAGTTCTCGAAAAAAATCTTTGCGTTCCCTGCTTCGTTCACATAATCGATCTCTTCCAATACCGTGCTGGAAAACTCACGCAATAACGCGGGCACATCCGCATGTTCACGGACGGGACGATAACGCATCAGCCAGTTGCCAACCCGTTTAAGGGCAGACAGGTCCACATCCACGATGGAGGCGATGTGCGGACGCTGAACCTTCACGACGACATTTCGGAATCCGCCCGCGTCATCCTCGACCTTCAATCTGGCGCGGTGAACCTGACCTAACGAGGCGGCTGCAAGCGGACTCTCGTCAAACCACTCGAACTTTTCGGTGAGCGGCGCACCCAATTCCTGCTCAGCTAATTCCTTGATATCAGCATAGGCTTCTGCTGGGACTTCATCCTGCAAATTCGCCAACTCGTCCGTAACTTCCTGGGGAAGCACATCCAAACGTGAAGACAGGAACTGCCCTACTTTGATCATCACCCCACCCATACGAAGCGCCAACCCACGGAAGCGCACCGCCTCGCGTCGAAAACGTTCGGCACGCGTGCGGCGAGTCCATTTGCGTAAGCCGATCCTGGCGATGACAAGTTCCCATAGAATAAAACGTGCAATTACCCCCGCAAAGAAATATAGTATCCTGAAATACCGTCCCCGAAACTGCGATGTTTGCATGAAAGCTCCTGTTATGTCACTTTGATTCTATCACCCCAAACAAAAATCAAAATGCACAACCCTCCGGCAATGGTTGCTGTGATTCAACTTCTGACGCAAAGTCAAACTCTAAAGCAACAACTTTAAATCCATTTGCAACTGTACCCTTCAATACACTGCCACCATACCCACTCGCATTCATATGTGCGCGGACATAAACAACTGTATTTGACGCGATCGACACAGGTCCACCTGAACGCGTAAAAGGTTGTTCGTCCACATGGCTGTGCAATAGCACACGACGATATAACAACTGCCCGTCTTCGCTCAATACTTCCCACCAATCGGCATATTGATCACAACCTGTGTCCGGGCTGGAAATTTCCACACCGAATTGATAGGCATTCGATTTACCAGTTACCTGCACACTCAACACGTCGGCGATTATGGATTCTTTCATGGGAATTTTCTCCTGCTTTGGCTGTTGAGTCCGAGTCTGCACAACACAACTACTCAGCAATAAGACCAAAAGAACAGTACCTATCCTTCGCCAAATGATCATGAAGCAATCATACCGCGATTTACCAGAGCAATAAAAAAGGAGAATGAGTTGCCTCATTCTCCTTTCGCTTCATCATTTTTGTGTTGCCAATGTCGGGTCACAATATTCGGGGATCTCCTTTAGAAAAGGTGCAAAGGTTATCTTCTTCGCAACATTATCACCCTTTCCAGGACCCATCCCTGAAGGACCACTAGGATCGCCCCAATAGTTGCTAACTGCTTCTGACTTGCCAGCAATAGCAGCGGTCCAATTGGGGTCACCGGGGAAATCTGTGGAGTTATTGGCAAAGCACGAATCATGTATCTCGCCAGCTTCGACCAATTCCTGGAATACTCCGCTGGGTTGTGCCTCCAAAGTTGCCTCCAGCCCGGGGACCAACGTGAGCAAGTCAGATGACATGGGGTTATATTGCTCAAAATTATCAATAGGGTCTCCGTCGCTGGTATCAGTTCCATTTACTATCGCATTACCAACAAAAATCCCGCCTCCAAACCTGGTTGAATGATTTTGATAAAACTGACTACGCGTCACTGTGAGGTTGACATGCTCAGCATATAACCCGCCTCCACGTGTACCATCGTTATGGTTTCGGACAAAGAGGCTGTCCGCCACAGACAACGTGACTCCACTCGCATACATGCCGGTACCAAAGCCATTACCAGTATTCCCATCGAACGTAACAGATGTAATGTTCACTTTTGAACTTGTGACATAAATACCCGCACCACCAAAGCTGGCTGTGTTCTTTGAAAATTCACTGTAAGAGACATCCAACGCGCCGAGGTCAAAATATAAACCAGCACCGTTCTCTGCCCGATTGTTCAAAAACTTAATGTTATCCAAAGACATGGAAGCATTGAAAGAGTAAATCGCGCCTCCCCAGTCTTCACCGACATCACCACCCTGGAGAGTCAAGTCGTTCATTGACAGTGTGCCATAGAGCACCTCAAAGAATCGAAACGGGTCGGCGGATGCATCGCGTTGAATGATTGCACCGTTTCCATGAATGGTCATTGAATGAACAATGGCAGGTAACCCATTTCCTACCGTCCGTGTACTGTATGCCCATTCAGCTTGTTGTGGAGTTTTATCGAGTTGTGTCAATGTATAGGTACCGGGCATCAACTCGATGACCGATTCGTCAAGCACGCCAGACGGCGCATGTATCCACCGGCTTGCCAGAGTTGGCGGCAAAGATCGCTTCGGCGAGTGAGCATTTTCCATTGACAATGAAGGGATAGACTTCCTGGTCAAGTGTGTCCACGCGAATGACACCAACCGGTGTGGCAGTCGCCGTTACGGTGGATTCAATTGTCCGGGTTGAGGTTGGCAGAGAAGGCTTGGAAGTGGATGTTGCTTGGGACACAGAAGCAGGTTGGGGCGTAGAAGGAGCCGCCGGAGTCGTCCCTCCGCAAGCCATAATGGTTAGAGTCAAAATCAAGAATAAGGCAGGAATTGAGCGCATGGAATTCTCCTAAAAAGATTTAAGAACCAACGCTCGACGAAATCCCACAGAGATTTGTTCCAAAATGAGCAACTAGGTTTACGTAGAAGCTACGCCATTATTAATAGGAACAGCGGACGAGATGTCGTCGTCCGCTGTTCCTATTAAATTTATGCTTATTTTATATGCCGGCGTTATTCAGTGAGTTCAAGATCTGAGAGAGCGCTGAAGTAATGGCGGGATGGTCAACCTCAAAAAGGTCAATCGCGTCTTGTATCCGACCGAAAAGTGTGTCGTCATCTTCTTCGGATGGATCGAGAAATTTTTGAATATCTGCATTGATATGACTCAACATCTCCCGCCCATTTTCATCCACGGATGCGGTTTGTTCGAGTTCGTTATGAAGTTTTTCGAGAAGCTCTCGAAGATTCTGGTCGGTCATGGGAAACTCTCCTTCGTTCACAAGTTTGCGATTTTCTTTCCAGCTCTATTTTACAACCTTTCAGGGTAAGAGGCTGTCCCTTTTTTGACTATTATGGGGAATGAGGCGGCAGGAAAGAGCTTCCTTCAATGCTCAATACAATATCTCCCGATTCGCCTGCTCGATCTCTTCATAAACTTTCTTCACTTCGTCCTTCATTTCAACAGAGACACCCGCAGTTTGCGGAATAAACTTGACCATATCACGCGCCTGGCGGAATAGGTCTTTGACGTTGGCAATGTATGCAAAGTCGCTTTTGCCAAGCCCCGTTGTAGGGACGGGCAAATCTCTGGCTTGTTGAATCAGCTTGCGGGCACGCGCGATGCGCTCTGTTGCGGGGATCAGTTTTGGCATAGGTTCCTCATGATTTATCCAATTTAGGTTCCTTGAGCTGATATCCAAATATCAGGCAGATAATCATAAGAATAATGAGAGCAAGGAGAGGCATCGTCATGGATCCTGTCACAGGTGACTTGAAGGAGTCCATGCCGAGGATGAATGCAATGCCTGAGATTTGTCCCATGAGCAGGAGGAGCCCATTGGATGTACCTTCGGGCGCAGGGTAAGTGATTTCAGCGCCATATTGAAAACCAATAGGACCCGCGCTCAATAGGAAAAAGCCAAAGATGAACGAGAATATAAGCAGAGACGTATAGCTTGTCACATATGTAATTTCTGTTAATCCAATAGCCGCGCCGACCACTGCCAACAAGAGGAAAGGTACACGCTTGCGATATTTATCCGAGAGCAGAGGCAAAATCACCGCGCCAAGAATTCCGCCAAAGATCATAATGCCACCTGCATTTCCTGCCTGCGTCGCAGAAAAATTTCGCGGCGAGAGGATTTGTTCGATCCAAGTCGTGACTGCGTTAAAGGCACCCAGCCCTACAAAGAAGATGACCATGAGAAAGATAAAGTCACGCTGGCAAATCATCTTGTTCAAGCCATCGAGCGCCAGCGAACGCGCTTCCTGTTCCGGTGGACATGGTGGTGAGGGTGGACGCTCACGAGTAAAGAAGAAAAATATCAACATGGCAACTATGGAAGCTTCGCCATAGATCATCAACATACCTGGAATTCCTGAATGGAGTGTTAGATAGGGTGTAAGCGCAATGCCCAGAAGGATACCAAGATAGATTGCCAATGAACCGATCCCACTGGCGGTTGCACGCTCACTTGCTGGAAACCATCGAGCCGCGATCGTTGTGATGGCATTAAGGATAAATGGCTGCCCAATGGCAATGCCGATCTGTGCAACCAAGACCCAACCGTAATCTGAAGCCATTAAACCGCGGACCAATCCAAAGATCCCGGTGAGAGCTGCCCCGATCCCAACTCCCACGCGGATCCCGTACGTATCGATCACCCACGAGGCGGGGAATGAGACAAAAACATAAACAACCATGAAGATCAAAGAGAGCAAACCAATGCTAAGGTCAGACACTTTATAAAACTGCATGGCGTCGGTCGTGATAGCCGCGAACGTTATCCACAATAATTGATTCAAGGCGATGATGCCCATGAACGCCAGCAGAATAACCCAACGATATCCATAAACCTTGAAGTCGCTTTGTTCCATTTGTAATAGCCTCCGGGATCGGATTTGTATGAAGTAACCCCTATATTGCCATACTGGTTCGCCTGTTCAGCTTATTCAATTGCGGCTAAAAGAATTTACCGTGAAATCCGCATTGATTCTGTATAATTGGGTTATAAAAGTTGGATTTCAGGTAAAGGAGATTTTATGAATGCAACATTTGCAATGTGGCGAAAGACGCTTTCGCAACTCATCAAAATGGACGACAAAAAAGAATGGGACTCACTGGATGTCCTTTCCAAATGGTTTATCGCAACCCGCTCCGCGGTGGGAACGATCACACTATATTCCGGTTTGATTGGCGGACTATTAGCCTGGCAATATCTATATGCCAATAAAAGCCCGTTCAATTTCCTGACCTGGTTGATTCTCACGCTGGGACTCTTCATCGCACATGGAACAAACAACCTGATCAACGATTACACCGATTTCAGCCGCGGCATCGACAAAGATAACTATTTCCGCACACAATACGGAGTACATCCACTGGCACAGGGATTTTGGGACAAGCCCACGCATTTACGCTGGTTCGCAGTGAGCGGGTTGCTCGCAGTGCTTTCTGGTGTGTACGCGTTATTTGTTACAAATTTCGCACCGATTGTCATCTGGCTTTTTGCGGTTGGTGCGTTCATTTTATTGTTCTATACCTACCCACTGAAATATGTGGGCATCGGTGAGCTATCCATTTTCATCATTTGGGGACCGTTGATGATCGGTGGAGTTTACTTCGTATTGACCGGTCTTTGGTCGTGGGCTGTGATCCTTGCCAGCATTCCGATTGGGCTGAACGTTGTCACCATCAATTTAGGTAAACACACTGATAAGCTCAAAGAGGATAAAGTCAAAAAAGTGCGGACCCTGCCCGTATTGGTGGGTGAACCCGCGGCACGCTTCGTCACAATAAGCTGCAATTGTCATATCATATATCATCATGCTCTATTTGATATTCGTGACACATTTCTTTACTCCCGTGATGTTGCTGGTATTTGTTGCTTATAAGCCAGCAGTTGCGGCAATCCAACGCATGTCAAAGCCGCGTCCTGCCGGACCTCCCGAAGGATACCCAATCTGGCCCCGTTGGTTTTCGACGGTATGTTTTGTACACAACCGTGTGTTTAGCAACTATTTTGTATTGGCATTGATCATTGATACGCTACTGCGAACATTCGTACCTGGGTTCTGGCAGTAAATTCAAAAAAACATGACACATCCCGAATCTCATAAAAAGGAGAAGAAGGGAAGGGGGTGAGAAAGCCAGAGAAGAGAGAGTGCGAAACGTAAACGATAAAGCGGAGTTGGAGTGATCTGGCTCCGCTTTCCGGTACGATGGCAAAACGTGTGCAAGAGCCAGGCACGCAGTTCAGAAAGAGAGGGATGGAGAAGGGAGAGCAGGAAAGAATAAACCAACCCTGTAATGGACAAGAGTTTAAGACGAGCATCCCATTGGAGAAGTCTGGGGCTTTCAAAGGCGAGTTCAGATTTGTTGTAGCGCAACGCCATTTCAATCTGCCAGCGACGAGCGTAAGCGAAAACGATTTTCCAGGCGAGTTCAGGGGAATGGGCAGGTTCAGAAGTGAGCAGGTACCAAGGCGATACGCCTTTGCGGCGAGCGACCACGAGCCAGAGCGGTTGGTGATGAGTGCGGTCGAAAACGGGGAAAGCGATGATCCCGGTTTTGCGTTCACAACGACGGCGGGCATCCCAAACCAGACGGTGATCCCAGGAACGCTTAGCTTTGCTCAATTCGCCTGGCTTTTTGAGTTGTTCGTATTCATCCAGAAGTTGGTAGTTCTTTGGCCAGCGCAGAATAAAGCGAGCCCCTCGCAGGAAAGTTTGTGTCAACCAAGGCTTGCCAGCAAAGCCGCGATCCCAAAGGTGGATGACTTCCTTGCTCCATAAACCATCAATGAGGTCAAAAACTTCACCTTCTTCCTCCCGTTTTTTATTTGCTTCTGCTCCACGAGTAGTCCACCAGCGCATATGTGCCAAAGTCGGTGGACCCTTGTGTCCGATTACCAAGACTTTCAACCAGTGAAAGCCCGGCACACAGACGGGACGTCCACCGGGTGGATTGAAGAAACCAGGCTTGATGCACTTTAGACGTCTGGCTTTGCTTGAACGTACTGCACACAGTCTCTCCGCTTTCAAACTCTCTGACTTTTCCAGAACACTCTCATCCCAGATCACCAACGGGCGTTCGCCTTGCTCTTGCAGTTCTTCTACCCGTTGACTGGCTTGTTCCCAATGGAATTTCTCAATCTCGTCTGCTGTCCATTTCTGACTGTGTAACAAGTTGCTGATCCGTTTTGTCCCTGCTTGACAGGCCTCCGCTCCAAGCAAGAATCCTCCCAATTCACTCAACAGTAGCCCATTATTGCGATGGCGATGCTCAACGATTGCCATCACCAATCCCAGCAGGGTCTTCACCAACCGCCGATCCATTTTCTCGTTCAGCTCACTCAGCACTGGTTTCAGGTACTTCACCAAGCGACTTTCCATCTCATCCGCTTTCGCTTGCTTTTCCTCCGTCTTTCGTTTATCTTTTATCACGATAGACCTCCGATTTCGCTGGTTTTCGCAAACTCAGCTTACATCAGAGGTCTATCTTTTTCCATCCCGCATTTCTTAAATTCGGGATGTGTCATGTTTCGTCAACGCCTAATACTCAACAATTAGTTATTCCTTAATTTTTTTCTTTAACCACTTAAGCATAGCCTGAACACTTCCCGTTGCCAGAGCAATACTTGAATCGGCTGCGCCATAATAAATACGAAGGGTGTCACCGTCAGGCGCAATGGTATAGCCGCAAGGAAAGACAACCTTGTCAACATCTCCGCGAAGCTCATAAGACTCTTCAGGACCAAACATCCATTCGTCAGATCTTTTCAAACAACGTTCCGGATCATTCAGATCGAACAAGGCGAGTCCTAGCCGGTAAATTACTCCCGCTCCATTATGCTTAACTCCATGGTAGATCATCAGCCAGCCTTCAGGTGTTTCAATCAGTGGAGGCGAGAGCCCGATCTTGTTTGCATCCCACCAACCGCCAAGCCGCGCTTCCAGGATTTTTTTATGCCCGCCCCAGTTTCGTAAGTCCGACGAGTAGGATATCCATATATGAGCGCTGGTCGGGCCTGTTGGACGATGAATTAAAGCCCATTGACCGTTGATCCTATGCGGCAAGAGCGTCGCATCTTTATCATCTGGCTGCATAATTACGCCAAAGCGCTCAAAGGAATGAAAATCTTTTGTAAATGCCAAAGCCACGCCTGGACCTCCACTTGCATACGCCGTATAGACGATGGCGTACTGCTCCATTTCGGGAACATAGGTAATACGTGGATCTTCAACGCCCCATAGCTCATCGGGGTAATGTTCAGGATCAGCCATAAAAGTAGGCTTTGAGTTGATCTGCCAGTTGTCAATCCCATTTGCGGAACGTGCGGCGCATAAATGGGAATGACCGCGTCGATCTTCCACGCGGCACAATAGTAAAGTGGTTCCATCAGCAAGTAATGTGGCACCTGGGTTGAAGACGCTATTAATCTGATACGGCCAGTTTGATGCTGTCAGTATTGGGTTGAGTTTGGAGCGTTGAAATAGTTCCGCTGGACGGCTGTTCATTGTAAATTTCCTCATTAGGCTGATTTATACTTTCTGCTAATTTAAGTTCTAAAAGTGATTGGAGAAAAGCGAGGGTGGACTCTGCACCTTGATTCTCGTTTGGTCGATCGGGATGCAAACCATCGCGACAGCCACCTGTCGCCGGGTCATAGACCGAGAGGTGCAAATCGTTTCTGCCCAGAAACCATTCGAAAGCGCGGCGGGCTTCTATGCGCCATTTTTTATCCCTGGTGGTACGGTATGCTTCCAGACACGCAGACACCATCCCTTGTGCTTCCACAGGTTGTTGGTCGAAGCGCGCGCGTTTGCCGCCTTGTGGATAAAAACCATTGGAGCCGATGGGAACGAAATGTTTTCCTTTTGTACTTGCGTGCTGTAATTCGGCAAGCCAATCGAGAGACTCCAAGCCCACCTCGGTCATTGTAGAATTGGATAGGGACGTACCACTCAACAACATGGCATGCGATAACGCAGCATTGCAATACGTCAATTTATCCTCGAACCATTTCCATCCATCTGTACGATTGCATTTGTAAAGGGACATTAACCGCCCTGCCAATTCCTCCTGCACTTGTGTTACCCGGCTATCGCCGGCAAATCGTTCCAGATATTCGTGGATGCCAATCAGTGCAAATGCCCAGGCGCGTGGACTGGTGGTTTCAAGAATGGCGAGTAGGGACAGTTGGAATGCTTGTGCAGCCATGTCATGAAGAGTGGGTGTGTTCGAACGACCTAGTACAGTACCCAACGCCCAGAGTGTGCGTCCATGGCTATCATCCGAGCCACTCTCTTCGAGCCAATTGCGCTGGTAATCCATAAAGTTGCGAAAGCGTCGTGTTTCAGGATTGAAGGCATACCAGGTGAAGGCAAGATAACGGGTTGCCAATTCAGTGGCTTCCTTGTTCCCTACTTCCCCAAGCAGTACACTGATCATCAAGGCGCGAGCATTATCATCTATTGTGTAACCCTCACTATAATTAGGTGTCGTGAAAATGGCGTGTTGTAATATACCGGTATCGTCCGTAAGTTGGCGTAGGTGATCGAGTTTGAGCGGAGGCAACTCCCAGGCGCGTTTATCCAGGGGGTTGATCGCGAATTCAGCTGCTGCGAAATGACGATGGCCGGCACGAGCACGTTCAAACGCCTGCATATAACGGCGGGAAACCTGGGACCAGATCATATCTCGTCCAAAAAGATAAGCTCGCTTACGCATGGCATGGCGTTTCGAATCGTTGCTCAACAAATCAATCACCTGGTCAGCCAGCGCTTGCGGATCGCTGAAGGGTACCAATACACCACGTTCATCAGCCAGCATTTCTTCTGCATACCAGTATGGCGTTGAGACAATTGCCTTGCCAGCTCCCAGTGTATATGCCAGTGTACCGGATGTAATTTGTGCTGCATCAAGATATGGAGTGATATATATATCCGCAGCGCTGATGAACTGGACAAGTTGATCCATCGCAACAAAGCGGTTGTAAAAGATTACGTTGCTTTCGACCCCTTTTTCATGAGCCAGCCGTTGTAGAGACAGCCGATAGGTTTCACCTTCATTCCGTATGATCTGTGGATGGGTTGCGCCGACGATGATATATACTACATTGGGATGTTTCTTTAAAATGGCGGGCAGAGCAGAAATAACATTTTCGATACCTTTGTTTGGCGAGAGCAAACCGAAACTAAGCAATACGTTTTTGCCTTCAACGCCAAATAAATCTTTGTTAAAGCTTGGGTCTTCAAATGGCACGTCGGGGATGCCATGTGGAATCAGATCGATTTTTTCAGGGGGGACGTGATATATATCCCGAAGAAACTCCGAACCTTTTTTACTCATGACCACTATACGGTCTGACAGAGAAATGATTTCATCCAGCACATGGCGCTGATCAGGACTGGGGTCCTTTAAGATCGTATGCAATGTCGTAACAACAGGCATATGTAATTGGCGCAGAATTTCCAGGATATAACTGCCTGCTCGTCCTCCAAAGATGCCGTATTCGTGTTGCAAGGAGACCACGTCCACGCTATTGGTATTCAGAAAATCGGCAGCGCGGCGGTAGGATTCAACATCCTTTTCGGTTAGCTCGAAACGAACACGTGATGGATACTCGTAGCCCGCCTCAATATCATTGACGGGCAGGGCGATACAAGCTGTACCTTTGTATTCACCAGCAATGGCTTCACAAAGATCAGTGGTAAATGTGGCAATACCGCATTGGCGCGGCAGATAATTACCAATGAAAGCAACGCGTTTGATAGTCGATTGTTTAGATTTTTCCATAAAGTTTCTCCTTCGGATTGTTTGTAATAACCAGAGCAATTAACGCCAAGGGACGGCCGCCGGGAAGTTACCTATTACAATAGAAAAAAACAACAAACCCAAAAGCATAAGTAATGGCTGACCCATATTCATCATATGATAAATGCACCCCGGTCGCATCCATCAGTTGGGTAGCGTTGTTCTCCGCCAGTTGGGGGAGACTGCTTTGCTCCAAAAGGGATTTACAAACCTGTTGTGCCACGTTGTTCTCTTGGTGTAGCCAGGCTAACCTTTAATGTATGATCGTTTAGTGAATAAGCATTAAACATACTGACTGCCTTATCGGCTTCGCTCTGCGCGCTCATGGTGATGAATGCAAACCCACGGGAATCGCCGCTTTTGCGGTCTTTGATCACTTCGGTCGCAATGACTTCCCCGGCTTGCGCAAATAGGACATTCAGTTCATCCTGTGTTGTTGACTTGGATAGATTCCCCACGTATAACTTGGCTTCCATTTTAATTTCTGCTCTCTCCGGCAGTATGCCGGCAACTATCAACAGCCGCCACCCCATAATAGGGTCGGCGGTTGTTGATACCATACATAAATTCAGCTTCTCAAATTCTAAAATTTACGATCAGCACAAAACAATTTGAGACTGTGGGCGGACTATACCGTTGGCAATTTTGCGTCGAGCTGTTTGAGGATTTCCATCAACCCCGCGCCATCATTGGGTTCCACTGCCCATAAAGTGATCTTGTTTCCCTTGACGGTAACTTTTGTTTTTTCGGACTTGGTGGAAAAGGTTTTATTCGTAGCAGGGATCACTCCCAGCTTCATATCTGTCAGGTCGAATGAACCGTTATGGGTGCCGCTCAACTGTGAAGTGGACTTTACAACATCGCCATCCGCTCCTATGACCTTGAAATGATAGTCCAGGTCGGGGAAGGCTTTCTTCAAGCTGGCACTTATCCCAAGCCAGGCTTCTGCATTGATCGGTTCAGGGACATTCCCGCTGAATTGAAAATCATCAGCGAGCATGGATTTTACATTCTCGAAATCACCCTGCTGGACAAAGTCCATGAGGGCTTGTACGGTTTCTCTTTTATTCATAATGTTTTCCTTTTACTACTAGATCGAACAGCTTCTAAGTGAATGGGCTTGGGTATTAATGGATATTCCCTTTGAAATATCCTCCGTTTCCCCCGATTGATAAACACGCTGTTTGTGTAACGCCACTTTCAGTGTAACATACTAATGGGTCACAATACGCGGCGGATTAATGCTGGAACACCGTTGAGTGGGGATTGATTGTGTTTTTCGAAAAAAAAGTCCATAAAAATGTGTTTATTGTAGTATTATGAATATAATAAGAAAGCGGGGCTTTATCGGTAAACAAATTGAAAGACGCATCCTATAAGAAGCAGGTCCAGCTAAATCACGAATTAATGGAAGAGAACAACACGGACCGGCTGAACCCCAGCATCTTTAACAGTGTAAGTGCACCATAAGGTGATCATAATGAACAAGAATCTGCATTCCCAATTAAGTACCCATGACAAAGAACAACCATACCGTATCATCTTTGAAGCCGCCAGCGATGGGATGATCATCAGCGATGTGGAGACTGGCAAAATAGTAGACGCCAACCCCGCCGCAATTGAGATGCACGGTTATACACGAGACGAATTCATTGGCTTAAACCTGACCGCATACATCCATCCTGATAGCCAGTATCTCTTCAACGAATCAGCCAATGATACTCAGACAGGAAACATATTCGATGTACCAGCAGTTCATTTACGCAAAGACGGCTCGTCATTCTATGTGGATGTACGCAGGACACCCATCCTGTTTCGGGCTCGACCCTGTGTGCTGAGCATTGTCCGGGATGTCAGCGCGCGGATCGATGCCGAACGCCTGCTCCACGAACGCGTGGAACTTCACACGCGCGAGCAGTCTACGCTGTTGGATATCTCTCAAACCCTCGCCTCTGCCTTGGAACTCAAGCCGGGGTTGATCCTCGACCAATTGCGTGTTCTGATCGAATATACCCATGCTGAACTATTCGTTCTTGAAGAAACAACGATGGTCGCTCTGGCTGTGCGTGGGTCACAACGACTGGAAGAAACAGTACCCTTCCGCATACAACTTAAAGGTCCGGAAACCCTGAATAAGTTATTCAATGAGCACCAGCCTGACCGCATTGCTGATGTATGGAGTTCTGATCCATCGGCACAATTTCTCCGGTCACTATTGGACGAGCAGGCAGACCTGTTGTTGAAGGGAGTGCAAGCATGGATGTGGGTTCCCGTAGCAGTGAAGAACCGCGTCATTGGCAGTGTGGGTGTTGCACATGTTGAGAAAGATTACTTTACTGCTCATCACGCCGATTTGGCATTGACCGTCGCCAACCAAGCCGCCATCGCCTTCATCAATGCAGAACTGTACGAACACGCACAGGCGCTCGCCGCATTGCAGGAACGCCAGCGCCTTGCACAAAACCTGCATGATGCCGTCAATCAATCGCTCTTCTCTGCCGGTTTGATCGCCGATGTCCTACCGCGTTTATGGGATCGCGATCAAGCTGAAGCCCGTAAGTCGTTGGATGATCTGCGCCGATTGACGCGTGCCGCACAGGCAGAAATGCGCGCGCTCCTGGCTGAATTGCGCCCATCCGCATTGACCGACACAGATATTGGCGACCTGTTGCATCTGCTGGGGAATGCCCTTTCGGGGCGGATCAATATCCCGGTCAAAGTTAATGTTGCGGAGGAAATCATCCTGCCTGCTGAAACACAAGTGGCATTCTATCGAGTATGTCAGGAAGCATTGAACAATGTAGCCAAACATGCCAAAGCCAGCCGCGTAGATATTGATCTAGTACACGAAGGCTCAGCCATTGAATTGCGCATTCGCGATGATGGTATGGGCTTTAACCCTGAAGAAACATTTGCAGGTCATTATGGGTTAAGCATGATGCACGAACGCGCGGAAGCCGTCGGAGCACAGTTATCAGTCACAAGCCAGTCTGGTCATGGCGCTGAATTCATCATGCGTTGGACGAATGACATGCAGAAGGAGTAATCATGACGATCAAAACCTCCCAATCCATTCGCCTTATGATCGTTGACGACCACACAATGGTTCGTCGCGGGCTGGGGACCATCCTAAAGGTTTTTGATGACCTGCAACTGGTGGGCGAAGCCGAGAGTGGTGAAGCCGCCATCCAACTCTGTGCCGAGGTTCTTCCAGACGTGATCCTTATGGATATGTCTCTGCCGGGGATGGATGGAGCAATGGCGACACGTGCCATCCGCAAAAAACTCCCACAAACACAAGTCATCGTTCTCACCAGCTTCAAAGATGGGAGACTGATCAAGCAAGCGCTGGAAGCCGGTGCGATCGGATATTTACTTAAGGATCTCTCTGCGGATGACCTGGTACAAGCCATCCGCTCTGCACACGCCGGACGCGCCACTCTCTCCCCCGAAGCTGCCCAGTCTTTAGTAGAGGCTACCAATCTGCCACCAACTCCTGGTCAAGACTTGACGGAGCGTGAACGTGAGGTACTAGCCCTAATGATCGAAGGGTTGAACAATGTGCAGATCGCCGGGAGATTGACCGTCAGCCCATCCACGATCAAATCGCATGTCAGTAATATACTGTCCAAATTGGGTGCTTCCAGCCGTACAGAGGCTGTAACGCTTGCGCTCCGTAACCAAATTGCTCCCTAACTATTCTTCTCCCCCAAGTGGCGGAGGCAAACACTCCCCGGCTGATGGATGTAGCCGGGGAGTGTTTGTTATATGATTTTAAGTATAAAAGGGATTATTTATGCTTGTGAGAGAGGTGCAACCACATAATCCCTCGTGTTTCAGTACAGGAAATAGAGCGTGATATGTCTTCTACTGACAAATTTTCCACATGGTTGATTGCCCTGATTGTGATCGTGGTCTTGATTTTCTTTTATCCAGGTCCATGGTAACTTGATTGCAATCACAGAGGCAACATTGAAAAAACTCAAGCTTCTATTGCTATTCGTTTCGCTTATAGCTGTTCTTTCAGCTTGCAACTTTCCGGGTAGATCCAGCTCGCCAACCCAAATAACCGATCAGAATCCATTTGGTCTGGTTGCTACGGTGATCTTGCCTGTCAACCCTACTCAGACCAAAATGGCAACCATCGCACCAGCGTCTCCTGCGCCGTTGGAGATAGCCTCAACACCCATCCCGCCCAACACTCCCGTCTGGTTGGCTTATGATTACACCTGTGCGCTTGCTACAGGCGGTGGCACCATGACAATGAATCTTACATGGACCGATCGCTCCAATAGCGAAGAAGGTTATAAAGTTTATCGAGACGAGAAAGTGATCGCAACCCTGGCGCCCAACTCCACATTTTATGTCGATGTTGCGTATGTTGCCGCGGGGAAGACACTTCGTTATTCGGTTGAAGCCTTCAACACCGACTGGCAATTCAGCACCAATACGATCACCCATGGTTGCCAGTAACCGAAAACATTGACAATATCTAAAATCCAATGATCTCCCCCAAGTGGCGGAGACAAACACTGCCCGGACGATGGATGTGGCTGGGGAGGGATTCCTCTATAATGAAATGAGAAAGTGCAGGCAAATTTAAATAAGCTGAAATCTATTTCATAAAAAGGAGTAATTCTTTGAATGCTACATATACCATCATCGTCGTAGTTTTAATATTGTTGGTCACGGGTGCTATTTTGGCGCCGATTTTTTTCCGCCGTAAACGAACAGAGCGGCTGCAAGGAAAATTTGGGTCCGAGTACGACCACACCGTGCAGGCATTGGGTGATGAGAAGAAAGCACATATCGAACTGGAAGAGCGCCAGAAACATGTTATGTCTTTCGATATCCACCCGCTTTCAGCTGTGGAAGGTGACCGCTATGCGGCGAATTGGAACTTCGTCCAATCCAAATTTGTTGACGATCCAGGGAAGGCGATCATCGATGCCGATCAGTTGATCATGGAAATCATGCACCTACGTAACTATCCAATATCTGATTTTGAGCAAAGAGCCGCTGATGTCTCGGTTATTTATCCTGAATTGGTGAGCAACTATCGTGCCGCGCGCGTGATCGCTGTCAAAAACGAACAGCAAATGGCTACCACTGAAGAACTAAGACAGGCATTGATCCATTACAGATCTCTGTTCGATGAATTGCTCGAGACAGAACCAGTTATAGAACCAGATATTGAACCAGTTGTTGTGTAGGAGAAAAAATGATTAACTTTCTTATTTGGATCATTGCAGGGGCTTTGGTCGGTTGGGTAGCCAGTATCATCATGAAGACCAACAGTCGGCAAGGTCTGATCGCCGATATTATCGTGGGCATTGTCGGTGCGTTCATAGGCGGCTACTTTCTGAGTCCCATATTCAACGTCGGCACGATCAATGAGGGCGACTTTAGCATTCCAGCCCTGTTGGTTTCGCTGGGAGGTGCTGTCATCCTGCTGGCAGTCTCCAAGTTGTTCCGCAATGTAGGTGGATTTCTGGTGGTTGTCGTCATCGTGCTAATCATCTTTGTTTATTTCAATTGCTGGTCACTGGGATCGACTTCCGCGTTCTGTACATCAATAAAGGCATTGCCATTCCTGCAATAACAGCTCCTCCCCCAAGTGGCGGAGATGAACACTCCCCAGCCGTAGGATGTGGCTGGGGAGTGTTTGCTGTACCATAAGTACATGACCAGAGTATTTATATCCGATGCCAAAACAGATGAACGTGCGGCTCTCCGCATCGTTCTGCTTGACCTAAAAATGGAAGTAGCAGGGGAAGCTTCCGATTGGTCCACTACGTTGGTTCAAGTGCCAGTCAATCGCATTGATATGTTGGTGATCGATTGGGATCTCCTTCCCAATCCGCCTGGCGCGGGTCTGGACGAACTCCGCAAAGCCTGCCCGGCCGCTCTGGTCATTGTTCTTATCAGCTATTTGGACGCCCGTCAGCAAGCCGCGCTTTCCGCCGGTGCGGATGCGTTCATCAGTAAGGGTGAATTGCCCGAACGCGTAGCTGAGCGCTTGCGTGCGGTTGCAGAGAGTGTTCGTGTTAGATGATGCCTAATTGCTAAACGAGAGCTTTGGAAACCGGCGTAGTAACGCTGTTCCGAACGCCGGCACAAACTGGAACAGCTTTTTCAAAGATTGGTTGTGGTAATAAGCGCCAATCGCCTCTGTTTGAAGGATTTGGAGGAACTGCCAGATGAAAAAGCGGAAGCAAATTAGTTTAGACGAAGCTAAACGCATCGGAGAATCCCTGTACATTGATTGGGATCAGGTTGACCTCGAGCAATTTCGCCAAAGGGTAATGGAAAATAAAAGGCGAAGAGTCGGGGATCCTGAAACAGGGTTGACAGACGATACCATCTTTCTTATCGGAAAGCTTGTCCTGTCCCATGCGGAAGAATTTCCTGATTATTTTACCCGCCTTGAAAAACTGAAAACAGAAGTCGATGAGTACCGTACCAGAAGTAGGTAACGGATATAAGAGTCAGCACTTAACCACAAAAGTTTTTAAATGATCCATAAGGAGTATCCCATGAACAACGATATAGTCGAAGGCAAGTGGAAACAAATTCGGGGCGAGGCAAAAGCCTGGTGGGGCAAACTCACCGATGATGATCTGGAGCGGGCGGCTGGCAAGTTTGATGTCCTCGCCGGAATACTCCAGGAAAAATATGGCTATACCCGCGAGCGCGCAGCCGATGAGATCAATAAGCATGTGACGGAATATGAAGCCAAACTAAAAAGTAAAACTGAGCCTGCCCATACTCACTAATCGGAGTTATGCGATCTCCCCGTGCTTTATCTTTAGAAAAGCACAGGGATCAACCCAACACAGACAACTGTGTATTTGAAATATTCACAAAGGAGAATAAAAATGAACCTTATCATTTATCTGATCGCCGGAGCGATCGTCGGCTATGTCGCCAGCAGGATCATGCATACCAATTCACAACAGGGTTTATTGCTTGATATTGTCGTGGGCGTCGTAGGTGCATTCCTGGCTGGTTACTTCCTCAGCCCATTGTTTGGCATTGGGACGATCAATGATGCCATCACCATCCCAACTATGCTGGTAACACTGCTGGGTTCTATCGTTCTGTTATGGATCGTCAAGGCGATCCGTGGTTAATCGTGTCGATACTGACTGTTCAGCCTTGATTTACGGTCAAACAAACGGAGAAGCGCTGGACTTCTTCCGTTAATTAAAAGTCCTACGCTCAGAAAGAAAGTTGAAATGTCGAACCAAAATAGAGTATCAGAAACGAGAACATCACAACGCGAACCAGAACGGGAACAACGCATCTTTACTTTTAAGATCACCCAGTTGATCTGGCTGTTCCTGGGCATACTCAAAGCCCTCATCGCGCTCCGCATCGGACTAAAGTTGATTGGCGCCAACCCGAACAGCCCAATCGTTGTTTTGATCTATGGGTTTACCCAACTGTTCCTGTTCCCCTTTGAAGGGATGACTGCAACGCCATCTGCCGGCGGTATGGTGCTGGAACTCTCCTCCTTCTTTGCAATGGGGATCTATGCCTTGATTGCATGGGCTGTGGAAAGGATAGTTTGGGTTATTTTTTACCGCCCGCGTGGCTCATCAGTAGCGGTTACAGAAACCACGACCAGCGAGAGACATAACAACCCGTAAATCAAAGAAAAGATGCAAGAATGGATAAATCCTTCCATCCGCAAAGTTCTGATGCCCGGCGATCTGGCGATTTCTTCACCAACCTTCGCAAGGTTTTTGATAGGGCTCTACGTTGGCTGGTTGGCTTTTTTCAATTGACAGAAGAAGAACAAAAGGAAGCCGGTATTTATCTTGAACGTCCTTACTACGAAGAGTAAATACAGCTCGAGTGCCTATTCAAACCGCAATATGCACGTCATAATCAATTAATTAAGGAAGGAGAAAACAAAATAATGAACGAAAATCAAGAAATTCAAGTACACAGTATAACATATGTCAGCGTTTTAGTTGGAATGCTGATCGGCGGTCTGGCTGGCGCTGTAACGATGTTATTGCTGGCGCCGCGATCTGGAAAAGGACCGGAATCAAATTCAGGAAAAAGGCATCGAACTCCGCGACCGAGCTACTGGAATAGTGGAAGAGGTTGTG
>CAVSRF010000024.1:0-40250 GCA_963730175.1 uncultured Chloroflexia bacterium | reverse complement strand
CGCCAAATGGACGCCGTATAGATAACCTGTTTACGTTTCTTCATGGCTTTTCAGCTACCGTCCGCAGCTTTTTCCGGCTCAATGGCAAACGAGGAATTGCACCCTGTGCAGCTTTCAACATTTCTGTTTTGATAAATCCCGGCTTGACAGTGAGTACGTTTACGCCATGACGGTCACGTTAGAGAAAGCTACCAGATATGTTGCCAGCCCTGCCTTTGATGTATTATAACCCGGGTTGCCTACGCGTCCGCGGTCACCAGCGACGGAACCAATACCCACGATCTGCCCTGTCTTTGCAGATTGGAACATCTCGGCAATGGGACTCAACCATGCCATCGCGCCTATAAGATTGACCTCGATCATCTTGCGATCATTCTCAAAATTATACTTGTCGATGCCGCCGGTGGATAATTCACGCTTGCGACATAAACCACCAGGTCCAAACCGCCGAGGTCAGCAACGATCCTGCGAAGCAGGCCGGGAACGATATTGTAATCACTCACGTCATGAACATATACGCGGGCAAGTTGTTCATTTGTGTTAATCTCATTGCATAGCGCTAGGAATTTATCCTTATTTCTGGAGCAAGCACAAGGGCAAGCGAATATCCTTCATGAGCAAGTTTTCACGCCAAGCACAGCACCCACTCCATAGGCAGCGCCGATAACGATACCGCGTCAGCATGGATTCGGCGGGATTTGCAGGGGCAGGTATGGGGTAGTCTGACACGTCATTCTCCATATATGGGATGCGTCCATTTTAGCATATCCTCTATTAGTCAGGCTTGTAACGTCTGTGTAATAAATTATTATTTTACAAATGCTATAATGACAAGAATATAGTTTGAGGGTCAGGAGCAAAGGTTCCCTTCAATATATATTCAAATTATGTTTTAATGTACCTACGGTATTGGTAAATGACAGAACATAGGCTAAAAATTCTTGCAGAGGCGCAAAAAGCGCTCTAAAAGGACGGCAGTACTTCAGTTGAAAATGAGTACCTGCTCAAACTGCTTGATATTCTGACAACTGCACTGGAAAGACAATATCCAGAGAATTCCGAAATCATGGAAACCCTTACAAAGGGATTGATAGATAACAGCACATTGCTTTCCATGCTCAAACAGCAAACCGACGAACTTGACGCAATCGAAAATTGCATTAACCTTACATCCATCCTGGATTTGCCAGATGTATTGGACGCAGTTGTTAGGGAGGCAATGCGCTTCATAAAATGCACGTGATGTAAACGTCTTCCTTTATAAATCACAAACTTTGATTTGGGGCGGCTCTCGATTCGGACGGGACACATAATAAAGTATGGTCAACCCCGAGATCAAATGGACTCACATATACAGTTGCACGGCAGGGTGAAACAGTCATTGTCGAGGATATGCAGACCCATCCCATACTTACCGACGCTCCCAAAGGAATCGACACTTCCATCATTAGCATACCGCTCAAGGTCGGCAATACGGTTATGGGCGTGATAAATCTCGCGCGTTCCAACATCGGCGGTTTTACCGGCTCCGGTAAGACTGCTTGGTCTCTTGTCCGATCAGGCGGCAGTCGCAATCTCCAACGCGAACCTGCACCAAATGATCAGCTACCAGGCATACAGCGATACATTAACTGGTTTACCCAACCGTCGCGCCCTTGATGAGAGGCTGGAGGAGGAAGTTCAAGCTGCCCGCGGAAAAAATTATTCCTTCGCAGTAGTGATGATGGACCTGGACAGTTCGAAGCTGTAAACGATACATACGGACATAGCATAGGTGATGAAGTACTAAAGCTGGTCTTCACCCAGATGGCGCGCGGCGTTCGTAACACAGACTTTCTGGCACGTTACGGCGGAGATGAATTGACCTTGATCCTGACCCAATCAGATATGGCATCAGCAATGATTGTCACCGAAAAAGTCGTGGACGGAATGAAGAAAATCTAAAATACACCTTTCCAGATAAAAAGAAGCTCAAACTGGGCATATCCGGCGGTATTGCACTGTACCCCGTCCATGCCCGAAATGCTTCTGACCTTTTGGCGCGGCGGACACGGCTCTCTATCAAGCCAAAAAGCACAAACCGGAACATTCCAAGTCGCGCGTGGCATTACAGGTCCCATCTCAACACACAATATCTCAAGCGATTAGTATCTGATTTAAATCTCGGGGGTTATAATTCGAGAACAAGATCATAGACCCTAAAGGTTTCAAGCATGAACCGTCCGATGGAATTGCAGTGCAATTTCGAAAAGATCAATTCTGAACAGGCAAGGAAACTTTTGGGGTCTTATTAACGGAGGAAATCCTTATGCACCGAAAGATCAAGATCATTCTCAACCCCATGGCAGATATGGGGAACGCGTGGCACGTGGCACGTGACCTGCGCTCCATCACCGAACAACACGGCGGCATCGAATAGAGTGGGACGGTCTACCCGGGTCACGCCATTGATCTTGCAAAAGGATCAGAAGGCTATGATATGGTCATCGCTATGGGCGGAGATGGAACAGTCCATGAAGTGATGAACGAACTCATGCAGATCCCTGAAAACAAACGTCCCATTCTTGGTATTGTCCCTGTCGGTTCAGGAAATGATTTTGGGCACAGCATCAATATATCTACAAAACCCACTGAAGCGCTCACACACGCCATCCACGGTGAACCATCCACCATTGACCTCGGCTTGATGACCGACGGCGAAGGGCGTAAGGAATATTTCGATAACACACTCGGCATCGGCTTTGGCGCAACAGTTACCATCCGTTCGCACCAACTCCCCATCCTGCGCGGCTTTCTCATGTATCTGGCAGCCGTGATTCAAACCATCATCTTTGATCACAATCCCATCAAAATGCAAATCAAATCCGACGGCGAAAAATGGGAACAAAGCGTTATCTACTTCATCCTCTGCAACGGTCCGCGCGAAGGCGGCGGATTTCTCGTCGCCCCAGATGCAAAGATCGATGACGGCATTTTCCACTACGCCATGATCACCAATGTCAGCCGCTTAATGTTGTTCCGCATTTTGCCTGAAGTCATGAAAGGCACACACGGGCGTTTCAAACAGGTCAAAATGGGAACATGCAAAAAATTCTCGCTCACCGCCGACCGTCCGCTCTATATTCACGCCGATGGCGAAATCTATTCGGGTCCCGGTTCAGTGACCTCCGCAAAGTCAGTTTTGAAATTCTTCCCAATGCGCTCAAAATCGTGAGAGGCTAGTTTACGAATTACGGATTACTCATTACGTTTATAATTCGTCATGAGTAATCCGTAACATGCCTGATCTCCTTCACTCCCTCCTCAAACAAGATATCGGACACCTCCGCATCATCGCGGAATTTTGGGGACTCGAATTAGAGTCCATCACCGTGGATGAAGCGCGGGAGGAATTATCCGCTTCACTCCTGGACTTTGAACTGCTCACCGAATTAATGGACTCCCTCTCCCCCCAAGCGGACCTTGCCATAACCGACCTCGTCAACTCAGAGGGACGCATCGCATGGTCAACCTTCGCCCGCAAATACGGAGACATCCGTGAAATGGGCGCAGGTAAACGCGACCGTGAACGTCCGCACCTAAGTCCCTCATCCACATCCGAATATCTTTTTTATCGTGGTTTGCTTTCCAGAGCCTTTTTCGAAACCAACAAAGGCTCACAAGAATTCGCGTACATCCCTGATGATTTGCTGACTGCTCATCGAAAGCCGTAAAGAGGATGAACCACCTGTCGAGATCGAAGCACTCGGTCGCCCTGCCTCTCCCGGCGAAAAAGGGACAGAGATTCTCGCTAGCAATTTTATTTTAGATGATGCCACCACCTTATTAGCCGCACTGCGTATGGGAAGGTCGGACTCGCCAGCCCGCTACGGCTTGCAGAGCAATTCCCACTCAAAACCTTCTCACCACGGCAAAACTCATCAAGAAGAACACAATCCAAACCGAAAAAGTCAAAAAATTTCTTGAAGCCTCCCGCACAGATGCCATGAAAATGCTATAAGAAGCTTGGGCGGAAAGCACAACCTTCAACGAACTCAAACTCATGCCCAGCATCATCTGCGAAGGTGAATGGACAAACCAACCGCTTGAAACACGCGAGTTCTTGTTCAACCTGCTCGACGCCATTCCCGAAGGCAAATGGTGGAGTCTCAACGCATTCGTCCGCGACATCAAACAAAAATACGCTGACTTCCAGCGTCCTGCAGGTGACTACAACTCCTGGTTCATCAAACGCGCCTCCGATGGACAGTACCTGCGCGGATTCGCTTATTGGGATCAAGTGGATGGCGCGCTTATCAAGTATTTCATCACGAATATCCTTCACTGGCTCGGGAAGGTGGATTTGTCCATTGCAGAGGGAGCGACCGAGCCAACTTCTTTCCGTCTTTCATCTTTTGAGGCAAGAAAGATGAAAATGGAAAAATAATTGTTTCTTCCAACGGAAAGATTTCGATCTCGCGTGATGCTCCTCGTGTTATTCGTTATCAAGTCTCACGCTTCTGCGAATGGGATGATGAGAAGAAGGATGCGTATCAATATCACGTCACTACCAACTCCCTAACCCAAGCCAAAGAGCAGGGACTCAAAGCCGAGCAGTTGCTGGCATTGCTCGTCAAACACACAAACAACAAAGTCCCACCTGCGTTGGTGAAGGCGCTCAAACGCTGGGAAGTTAACGGGACAGAGGCTCGGGTGGAGAATCAAGTCATCTTAAGGCTGAGCAAGCCCGAGATTTTGGAAGAGATGCGCAAGTCCAAAGCGGCGAAATATTTGGGCGAAGTGTTAAGTCCAACGGCAGTAACGGTCAAAAGCGGAGCCATCCAAAAAGTGATGGAGGCGTTGGCAGAATTGGGTCTGCTGGCAGAGAGTGAAAGATCAAAAAGAATGAACGGTTGTCATCGATGAAATGTGATAACCGTTTTTACAAACGGATAAAATACTAAAAGGATTTACTATGCTTTTTAATTAAATATAATGAAAATATACCCGTATTTATTCTTTGTAATTGTTGGTTTAACACTATTACTGGTTGAGTGCCGGACGAAAATTAACGCGGTGCTATATTTTCCTAGTCTTTATGTTTGGCGGCGTTACACCTTCGCACTGCGTTGCACCTACAGGTGCGTGGAACAGCAAAATATAAGAAGGACGAACATCCTTTCATCTTTTGGGTAGTAATTATTTTGTGCTTTGCAATGGGAACTTTTTACTTGAAATGTAGTGTTTCGATCCAGGCTATGAGAAAATACAGAGTTCCCGTCGGAAGCAATACAAAAAATTTTAAAGGAGAACCCATGTCAAAACTCGATTGGCTCACACAGGAAATTGACGGTTTGAAAGAAAAGGGCTTGTACAACCGCATCCGCACGATCGGTTCGGCGCAGGGGGCTTGGCTCACTGTGGATGGAAAGAACGTGCTCAACTTTTGCTCGAACAATTATCTCGGGCTGGCAAATCATCCCAAGCTCGTCGAAGCTGCGAAAGAAGCGACTGCGAAATATGGCGTTGGTCCTGCCGCTGTACGGACGATCGCTGGCACAACCGATTTGCATGTGCAACTTGAACAACGCCTTGCCAAGTTCAAAGGTGCGGAAGATGTCATCACGTTTCAATCGGGCTTCACCGCCAACCTCGGAACCATCCCTGCACTGGTTGGCAAAGAAGATGTGATCTTCTCCGATCGCCTGAACCACGCTTCGATCATTGACGGAAGCCGACTCTCTGGTGCAAAGATCATCCCCTATGAACACAACGATGCGGGCGCGTTGGAAGATGCGATCAAAGAACACGCTTCAAACTTCCGCCGAGCCTTGATCGTCACTGACGGCGTCTTCAGCATGGACGGCGACATCGCCCCCCTCCCTGCCCTGTATGAGGTTGCGCAGAAATATGATATTTTGTTTATGGTGGACGATGCTCACGGCGAAGGCGTACTCGGCAAAGGCGGACGCGGTATCGTGGATCATTTCAACCTGCATGGAAAAATCGATGTGGAAGTCGGCACGATGTCGAAAGCCTTTGGCGTGGTCGGCGGCATGGTTGCAGGGAAAAAGAGATTATCGAATGGTTGCGCCAACGCGGACGCCCGTTCCTGTTCTCATCAGCGGTCACCGCGCCCGATGCCGCGGCATGTTTGGCGGCAGTTGACTTGCTCGAAGAATCCACCGAACTCGTGGATAAACTCTGGGCGAACGCCAAATACTTCAAAGAGGAAATGAAGAAGCTTGGCTTCGACACAGGCAAGAGCGAAACACCCATCACGCCTGTCATGCTCGGTGAAGCGCCGCTCGCACAACAATTCAGCCGTGAGTTATTCGAGGAAGGTGTCTTCGGCATGGCAATTGGATTCCCCACTGTGCCTCAAGGTAAAGCACGCATCCGCGTCATGATCTCTGCCGCGCATGATAATGATGATCTGGGTAAAGGTTTGGATGCGTTCGCGAAGGTTGGGAAGAAGTTGGGTGTGATTTAATGAGTAAGTAGAACCAGTTGTATAATCTGTACATAAGTAGTTATACAGCCACTCGCTGTATAACTACTAGTTAGCCTGCTTATAGAAGTTAAACAATGAAACAACTAGAAAAAAAGCAATTAATCGAAAGAATTCTTAACTGTCTCTGGTCAACCAACTCACCAGGCGACGAAAAAATAGGCGGTTTATCAGAATCAGAACTGATTTTGATGCGAGATGGGTGGTTAGTACAGATGGGGAAAGAAGAGACGAAGGAATTTAGATCTGCCCTTGGTCAAATAATGCGCTATGACGCGCTCACTACTGCCTATTCAGACAAAGTGTTACAGGAGCGTTTTGAAAGTTTCTTAATAAGGCTTTTGACGAAATATTAGTCCCGTCCAGATTACCAAGTAATCAAGAGTGAAGTTAACGGCTGGCTAGATAATCTTATATCAGCAGATAACATAGACATTACTTACTCAGCACTGATTGAGAATTTTGTGCTGAAGGATGAAATAATCATCGGAAGGATCAAATTTACACCGCTAAACCAAGAAACTGTCACTTCAGTCAAGAATTCATTCTACATGCAGATAGATAAAAACCAACTTTCTACTGAAGATGAAAAGGAAAGTACTAAACAAAGGTTAGCTAGTTTCTGGTGCGAAAGGCGCACCGCTGTACATTAACAATTGACAAACGAAAAGCCTCTTTGGTAAAAGGAAGGTGATGAAGCCAAACCTATACCGCAGAGGCACTCCAATGTTACGTGAACATTACCCAACTGACAAGCTTTTCGAAGAAATCCTCGGATACGTTCCGGACCTTTCGCCGGAGCTGGTCAAGATCGATAGCTATCTGGAAGACGAGAAGTTGTATCGTCTGATCAAGAAGGATCTTTCACAAAGACGGCCGAAGACAATGCAAACGGGAAGGAACTCAACACCCGTGGATGTGATCCTGCGGATGCTGGTGGTGAAACGGCTGTACGGAACCAGTTATGAGGAGACGGAACGGCAAGTGAGCGACAGCCTGAGGTTGAGACATTTTTGCCGTGTGTATCTGAATGCAGTCCCCGATGACACGACCCTGATCCGTTGGGCGAATCTGATCCAGCCCAAGACTCTGGAGAAATTCAATGAACGGATCGTGCAGTTGGCCATAGAGCGAAAGGTGACGAGCGCTCGGAAAATGCGAACCGATGGGACGGTAGTGGAGAGTAATATTCGTCCACCCAGTGACGGTCGTCTGCTGGCTGATAGTGTCCGTGTTCTAGCGCGCAGTGTGGCTCGCAGTCAAACTATTTTGAAGGCTGCCAAGCAGAAAGTCTTGGGTGAGTTTGAGGATTTCACGCAAACTGCAAAAGGGCTATCGCACAAGATCGGTGAAACCTTGCGCAGCAAAAAAAAGGAAGCCCAGGCAGCAGGCAGGCAACAATACGAGAAATTACTCGCCATGACCGAGCAAACCATTGACTGGGCGGTTCAAGCCCAAAGGCAGTTACAAAAGCAATCACAACAAAAAGCGAAGCGACTGGTGGAAACCCTCAAGCATTTCATCCCGCTTGCCCGACAGGTGATCGAGCAAGCGACCCGTCGAATCATGCAGGCTGAGCAGGTGCCTGCGAGAGAAAAGATCGTCAGTATCTTCGAAGAGCATACCGATATCATCGTTCGTGGCAAGGAAGCCAAACCGGTGGAATATGGACACAAGCTCTGGCTCAATGAAGTGGACGGCGGCATCGTCAGTCACTACCGTATTCTGGATGGCAACCCAAGTGACGAGAAACAATGGAAGCCAAGCTTGAAGGCTCACATCAAAACCTTCCAGCATCCCCCTGTTCAGGCCAGCGCAGATCGCGGTCTCTCCTCTGATCCCAATGAAAAGCTTGCTCACGATCTGGGAGTTCGATATGTGGTCATTCCGAAACGCGGCTACCGTTCCAAGACTCGCTTAAAGCATGAACACAAGGCTTGGTTCGTGAAAGGTCGTCACTGGCATGCAGGTGTTGAAGGTCGCATCAGTGTTCTGAAGCGAGCGCACGGGTTGGGTCGCTGCCTAAATCATGGTGAAACCGGCTTCCAAGGCTGGGTTGGCTGGGGAGTGATCGCTGGAAACCTGGCGGTTCTCGGTCGAACATAACCATTGGAGTTATTCGTTTGTTAAGGTACGAATATTCAAATACCATTCGGTGCAAAATGCTGATTTAAGAAAGCCGTTCATCGTTATTTCTGAGTTTTGCACCAAAAACTAGTTAGCCACTTCTCTATTTTAGAATCCAGTAAATTTGCATCATTAGCATCAATATCTATCCCATCAAAAGACGCAGATAAAGGATTAGAAGTTGCCCTCGAACATATTCGGGAAACAGTAGATGTCCTGCGCTTCCTTGGGGCAATAGAGAAGAGATCTCATCCTAAAGATACGATTGCCATACAAGGCGAATCTTCTATCAAGAAAAGTCTTTCTTTGCAGTCTCTGATACTGGTCTTTGGGGTATATATTATCGAGATATGCCCCATCCTTTCCAATTGGACCATAAACAGCTCACATATTTTGAAAATTTTGGAAGCCTAAGTCTCTTTGAAATTCTGGGAAAAGGCTATGAACAGCGATCCGAGCTAGAGAATTGTCTAATTAATGCAATCCACTGGATCAGTGAGGCTATTCGTGAAATATCTGAACAAACTCGTTTTTTGAAACTCTGCATCAGCTTAGAAAGCATGTTATGTGGACGAGACGAGGAAGCCTTTGGTACTACTATCGGTGAGAGATTCAGCTTTTCTTCTCGAAAACAACAGTGAGAAGAGAAAACTTATGTTCCGTAAAACAAAGAACATTTATAGCATACGCAGCAAGATTGCTCATGAGGGAAAACCCGAAAAGGTTGAAACGCTAACCGAGTTAATGCCCTATGCGTTGGCATATTCAATCCGTGTGATTGTCAAAATAAACCAACTCGTTAAGGAGTTTCAGTGGAAGGACTTTCAACAACTTCAGACAATATGTTGAAGACCTCAGATTTGATGGGCATGAGAAAAACTGATACTCATAAATTCCGCGGGCTAGCACAGCGTGCAGTAGACAGGTGGGTACGGGGCGCGTTATTTGGGCTTTTGCGTGGCTTCAAGTTTTCTCTGTCCCCAAGCAGAAGTCCACGCCCGCCCCAGCGCCGCGAGTCCCCCAAGGGATGTTTCACAAACGCAACCTGTTGGTTTTTCAAACTCCTGCTTGACTTAAAAGGTCTGCGGGAGTTTTTTGTTTTAGGGTATGATTACCCAATTGTTACCCGCTTTCACAAAGGAAAATAGGCATGGCTTTAGTAAACATCGAACAGGTATCGGGACACGTCCCTGTTACAATTTTTCATCTTCAAGAAAAGATTGATTTAAGAAACTTTGCTGAACTCGAACAAGCCGCCCAAAAAGCCATGGATGGGGGGATGCACGATCTGGTCATCGATATGAGTAAATCCGAATTACTGACGAGCATCGGCATACGCGCGCTGGTGATCATTCATAAGATGCTGTCAAAAGATGGCGCAAAACATCTCAAACTGGCAGAACCAACAGAACACATCCGTGAGGTCTTGCAGATCGCCGGTATTACACAATTCATTGATATTTATGATTCCGTGGATGATGCAGTGGCATCGTTTTGATCGTGCGAAGTAATCTGGTTTAAACAAAGAGACTGGCTCATCACCAGTCTCTTCCTATTTACATTTCCAGTTTTACATTCCGCGTTCGATATTTTTTCAACACTTCCCATCCCACTAGCATCTTTTGCTTCTCATCCCACAACCGGAAGAACAGGGATTTGAGACTGTCCTTGAATGTCAGCGGCTCGATCTGGAATTCAGGATTTTCCACGTGACACTCCTCAAGTTTGTAATTGGGGATCTTCGGGCTGAGATGATGGATGTGATGGAAACCGATATTTCCTGTGAACCACTGTAATACCTTGGGGAGTTTATAGAACGAACTGCCGTCCATACCGGCATTGAAAAACTCCCAATCGGCGTGGCGCTCCCAATAGGTCGGGTCAAAGTTATGTTGGACGTAGAATAACCAGACGCCCGCAGAGGAGACAACCAGCATCAACGGCACCTGGATCAACAGAAAAGCCTTCAAACCAATCTCCAATATGATCCACATTGCGACTGCGGCAAGCGCGATGTTCGTCCATATTACACTGTTCCTTTCACGCCTGCCCGACTCCGGGCGCCAGAAACGATGCGCCACCACAAACACAAAGAGGGAACTGATCGTGAAGAGGAATAGAGGGTTTCGTAAAATTC
Organism: uncultured Chloroflexia bacterium; assembly: GCA_963730175.1. Classification (GTDB taxonomy): domain Bacteria; phylum Chloroflexota; class Anaerolineae; order Anaerolineales; family Villigracilaceae; genus Defluviilinea. Next base: position 29,496 of record CAVSRF010000024.1, on the reverse strand, counting down.
GATACCCAACTTTTTTGTACCAGGGCGAGGCGAGATACTCCTCCACCGTCATCGTATACACATCACCGATACCACGCCGGTCCAGATCGCCTGCAGTTGCATGATGAATGGCATGGTCATGTTTCCATTCATAATAGGGTGTGAAGACAAACACACCCAACACCAAACCCATCAAATCGTTGGCGCGGGCGGTCTTGAAGAACGACCCGTGACAACAATCATGAAAGATAATGAACATGCGCGTCATGAATCCCGCCATGGGCACGATCAACAACAATGTCAGCCAATATCCTACATCCAGGCTTCGATAGGCGAGATACCATAACACAATGAACGGTACCAACGAGTTGAATACCTGCCAGATACTGCGCCATGTTTCAGGGAACGAGTACCTTTTAACAATCCCCTGCCACTTGAATTTTTCAGTTGCCATTACACTCTCCTTTGGAATAGGATGTCATTGTACTTTATTCATCAGTTCAGAGAAAGGCATTTCTGATAAGGAGTTCAGAATTAGATTTGCGTCTTCGATAACCAACAACGATGTTACGAGATTTGGGACAGCAATAACGAAAATTCCTGCCCGATGCGCCGCCCTTACTCCATTAGGAGAATCTTCAAAGACAATTGCCGCCTCTTTCTGGACTTGTAGTTGATTCAGCGCCAACAAAAATAGATCTGGGTTTGGCTTGGTCCTGCCAACGCCCACATCATCTCTACAAACGATCACATCGAAAAAATCGAAGATGCCGAGTCGTCTTTGCATGGGCATCCACCCATGAGTGCGGCGAACTGGAGGCGATGGCAAGTTTCAAGTTCGCATCCTTTGCAGTGCGGATCATTTCCAGTACACCGGGCAGGATGGGTTGCGAGAGAACCAGTGCATCGCTCTCCAAGCGATGGCGGACGCGCAGGGAGTCAGGATTCAGCTGTCCCTGAGAGAGAAGCGAAAGTTCTTCCGAAGGCTCGAAACCGGATGTGCCATTCCCGCCGATGATGCTTCCCCATTTTGCAACCGGGAAGTCAAATCCATATTCCTGATAGATATTTTTCCAAACCCGGTATTCTGGCGTTTCCGTGTCGAGGATGAGTCCGTCAAAATCGAAGATAAGGGCTTTGAGCATAGGGCTGGATTTTATCATGGGCGACAGACAGATTTTATGTTTATAATGAGCGGTGGAAAGGGATTCTTATGTTACTCCATAAATCAACCAGTTTCATTGTGCTCGCTTTTGTCATGCTGATCGTTTCAGCCTGCGGTTCAACAACACCAACCAGTACACCTGAGGCAACCGCCATACCAATCACTCCAACCACCGAGGCAACCATGGATATTTTCAAAAAACCATTGGTCACGGATATGTATACCGCCGATCCATCGGCACATGTCTTTGAAGGCAAGATCTATATTTATCCATCGCACGATCTGGACCACGAACGTCCACCAACAAATACAAGCGATGGCGCTCAATACGACATGACAGATTATCATGTCTTTTCAATGGATAATATGCACACGCTCCCTGTGGATCATGGAGAAGTGCTGAACGTAAAAGATGTCCCGTGGGCAGAAAAGCAGATGTGGGCTCCCGATGCAGCGTTCAAGAATGATACCTATTATCTTTACTTCCCTGCCAAAGATTATGACGGCATCTTCCATATTGGCGTGGCAACCAGCAAGTCACCGGCAGGACCGTTTACCCCTGAACCAGATTACATTCCGGGCAGTTTCAGCATCGATCCATGCGTCTTCGTGGACGATGATGGACAGGCATATGCCATCTTTGGCGGGCTGTGGGGTGGTCAACTCGAAAAGTGGAAAACGGGAGAGTATGATCCAAATGGCACAGAACCTAGAAGCAGTGAACCAGCGCTGGGTCCACGCATAGCAAAACTATCTGCAGATATGTTGCACTTCGATGGTTCTCCTCAGGAAATTTCCATTCTCGATGAATATAAAACTCCGATATTGGCGGGCGAAGGTGAAAAGCGCTTCTTCGAAGCCAGTTGGATGCACAAATATAACGGTGTCTATTATCTTTCCTATTCCACAGGCACTACGCATCATATCGCCTATGCCACCAGCGACAAGCCAACGGGTCCGTTTATTTTCAAAGGTTATGTTCTTGCCCCCGTTCAATCTGGTTGGACGACACACCACTCCATCGTAGAGTTTCAAGGCAAGTGGTATCTCTTCTATCACGATGCCACGCTTTCAGGTGGCATTGATTATGAACGCAATATCAAAGTCGCCGAGTTGACATATAACGAAGATGGCACCATCCAGACGATTGATCCGTAAGAAATGAAAAACTGCGGAGGCATTAATTGCCTCTGCAGTTTTATTTTGTCTCACAACAATTCGGACTCAGCCGAAGTTGATTCTATTTCAACAAAACGAGACTATGTTCATCCCCACAGTCCCGTTTTTGATTCGATTAGTAATAGATGACTTATAATTTCACTCGTAAGAGGTTATGCAGAACAGTTCTGCACAAAATATGATAGGGCGGCTCATAAGGTAACGGAAGCAATCAAGATCAATGCAGAAAGGAACACAACTAATGAGGACAATCGGTCACCTGCACCATTCATCCATGATGAGCATCCAAAGGGTGATACTTACACTTATCGTTGCGCTGACCATCACAACCTGCACGGCGAGAGCCACCCCTACCGAGCCTCCCACCGCCACCAGCACAGTACCGCCAACACCCACGGATACTCCGCTCGTGGCACACCAAATCCAGGTCAGGGTGGTGAACGGCGTGGGCGAATTCTACGACAGTGTCACCGGAGAGAAGTTCGTGCCTCGCGGCATGAATTACAACCGCTTCCTGCGCTCGGCAAACGGAGCCATCAACGATAACGTACTCAGCACCACCCGCTACGATCCGGAGACCGTCGAAAAAGATTTCACAGCCATGCGAGCCCTCGGCTTCAACGTGATACGCATCATGCTAGAGACCTGCGGTCCCCACGAAAACGGCTGTATTACCGACGCCAGCGGCCGCCTCAACCCGGCGTACTTTGTCAATGTGGCGGATTTCCTGGAACGCGCCAAGGCACACGGACTGTACGTGATGGTGTCGTCGAACACACTCCCCGACGATGGCTACTGGATCAACGCCACGGCGGCGTTACAAGACGAGTACTTCCAAAGCGGCGCCAACGAGTTTCTCAACCCAAAGACGTTCCCCATCTACGTGGACTACTGGGAGTCTGTCATCCGTGCGCTCATTGAGGCGAATGCTCCTCTCGATGCCATCTGGGCTTACGAGCTGCGTCAAGAGCAACACTTCGACTGGAACTACGCCCCGTTCAACCTCAGCCAAGGGCTTATTACTACTGCCAACGGGAAGACCTACAACTTAGCCGAAACCGACGCCAAAGCGCGCCTTCACGATGAAGGACTCGTCTACTGGGCGGACACTCTACGCAGCGCAATCCGGGATCTCGATCCCACCGCCCTGGTAACGGTCGGATTCTTTGTCCCCAACGAACCGTATCCGGTACGAGGCGACGATCAACGTCTCGTGCGCACCGCCTATTTCCTGCGCAATGCATCGGTCGACTTTGTCGACCTCCATCATTATGCAGGGAATGGTGTCGACGACAACCAAATCTGGGAGAACTTTGGGCTGATCGGTGTGGATAAAATGCCGATCGTACTCGGAGAACAGGGAGCCATCGGCAACTGGTATTCCAGTGAGGATAGAGCCGCGTCGGCTGTGATGGGACTCGAGGTGGCATCCTGCCGTGTCGGCTTCGATGGCTGGTTGGTGTGGGGGTGGCGAGGCGATGAGCTGCACGCGACATCTGGTGGGCAAGCGAGGGACAGGGAATGATTGCCAAAGTAGTGGCTCCTGTCGAACGCCCTGACCCCTGCGAGTATGGCGAGTTCGACTTCATCCGCTATAACGTGGCTGCACAGGCGATGATCACTGCATCAAGTGCGGTCGACGGTCTCCCGGCGCAGAATGTGGCTGACGGAACGCCGGATTATTGGAATGCCGCAGCTCTTTCGCCGCAATGGGTTCAGTTTGAACTGGCGGCGCCCACAGATATAGAATTCCATTGTGCTCACCGTCGCGCAGGATCCACCGGGGAGGAGCGTGCATGAGATATGGGTACGCCAGGTTGGCGGTAAACTAACCCTGATCCACACCTTCGATGGGACAACCAATGAGGGTGACATCCTCACCTTCCAGCCCGATGAGCCGTTAATTCAGGAGTCGATCTTGTAAAGGTAGTTACGACAAAGGTCCTGGACCTATGGCCCGCCTGGCATGAGATCGAGAATTCTTTCTGCAACCGCACCTAAGTAAAAATTATAAGGACAAATAATAAAAAAACGGGACTATGGATTAACATATCCTATTTTGATTCCAACCGAGAGTTAACCAAAAGGGGTGTCAAACCGTCATGACACCGACTTGGAATTGAATATTTGGGAAACTCTCAATCAGGTACAATTCCAAGACAGTATCCTTACGGAAAAATCTCTAACAAAAAGGTGAAATCATGAAAGTATTTGTCACAGGAGGAGCGGGGTATATCGGCAGTACCGTCGTCTCTGAACTTATCAAAGCAGGTGATGAGGTGGTCGTGTTCGACAACCTGCAACAAGGTCATCGCGCCGCTGTCCATCCCAAAGCTGAATTCATTCTCGGCGATCTGAAAGATCGTGCCGCCATCGATGCCGCGCTCGCCAAACACAAGCCCGATGGCATCATGCACTTTGCATCCAACACGCTCGTCGGTGAATTGATGGAGAAGCCGTTCCTGTATCTCTCCGACAACGTCCGCAACGCGCTTAACCTGATCGAAAGCGCCGTGGAACATGGCGTGCGTCGCTTCATCCTTTCTTCGACCGCCAACCTGTTCGATGACCCCGAAGAGATGCCCATCAAAGCCAGTGAACGCATCGTGCCGGGCAGTCCCTACGGCGAATCAAAATACATCATCGAACGCTTCCTGTATTGGATGGATCGCATCTACGGATTCCACTACGCCGCTCTGCGCTACTTCAACGCCTGCGGCGCGGCTCACGAGGACCTGGGCGAGATGCACGACCCTGAGACTCATCTCATCCCATTGGTTTTACAAGTGGCGCTTGGTCAACGTGAGAAGATCACTGTTTTCGGCGATGATTACCCCACATCTGATGGAACCTGTGTCCGCGATTACATCCATGTGCTGGATCTGGCGAGCGCACACATCCTTGCCTTGCGCGCACTGGACCAAGGCAGTCGCACCTACAATCTCGGCAACGGACAAGGCTTTAGCGTCGCAGAAGTAATTGAGACCGCGCGCAAAGTGACCGGTCATCCCATCCCTGCGGCGACTGGTGCTCGTCGTCCTGGTGACCCCGCAACCTTGATCGCCAGCAGTGACAAGATCATGGAAGAACTCGGCTGGGAACCACGCTATCCGAATCTGCAACAGATCATCGAGATGGCTTGGGCTTGGCATGTGAAGCATCCCAATGGATACGAAGAATAAGTAAAACGAAACGGGACTGTGATAGATCACAGTCCCGTTTTTGATTCTAAGCTAAAGACTTCCGAGGTCTTGAGACTTCGGAAGTTTGGTTATTTAAAACAACTTCAACACCGCACTGCTTGCCCAAGCAAATAAATATTGCGGCACGAGACTAATGAGCACAGTAAAACCGCCATTGCGCCAGTAGTGAATCCAAGCCAGGTTTCTTGTTCGGTTGCGGGGTCGCCTTCCTTCATGTACATGTTGACGACAACGCGCAGATAGTAGAATGCGGAGATGAGAGAGGTCAACACACCGATGATGGCGAGACCCGTAAAGCCTCCATCAATTACCGAGCGGAAGAGGTAGAACTTACCAACCATTCCCAACGTTGGCGGGAAGCCAATGAGGGAGAGGATGAAGACGGTCATTGCGGCGGCGAGGGCAGGATGTTTCTTTCCAAGACCCGCGTAATCTTCGATGGCAAGTCCTTTGCCTTCTTTCTTTTCGAGGGCAATGACCACACCCCACGCACCGAAGTTAGTCACTGCATAAGAGACGAGGTAGAACAAACCTGCGGCAACCGCCGTGGAAGCGATCTTGGGATCGGGATTTCCATACGGCACGAACGCCATGAGGATGTATCCAGCGTGTGCGATGCTGGAATATGCCAGCAGGCGTTTGATGTCCGTTTGGGAGATGGCGATGATGTTACCGACGATCATCGTCAACGCGGCTAACGCCCAGAGCACACCAGTCATGTCCGATTGGATGGATGGGAAGGCTGTAGCGAAGACTCTCAGCAAGGCGGCGAAGCCTGCGATCTTTGCACCGGATGACATGAAAGCGGTGACCGCTGTCGGTGCGCCTTGATAGACATCGGGAGTCCACATGTGGAAGGGAACGGCGGCGACCTTGAAGCCGAATCCCACCAGGAGGAGAGCCGCTCCAATGGTCAGGAGCAGGCCCGAGGTCCCGGATGAAGCGGATGCAACGATGGCAGAGAGGCTTGTTGATTGAGTTGCTCCAAAGATGAGGGCGATTCCGTAGACGACGAATCCAGTTGAGAAAGCGCCGAGCAGGAAGTACTTCATGCCTGCTTCTTCAGATTCCAATTTGGGGTGTGCGAATGCAGCGAGAACATAGAGCGGGATGGAGAGCAGTTCGAGGGCGAGGAAGACGATGATGAGGTCGGCGGCTTGTGCCATGAGCATCATGCCGGTGACGCTGAAAGAGCAGGAGGGTATAGTATTCGCCGCGTTCGATGCCCATGCGTTTGACGTAGCCATAAGCGAGGGCAACACCGAGCAAACCACTGATGAGCAGAAGAGCATTGACGAAGGTCGAGAAACCGTCGAGGACGACCATGTTGTTGAAGCCAACTTGCTCTTTGCCAATCTGTGCGAGGGTGAAGCCAAGCGTAACGGCAAGTCCCAACGCAGAGAGCAAGGCTGTGATGCCTTTTCGTCCCTTGGGAATGAAGAGGTCAACGAGCAAGAGAATACATGCCCAAACAGTGAGCAGGATATAGGGTGTGAGTACTTCGTAATCAGTTGATGATAGGGTCATAACAGTTTGCTCTCAGCGGTTAGCGGTTAGCAATTAGCGGTTTTAGCTAAATGCTAAAAGCCAACAGCTAATGGCTAAGGGATGGGCAACATTCCTACGAGATGATTCACTGCAGGAGCCATCAAGTTGAAGAACGGCGCAGGGTAGAGACCAATCCAGAAGATGAGGATCAGAATAGGGACAATAGTGGCGATCTCGCGCCAATTGAGGTCGCGGATGGCGTGTCCGTGTTTCTTGACTTCTTCCACGATCTCACCTTGTGGACCGAGGAACATCTTTTGGAACATGTAGAGGATATAGACAGCCGCCATGATGACTCCGAGTGCGGAGATCGCGGCGAACCATGAATTGCCAATGGCTTGTGAACCGAAGGCGCCGAGCAGGATTGTGAACTCACCGACGAAACCATTGAGTCCGGGCAAGCCCATCGAGGAGAGTGAGACGATCAACATGACCGTTCCAAAGATCGGAGTGATCTTCCACAAACCGCCATAGACCTTCATTTCACGCGTATGCGTCTGTTCGTAGATCATACCGACGAGGAGGAACAACGCTCCCGTGCTGAGACCGTGGTTGATCATCTGCAAAATTCCGCCTGCAACGCCTTCGGAATTCAATGCAAACAGACCGAGCATTACAAAGCCAAGGTGACTGACGGACGAATACGCAACCAGTTTCTTGACATCCTTTTGAGCATAGGAAACCATTGCACCATAGATGATACCGATGGTCGCAAAGAGCGCAATATAAGGAGCGGCTTTCACGGTCGCTTCGGGGAAGAGCGGAATGTTGAAACGCACGAAACCGTATGTACCCATCTTCAGCATGACGCCTGCCAAAATGACCGAGCCAGCCGTCGGCGCTTCTGTATGTGCATCGGGTAACCATGAATGCAGGGGCCACATTGGAACTTTGATGGCAAATGCAGCAGTAAAGGCAAGGAAGAGCCACCATTGAATATTCGCAGGGATGTTATGTTGAGCGATCAGATCGGGGACCGAGAAGGTCTGTCCGTAGATACCCAGCCACAGGATGGCAAGCAGCATCAAGATGGAACCCGCCATCGTGTACAGGAAGAACTTGATCGAGGCGTAGATGCGGCGCGGTCCGCCCCAAATACCGATCAGGAAATACATCGGCACGAGCGAGAATTCCCAGAAGATGTAGAACAAGAATAAATCCTGCGCAAGGAAGACGCCGGTCATGCCCACTTCCAATAACAGGAAGAAGATCATGAACTCCTTGACGCGCTCTTCAATCGCCGTCCATGTGGAGAGGATAGAGATCGGTGTCAGGAACGCTGTGAGCAAAACCAACAATATGCTCAAGCCATCGATGCCAAGAGAATATTGGATATTCCATCCCGCGACAGTGATCCAGTCATATTTGGCGACCAGTTGCAGGTTCACGTTCGAGGCGTCGAACTGGCTCAATACCCAAAGCGAGATACCAAAAGTAATCAACGTCGTGACGAGGGTCGTCCAACGCAGAGCACTCTTCTTATCATTTGGGATAAAGAGCAATACCAGCACGCCCAACAGCGGGAAGAAGGTTAGCAGAGTAAGAGAAAAATTCATGTTCAATCCTCGATTGCAGTATCGTCAAAGGTCGAAGTCACGACGTTCGACTATTTCAAAATCAAATATCCAAGAATAAGGACTACACCCAATAATACGGATAGCGCGTACGAACGCACGAATCCGTTCTGGACCTTGCGGAGGGTCGCTGACAAACATTGCGCCGCGTCGCCCAACCAGTTTGCAAAGGCATCGATGCCTTTTTGATCGGCATAATCATTGAGCGCAATATTGCTGAACCAGTTATATGTTCCTGCGATGACCTTCTCATGGAACCAGTCATGCCAGAAACGCCAGTCAATTACATCCGCAAAGAATTCGGACAACTTCGCAAACGGATTGATGATGATCGCCTGATAGATCTCATCCACATACCATTTGTTTTCCATGCCAGTGAAGAAGAAACCAAGAGGTCTCTTCAACGGATCGATCTGCCCAACCTTGAGCGGATTGCGTCCGTAGAGCAACCATGAGATGAAAAGAGCAAGCAACGCGAGAAGGGTTGAAATGCCCGCGACCTTCAAGTCCAATCCGGGTAATTCGACTTCACCCAATGTATGTTCCAGCCAAAGACCCAAGGTTATGGAAACCTTCAAACGGCAGGTTCAATCCGCCACCCAGCAAAGCCAGCGCCGCCAGCACCATCAATGGAACTGGTGATCACTCGAGGGCTCTCCTCTGCATGTCCCGCAGCTTCATGACGGGCTTCACCGAAGAAGACCATCCAAATCTGACGTCCCATATAGAAGGCAGTTAAGAATGCCGCAACCGCCAGCAACCAATACTCAGCCGGGAAGTGCAATTTGGCATCCAACAAAATTTCATCCTTCGACCAGAACCCTGCAAACGGGACAATCCCAGCGAGTGCAAGCGTACCGAACATATAAAGCCAGAACGTAACAGGCATGGTCTTGCGCAGTCCGCCCATGTTACGCATATCACCGGGGTCAAAGACTTCACCATGTTCTTCTTCGTGGTGCTCTTCCTTCTTTCCCTTTTTGCCCTTTGGTTTCTCATCATGATGACCATGAGCCAAATGATGATGTCCACGCTCCATGCCGAGGATGACGGAACCGGCAGAAAGGAACAACAAAGCCTTGAAGAAAGCATGTGTCACGAGATGGAACATCCCTGCCACATACGCGCCCATTCCAACCGCCGCAACCATGAAACCTAATTGCGAGATGGTCGAGTAAGCCAGCACTTTCTTGATGTCATATTGACCGACCGCAATCGTCGCGGCGAAGAGCGCGGTCAACGCGCCAACCATCGCGACAACATTCTGCGCCTCCGGCACGGATGAATATAACGGCGCCGAACGCGTAATGAGATACACGCCCGCGGTCACCATCGTCGCGGCATGGATCAACGCCGAAACCGGTGTCGGACCTGCCATCGCATCCGGCAGCCAGACATACAATGGAAGCTGTGCCGATTTACCAGCCACACCGATAAGCATGAACAAAGTGATCGCAACGATAATTCCCGGCGGAGCTGTCTTCACAGCTTCAAACACGTGATCGAATTGGAAGCTATTGCCCAAATTCCAAAAGATCAGAAAACCTGCAATCAGAAAACCAAAGTCTCCAACACGGTTCGTAATGAAAGCTTTCTTGGCGGCATTCGAGTTCGCCCATGAAGGTCGCCCAAGCGTATCCATCTCATACCAGAAGCCGATCAACAGGAACGAGCAAAGTCCCACACCTTCCCAGCCGACGAACAACATCAGGTACAAGTCACCGCTCACAAGGATCATCATGGCGGCGATGAACAGGTTGAGAAAAACGAAGAAGCGGCGGAACCTGCCCTCGTCATGTTTGAAGCGGACATCTTCGTGCATATATCCGATGGCGTAGATGTGGATGAGAGTCCCAACACCCGAGACGACCAGCATCATCGTGGTGGATAACGAGTCGACGCGGAACGTCCAATCGAGTTCGAGTGTACCGATATGAATCCACTGCGCGAATGGGACGCTCACTGCCTCCCCGCCGCCTGCCGCGAGCGACCAAGCCAACAGCACGCTGACAACGAACGCCGCGCCCGAAGCAAGGCTTGCGATCGTGCCGATCACCTTTTCGCTGAAACGATCACCAAAGATGCCGTTGATCAGCAAGCCAATGACAGGCGCAAACACCAGCCATGGGGCCAAGAAGAATAATCCTGAGTTTACTGTTTCGCTTAAGTGCATAAATATCATCTTTTCATCTTTTCACCGGTGGTTGAGCGCAAGCAGTCGAAACCACCACTTAAATCCAACATAATATTTTGCTTACTTGTTGGTTTCGATATGCCCTTCGCAACAAACGCTCAGGGCTACTCGACCAACAGGATTTATCCTTTTAAACTAACTCATCTGATCCACGTCAATGCTGTGCTTGGACTTGAATATCTCGACGATCAATGCCAAACCCACAGCCACTTCCGCCGCGGCAACAGCGATGACGAAGAACACGAAGATCTGTCCGCTGAAGGATTTGATGGCGCTACTGAATGCCACGATAGCAAGGTTGGCAGAATTCAACATCAACTCAATGGACATAAAAATAATGAGCGCATTGCGACGAATGAGAACGCCGAGAACGCCAATGGTAAATAAAATAGCCGAAAGAATAACGTAATAATCAACAGGGACCATTATTTCTGCTCCCCTTTCTCTTTCTTGGTCAATACGATGGCGCCCACCATCGCGACCAGCAACAGAATGGATGTCACTTCAAAGGGCAAAAGATATTGATTGAACAACGCCAATCCCAACTGACGGAGATTTTCCATGCCATTGGTTGCATCACTTGGAGAAAGGATATCGCCAGCAGGACGGGCTTTGGTCACAAGAAGATAGGTCGCTTCGGCAACAAGGATGAAGGCAAGCGTGCCTGCCAACGGTCTCTGCCAGGGCAACACTTCCAATTTGGGAAGAGCCCCCGCACCCAGCAACATGATGACGAACAGGAACAACACCATGATCGCACCCGCATATACCGTGATCTGCGACATGGCAATGAATGGTGCGCCAAGCAGCAAATAGAACACCGCCACCGTGACAAAGTTCAACACGAGGAACAACGCCGAATAGACCGCATTGCGGCTGAACAACATGCCAAGCGCGGTGGCAATGGCAACGAGGGCGAGAATGAGAAAGAGTATCAAATCACCAGACATGGGCAACTCACTAATCCTGTGGATCTTTCATTTCAGGGACTGACCGTTTGTATACATTCGGTTCCACTTTGCGCGGCGTGGTCATGTCCACAGTGGGAACGGGTTCGAGCAGGCTCTCCTTGGTGTAGATCGCCGAGCGGCGGTCATAAAAGGAGAGTTCGTAGTTGTCACCGAGCACGATCGCTTCGGTGGGACAGGCATCTTCGCAGAATCCGCAATAGATACAGCGGAGCATATTGATCTCGTAGGTCGAAGCATACCTCTCTCCAGGAGAGAAGCGTTTTTCGTCCGTGTTCTCGGAGGCTTCCACGAAGATCGCGTCCGCAGGGCAGGCGGCGGCGCACAGCGAACATCCAATACATTTTTCGAGACCGTTATCGTAACGCTTCAATACGTGGCGACCACGAAAGCGCGGACGTACTTCACGCTTCTGCTCGGGATATTGGAACGTGACAGGCTTTTCGAAGATAATTTTCCCGGACGTAAAAAGTCCGCGGACAAGTTCAACAACCGGATCAAGCACGCTCATACGGTAGTCTCCTCAAGGTACGATAGACAAGCACAACAGTAAATAAACCAATAATAATGGAAACGAACGGGATCGCCCAGAAATATATTTGATTGTTCAATACGTCTGCCAGCAAAATGCCAGTGGCAGTGATGAACGTGATCGCAAGCGACAACGGAAGCATGATCTTCCAGCCAAAAGCCATCAGGCGGTCATAACGGACGCGGGGCCAGGTGGCACGCACCCAGATCATCGCGAACAACAAGCACAACAACCTTGATGAACAGGTAAACAGGTCCCAGTAACGGATACTGATCTACGAACGGACCGAGGAACCCGCCGAAATATAATGTCGCCAAAATGGCAGAGATCACGATCATCTTCTGATATTCCGCCATGAAGAACAGGGCGAACTTCATGCCCGAATATTCACTATGATAACCGGCTGTCAATTCCTGCTCAGCTTCGGGCATATCGAACGGAGCGCGGTTCACTTCCGCCAGCGTTGCGATCCAAAAGATGACTGCGCCCACAGGCTGAATAACGACAAACCATAAACCTTTTTGTGCGTCCACAATATCCAACATGCGCATCGAGTTCGCAAGGATGATCGAAGTGGCGAACGAAAGACCGAGCGCCAATTCATACGAGATCATCTGTGCCGATGGAACGCAAGCCGCCCAACATCGCATACTTGTTATTCGATGACCAACCCGCCAGCACGATGCCATACACCGCGATCGAAGCGATGGACATGATATACAACACACCTACGTTGATGTCGGCAACATATAAAGTGACAATCCGTCCAAAGAAATTGAACGCCGTTCCCCACGGGATGACCGCCGCAATAATGATCGAAGGAACCAATGTAATGACAGGCGCCCAGAAGAAAACGATCTTGTCCGCTCTGCCGGGAGTCAATTCTTCTTTAAAGATCAACTTCACCGCGTCGGCAATCGGTTGAAGCAAACCGAACGGTCCCGCGCGGTTCGGTCCGATACGTGCCTGAATGCGAGCCAGTGCGCGGCGTTCATACCACGTCAAATAAGCAAATCCTGTCAACAACGCCAGCGTTACCACCAGCGCCTTGATAAATGTTTCCAGCCAGAAAGTCCAATCCGATAACATCATTTCACCTTCACCGCAACAGGTTCATGGATCGCAATGCCCATGCTACGCGGCACCAACGCGACACCCACCGAAATCGTATCGTCCAACTTCACAACCGCTTCGCCGCTCACGCCATTGAAGCTGACATTCACGGTCTGCCCTGCTTCCACGCCCAAATTCTGCGCGGCATCGGGATGAAGTGAAATGCTCGCCTCACCCACACGCTGGTCAAGCAGTTCAGAAGATGTGATGGTCGTGCCAAGGTCATATAATTTTGTAACGGGGACAGCCAGCAACTCATTTTCTTTTGGACGTGGAGCCGCTTCTTTCTGGACCCGGGGTATGCTCAGCTTTTCCCCACACGTCGCCGGCGGCTGATAGATGTACGCCCATGCCTTGTTTATTCTCATAGGTCGTACCGCCGTAATACAAGTCACTGCGACCAACAATGGGCCATTGCTCTTTGACTTCCGCCAACTTGGCGTAGTTCAAACCTTCGAACGACTTCACCGACTCAGACAAAATATCGAACACAGCTGAGACCGATGTCCCTTCAAGGATGACTCCCATGTGGCGAGCCAATTGTGACGTAATAGCGAAATCGGGTTTCGCATCACCGGTCACCGGCACAGCAGGATAGAAACGTTGTACGCGGCGTTCACCAGATGTCATTGTGCCTTCACGTTCGGTGAATGCTTGTGCAGGCAGAACCACATCCGCAATTTCAGTGGTCGCGGTTTCGATCACATCCTGCACGGCAACAAACTCCGCGCCTTCAAGAGCTTTCGCCAATTTCGGATCATCCGCAACCGGGTCGGCGCCAACGATATAAACTGATTTACCCTTGAGCGCTTTGGCGAGGTCTTCTTCAACATTGAAACCAATTTCCCATGCGCCCTGGTCGTTCGCGCGTCCCCACACGCCGATGAGTCCGTTATTGGGTTTGCCAACATGCTCGGTATCGTTCAAAAGTTTCGCACAAGCAGATGCAAGTCCGGCCGAACCTGAAATGCCAAGTCCATCACTTCCGTAAAGGATGACTGCATTCCCGGCTTTCATGAATGCGTCACTGATCTTGCTCTTCTTGCTGAGTTCATTCACTGTCTTCGCTTCATCGCCATACGCATAGCGGACAACGAACGAAGCATGTTTATCCAGCTTTGTCTCACGCGGGTTCAACACGATCAACGTCGCGCCGCGTTCCGCCGCCTGCTTCACACGCAGATACCAGATGGGTGCTTCTTCATATAGATCGGAAGCGACAACAACAATCGCTGTGCCCGCACCCATATCCGCAAAGTTCGTGCCAGCGCCCACACCCACAAGCGATGTCAATTCGCCGCCAGCCATATCCGAATACAGATAAGCTTTACCTTCGGAATGGTCGGCGAGAGTCTTTAGATTGAACAAATCTTCATTGGAAAGTCTGCCCGAAGCCAGAATGACAAAATCCTTTTTGGCTTTGAGGAAGTTATCGGCGGCAAGTTTGGTCGCGGCATCCCACGAAGCACGCGCCAATTTCTTATCCTTGCGGACTTGCGGTTTGGTGAGTCGACTTTTACCTTCAGCGTAGTGATACGCAAAACGACCTTTATCGCACAGCCAGATTTCGTTCACTTCTTCGTTCTGTCTTGGCATGACACGTTTGACCACAACGTCACCGCCTGATTTTGCTTCGCGGCGTGTGTTCAAGGTGGTGTTGCATCCCACCGGGCATTGCGTGCAGATCGAAGCCTGCGCATCCAACTCCCACGGGCGTGCGCCAAAGCGGAAGTCCGCCGTGGTCAACGCGCCGACGGGGCAAATGTCGGAGGTATTGCCCGAGAAAACCGAATCAAACCCGGGGTCCGAGAAAGAGACGATCTGGGTCGAGCGTCCACGCTCATCGAAACCAATCACCGCGTCGCCCGCGATCTCATCCTGAAAACGAATACAGCGCGCACATTGGATACATCGTTCGCGATCAAGATAGATCAATTCGCCAAGTGGAACCATCTTATCGAGATGCAATTTTTCATCATAAAGGAAGCGGCTCTTGCCGGGACCATGTTCCATGGTGAGATTTTGCAACGGACATTCGCCGCCCTTGTCGCAGATGGGGCAATCAAGCGGATGCGAAGTGAGCAGGAACTCAACAGTGCCCTTCTGCCCATCGGTCGCCTTCTCAGATTTCGTGAGGACGACCATGCCTTCTTCTACTTTATTGGTACAAGCCGTTTCGAGCTTGGGCATGAATTGGATCTTCGGTGCACCGTTTTCCATCACAAATTCGCCGGTTGCGCGATCGCGCATCGGACGACCGATCTCAACGAGACACATGCGGCACATGCCGACCGGCTCAAGTTTTGGATGATGACAAAAAACGGGGATATCGATGCCGATCATCTTGGCGGCATCTGCCACCCCGGTGCCTGCCGGGACGGTTACTTGTTTTCCATCAATCGTAAGCGTGACTTGTTTGCTCATTATGCTTTCACCGCTTTATCAAAGTCTTTTCTATAACGTTCAATACCTGTAACGACCGCCATGGTTGAAAATTCGCCCAACGCGCAGAGACACTTGCCTTGCATTTGTTTTGCCACATTGAGGAGCAGATCCACATCTGCGGTTGTGCCTGTGCCATCGTGAATGCGCTCTGTGAGATGAGACATCCAGTAGGTGCCTTCACGACAGGGTGTACATTTGCCACATGATTCATGTTTGAAGAAATGGACGGTCTTATTGATGAGCCAGTCCATTGAGACAGTATCATCGATCACGATCACAGAAGCAGACCCAAGGTCCGCGCCGAGCGTGCGGACGGTGGCATAGTCCATCTTGGTATCGAGAATTTTTTCATCATCCACAAGAATAAGGGATGATGATGCACCCGCTGGCATGATGGCTTTGACAGAACGCGAGTCCTGAACGCCGCCGCCGTGGGTGTAGATCAATTCACGGAAGGTCGTGCCAAACGGCAGTTCATAATTGCCGGGTTTGCGCACGCGACCCGAAAGCGAGAATATCTTCACGCCCGCGCTATCTGCCGTGCCCAAGGACTTGTACCACTCCGCGCCATTGGTAAGAATGAGCGGCACATTGGTAAATGTTTCCACATTATTGATAATGGTCGGCTTGCCGTACAAACCCACAGAAGGCGGGAACGGAGGACGAACACGCGGCTGTCCACGTTTGCCTTCGAGTGATTCCAACAAGGCTGATCTCTTCGCCACAAATGTATGCGCCTGCGCCGAGGTGAGTGTAAATCTTGAGCGAGTAATCGGTGCCGAAAAGGTTGTTACCAAGATAACCTTCCGCTTCCATTTCCGCGATCTTCTCGTCGAGGAAGGCGGCGACTTCCCAGAACTCGCCGCGCAGGTAAATATACGCAGTGTTCGCTCCAACGGCATAGCAACCAATCGCAAGTCCTTCGATAAACTGGAAGGGATTGCTCTCCATGATCTCGCGGTCTTTGAACGTGCCCGGTTCGGACTTCATCCGCGTTGGCAACTACATAGTGGGGCCAGTTCTTGTTATCAATGAAAGACCACTTCATGCCTGTCGGGAAACCCGCGCCCCCGCGTCCGCGTAGACCGGAGCCTTTGACCACGTCGGTCACTTCGTTGGGCTTCATCTTCGTGACCGCGTTCTTGAAAGCGGCGAAATCCGCCATTCTTTTTATAGACGTTGAGCTTGTTGATATCGGGAATTTCCCGGTGACGAAGGAGGATATGTTCCATTATTTATCACCCCCGATTGCATTCTTCAGAGTATGTATCAACTCCATCGTCTTATCTACGGTCATATTCTCATGATACTTGATTCCATCCGGTCCCTGCGTTTGGAACATGGGAGCTTTGTCGCATGCCGCAAGGCACATCACACCTTCGAGCGTAACAAGACCGTCTTCCGTCGTTTCACCAACCTTGATACCTAGGTTGCCGCAAAGGTCTTCCATAAATTTGTCCGCGCCGCGTAAGGCACAGGGAAGGTCAGTACAGACCTGCATACGATACTTGCCTGCTTTTTTATCGTGATACAACGTATAAAAACCCACGATCGCGGCGACATCCGTTTCAGTGATGTCAACGATCTTCGCAATATCCTGCATGGCTTCTTTGTTGATATAGCCTTCTTCACGCTGGGCAAGGAACAATAATGGCATAACCGCCGAGCGTTTGTTCTCAGACGGATACTTGGAAAGGATCTGTTTTACTTCTTTTGGATATTTTTTTACGAGGCTCATCGGTCAATATCTCCGAGCACGATGTCAATGGATGCAAGGATCGCCACAAGGTCAGCCACGAGGTGTCCCTTGGTGATCTTGCCAATTACAGAAAGATTATCGAACGAAGGCGTACGCAAGTGAACACGATAAGGTTTCGGTCCGCCATCGCCTTCCAAATACAAGCCCAACTCTCCACGCGGCGATTCAACTGCACTATAAATGGAAGCTTTCGGCGCCGGGAAGCCTTCCGTCCACAACTTGAAGTGATGGATCAGCGATTCCATGCTCACGCCGATCTCGGAACGCGGCGGGGTGACAAACTTGCGGTTGTCACTGCGGACGGGTCCCATCGGCAGTTTGTTCAACGCCTGTTCCACGATCTTCAAAGACTCGCGCAGCTCCTGGACGCGGACAACATAACGCGCATAGGTATCACCTTCCGTTGCGACAGGTACATTGAAGTCGTATTGTTCATAACCCATATATGGGCGTGCTTTGCGTAGATCCCAGTTGATGCCGGAAGCGCGCAACGTCGGTCCGGTTACGCCATGCTGAAGGGCGGTTGCCGCGTCAAGGTAGCCGATACCAACCAAACGGTCCAGAAAGATCGGGTTCTTTGTCAACAGCGCTTCGTATTCATCGATACGTTTGGGGAACATCTTGAGAAAATCGCGAACCGCTTTTTCAAACTCCACAGGCACGTCGCGCCAAATCCCACCGGGACGAATGAAGGTCGTCATCATGCGTTGACCGGAACAAAGCTCAAGAATATCGAGGATGGCTTCGCGCTCGCGGAAACAATATAAGAACATCGACATCGCCGCGAGGTCAAGACCGAACGTGCCGACCCAAACCAAATGCGAAGCGATACGCTGCAATTCGGTAAGGATCACACGAATGGACTGTGCTCGTTCGGGAACATCCAGGTCAACCAATTTCTCCACCGCCATACAATAAGCAAGGTTATTGCCAGTAGTGTTCATATAATCGAGGCGGTCGGTCATCACTTCGGCTTTGAGATAGGTCTTGGCTTCCATGTTCTTCTCGATGCCCGTGTGCAGATAACCGATATCGGGAATCGCGTTGATAACCGTCTCGCCGTCGAGTTCCAGCAACAAACGCAGAACGCCATGCGTCGAGGGATGTTGCGGTCCCATGTTCAACAACATGGTTTCGCCCGTCAACGCACGCTCTGATACCAGATGTTTGAATTGATCTACATTAATAATTTCTTCAATCTGAGCCATACTTATTCCTTTGCATACGGCTTGCGCACATCGATCTCATCGAAGTTAAATGTGAACTGTGGTTCTTCATAACCCAGCGGATAATCTTTGCGAAGCGGATGACCTTCCCAGTCGACCGGCATGAGAATTCTTCTTGGATCGGGATGACCTTCGAACTCTACGCCGAACATATCGGCAATTTCACGTTCGCGCCAGTTCGCCACTTCATACACACGCGTCGCAGTCGGGACCTTGGGCTGGTCACCGTTTACTGGGACTCTGATCTGCAACGTGATATTTTTCGCCAGCGACGAGAGTTGATAGATCACATGATAACGCGGTGATGTCTGCGGATAATAATCCACCGCGGTCATCGCCGAAAGCAATTCGAATTCATATTTATCGCGCAGGAGGGTCAGCACTTCGACGATGTTTTCTGCATTGATAAACACATGCACTTCATCGCGGAACTCTTCGAAGGTCGCGCTGAAATCCTTCTGCAAAACCTGGGTTATCTTTTCGAGTTTTTTATCCATATTCACCCTTGCTCCTGTCGCCGTCCCCGGCGACAGATCCAGCGCCGAGGACGGCGCAGGAAGCAGGTTATTATTTTATGCCTTCACCAAATCCTTGAACTTATCGCCCTTTACTTTTTCATACAGCGTCACCACACCGTGGATCAACGCTTCGGGGCGCGGCGGGCAACCCGCCACAAACACATCCACAGGGACAACTTCATCCACGCCCTGTACAACTGCATAATTATTGAAGACACCACCGCAGGAGGCACAATCGCCCATGGCGATCACCCACTTCGGCTCGGGCATTTGGTCGTAGAGGCGGCGGACAACCGGCGCCATCTTACGCGTCACGCGGCCGGCAACAATCATCAGGTCAGATTGGCGCGGGCTGGCACGCATCAGTTCCATGCCGAAAGCGGCTCATATCATAATGGGATGCCTGCGCAGACATCATCTCAATGGCACAACATGCCAGACCAAACAACATGGGCCACATGGCATTGGTACGGGACCAGTTGACAAGCTCTTCCAGTTTCGTGGTGACAATCCCCATGTCACCGAGTTTTTCCTCTACTCCCATTCCAACGCTCCTTTTTTCCAGGCATATACATAGCCAACCAATAAAATAGCGATAAAGACGATCATTTCGAACAAACCGAACAATCCCAATTGACGAAATGTGATCGCCCACGGTAGAAAGAACACAACTTCAATATCGAATAGGATGAACAATACCGCGACGAGATAAAAGCGGACGGGTATCCGCCGCGTCCCTTCACCGTATGGGTTCATGCCCAATTCATAAGGCATGGATTTGACTTTAGATTCTTTTCTTGGTCCGAATAAGTACCCCAAACCGATGGCGATGAGCGCAATCAGCGTCGCCAATGCGATCATTAATGCGATTGCAACGTATTCGAGCATCCTGTCTCCTCAAAACACCGATAACGAATAATTTCGTTTGTGCAGTCTTGCACAACGCTCGGCAGAGTATAACATAAGAGACTTTTGAGGGCTAGAGAAAGTGCCTCTTTTCACAAAACTGATGATATTTGTCATATTCAAAAAATGGCGGAAAATAAAAAGTAAGGACACGATGTATCGTGTCCTTACTTCAAATAGACCCTATCTATCTTTCCCTTACAGAAGACAATTATGTGCCCATCAAAATAGTAAGGTCACGATGCATCGTGTCCTACTCAATTAACCCAGGTAGTCCCTCAACTGCCTGCTCCTCGAAGGATGCCGCAACTTCCGCAACGCCTTTGCTTCGATCTGGCGGATGCGTTCGCGGGTGACATCGAAGAAGTTACTCACCTCTTCGAGCGTATGGTCTTTGCCGTCTTTCAAGCCAAAGCGTAATTCCAGTACTTCGCGTTCGCGGTCAGAAAGTGACGTAAGCGCGCTTTGCACCTGTTCACGCAACATCTGACGCGCGGCAGAATCCATGGGAGAGGGAGCGTCTTCGTCTTCGATGAAATCACCCAGCGAACTGGAGTCTTCATCCCCTACGGGACCATCGATGGAAACGGGTTCCTCTGCAGAGCGAAGGACACGGTCTATTTTTTGGGTGGCAGTGGCTAGTCGTTGTTGCAGATCGTCCGGGAGCGGCGTTTCTTCCGCATGCGCGCGCAGGACAGTTTGCACATCTGACGCCGGAAGATAACCTACTTCGAGAGCGAGTTCTTCATTAGTGGGATCGCGCCCTAGTTCTTGAGTCAACTGTCGTTGGGCGCGCAGGATGCGTGTGATCGATTCAAACAAATGGACTGGAATCCGAATCGTGCGCGCCTGCTCTGCAATAGAGCGATTGATGGACTGTCGAATCCACCACGTGGCATAGGTGCTGAATTTGAATCCACGGCGCGGATCAAACTTGCCGACCGCACGTAAAAGTCCCATGTTGCCTTCCTGGATCAAGTCAAGGAAGTTAATGCCGCGTCCCAAATAACGTTTGGCAACGCTGACAACCAATCGCAAATTCGCACGGATGAGTGACTGGTTGGCATCCTCGGCGCGGACTTTCGCCGCATCCAATTCAGTGCGCAGGTCTTCGTCAGAGGGAAGGTTACGGTGCAGAGTCCGCAGGCTGGGAATATCATGATGTCCGTTAAACTGATTCAGCAGCCACTCCGCATATTTAAACGGAATCAGATACAGGGTTAGAAAGACCGAGTACGATTTCCGCGCGACGGTGTTCCAGAGTTCATCCGTCCCCCATAATCCATTATCCAAAAATGCACGCAAGTACGAAGGCGCATCTGATTCCCAGCCCGCGTGCAAGGTTTGGGCTTCTGTGAGCATCAGACCGAAATCAGGCATATCGTGACCCAGACGTTCACCATCTTCAACGAGGCGTTCCCACGAAGTGAGCATCTCGTCGATCAGTGCATGATAAACGGAGCACTCAACGGTCATGCCCTTGCGAAGCGGACGGCGGCGAAAGGAGATCGCCAAACGATTTGCTTCGATCATGGTGGCAAGCCGAAACTCGCTATCCGAATCCAGCAGTTTGACCAGTCCGATCTCACGCAAATATAGCCGCACAGGGTCTTCGGACATTTCCGCGGCAACGATTGGGTTTTTCAGATCAAGTACATCATCAAGAGGTTCTTCATCTTGTTGTTGAGCAAGGGGATTTTCATCAGGGTCGCCCATTTCATCGCCCGCCATATTCAAATCGGTCAGTCCATTCATTTCATCCAAATCATTCGCGTCTTCTGAACGAGATTCATCCAACCGTGTGCGTGGTGCATTCGGTTTCATTTTTTCCTTATGACCATCCATCGCAGATGCAGATTTTTTCTTTATAGTCATATTCCCTATATTTTAGACGCTATCGCACTTCAAGTGTTACGCTAAATGAGTTTATTCTAATCGTTTCATCGACATCTTACGATACGCCTGATCCAAATCCCGTAACAGCCTCGTATGCTGTAACACCAAATCGGTATAGGAAGCCGCTCGCAAATCGCCGTCATCGTGCGCCTCCTCCTGCAAAAACCGCAACTGGTTCAGGTTCTCGCCTGCCGCCACGCGGCGCAACTTGATCACACTGCGCAACAACTCCTCCAGCAACTTCTCTTCGAGGCGTTCAATTTTCTCGGTCTCTTTCACCAATTCCTGAGAACGAACCTGCAAAGACTCCGGCAGCGCATCCACTACAAATTCATGGTGCTCGGTCTTATCCTGCTCCACCGATTCACGGATCAAGCCGAATAATAATTGATTATCGGTATATTCAAAATCCTGTGCGGCGAGTGCGACCAGACCGAACTCCTGCAACAGACGATCCAGCCGATATAACAATTCAGGTTTTCTAAACAAAGCGCCAATAAGATATTCCTCGACCTTTTTACTGGACGAGACAGTCACTGAAACTTTTACGGATTCTTGAACCTGATTCTGCCTACTTTGCCTCGGTCGCCTCACACGCGGACCTTGAATCTGCGTGCTCATCAAAGCGCGTTCATCCACCCTCAACATTCGCGCCAGCGCCTGACGATAGGTATCGCGTTCCAAGGCATTGGGCAAATCTTCAATCAACGGGACAACCTGTGCCGCGATCTGATTCTTCACCTTCGGGTCATTGATATTCTGTCCCGCGGCGAGAGTCTCCATCACATGCGTGACGATGGGCTTTGCATTTTCAATTAACTTTGCCCATTCCTCTTTATCACGCGCAACAATTTCATCGGGATCTAAATCATCAGGCATTGTCGCTACGCGCAAATCGGCTTGCAAGCGTGCTTCATTGCGAAGTAGATCCGCGCGCATCAAAGCCCAACTCACCCTCTTTATCCATCGCTGAACGCGCCGCGTCGAGTCCGCGCATGACGGCTTTTTGCCCGGCAACATCCGGGTCAAGCGCAAGGACGATGCGCCGCGTGAATCGTTTGAGCAAACGCAACTGGTCTTCGGTCAATGCCGTGCCCATCGGTGAGACAACGTTCTCGTAGCCCGCTTGATGCAAGTGCGATCACATCGAGATAGCCTTCCACAATGACGGCTTGATCGGCAGTACGAATTGGCTTGCGCGCACGATCCAGTCCGTAGAGCAAACGTCCCTTTGTGAAGATCGGGGTTTCAGGTGAGTTCAAAAATTTGGGAATGTCGTTCGGGTCAACGATGCGCGCACCGAAACCTGCCATCGTCCATTCTCATCGCGGATGGGAATCATGATGCGGTTGCGGAAACGGTCGAAAGAGCGTGATCCGTATTGCGTATTGCGCGAATCGTCTTCGATCACGCTCCGAGAGCAAACCTGAATTGATCAAGTCCTGCTCGGAATATCCTTTGCCAGAAAAATGTTTGAGAAGATTATCGTATCCAGGAGGCGCATATCCCAGCCCAAAGGTTTCGATGGTCGCGTCAGTCAGTCCACGTTTTTCATGTAGATAGGACAAAACATCGGCATTGGCAAAAAGATGGCTTCGATAATAAACGACCGCGTCTTCGAGCAATTGTCGAAGTTGATCATACGCTTCCTTTTGTTGAGGGGATTCCTTCGTATACGCAGGGACTTCCACGCCTGCACGCGCCGCAAGTTTATTGAGCGCTTCCTTGAAATCAAGGTTCTCGCGCTTCATGATGAACTTGAAGATGTCGCCGCCCTCATTACATTGACCGAAACATCGCCAAGTCCCCGTTTCGGGCCAGACCACAAACGCCGGCGTCTTCTTATTATCGTGGAATGGACAAAGCCCTGTATAGTTCTTCCCCGCATGGCGCAGTTTGACACCCGCCTCGGAAACGAGGTCTACGATATCGATCCGGGCCTTGATCTCATCAATCGTGGACATGGGTTATGGACGGAGGACTAAGGACGGAGGTCGAAATTAGGCTTCTTCTATATTGTAAGGCGATTTTGACTTTTTGACTTGATGGTTTGATTTTAGATGAATTACGAAAGGCATGTAATTTAGCAGCAAGGATACGGGCATCTTCTTCGGCTTTCTCCAGTAGTGAATTATCCGAAATAAATTTCCTGCGGCGAATAATGTGCAGGCAGGCTACGGTTTCCAGAACAGAGCGGACAGCCATCCCTAAAAAACGGTTTTGTTCTGCATCGCTCTGCCCTGTTGAGCCCTCTGCAATATTCAAAGCCACAGATGTTGCTGCTCTAACGATTTGTGACTTCAGATTATATTCTTCACTTTTCGGAAGCTGGGCGGAAACATCATAGATCAAATCAACATATGCCAAAGCAAGTTGATAAACTTCCAGCTTCTCGAATTTGAAGGGCATGGGGACACTCCTGACGAAAGACAAATGACCGAGGACGAACAAGACAATTATAGACGATAAAAAAGACCGAGACTTTGCATCTCGGTCATCAGTCCTTTGTCCTCGGTCTTTTAGAACCCTTCGAGCTTGCTCAGGTCCGCCACTCCATCTGCGAGGCTGGCGATGCGTTGCAATAACCCCAGGCGATTTTCTCTCACATCTTTTTCTTCAGCCATGACCATGATCTTTTCGAAGAAAGCTGTGATGGGCGGAACAAGTTTTACGACAACATTGAGGAACGCATCCACATCACCGTTGAAAGTTGTATTCTGGAGATTGAGTACTTCATACAACGTCGTCTCTTCCACTTCGCGCAGGGACTTTTCCTTGATCTTGTAAATATCCTTCTGATCACGCGTGATGCGGACACAGCGGGCATAGCCATCCAAAATGGATGACCAGTCTTCACGTTCGGTCCACGCTTGAAGTTGCTTCACCGCGCGGACCGTTCCCGCCGGGTTATTCGATTGCGCCGCAAGGACAGCTTCAACAACATCGTGTTTGTATCCCATATCCTTCAAGACAACGGACAAACGTCCCGTGATGAATTCAAGGATCTTCTTTTGGACATCCTCTTTGACTTCAATCGGCTGCGTCTTGGCAGATTCCTTCACGGCTTCGGCGAGATCGAAGTCAATATCATGTTCGATCAAAGGTTGGACAACACCAATCGCGGCGCGGCGTAGACCGAATGGGTCTTTGGCGCCGGTGGGAGCAAGCCCCGCCGCAAAGAGACCTACCAACGAGTTGATACGGTCTGTCAGCGCAACAGCCATGCCGACCTGAGTCTGCGGAACGGTTTGATATTGCTCGGCAATCGCCTTTGCAACTTCGGGGTCTTCGCCGCTTCGCAGGGCATACTCGCCACCGATGATTCCCTGAAGGGAGGTCATCTCGGTCACCATTTGAGTCACGAGGTCGGCTTTGGAAAGATAGACCGCTCGTCCAATGGGTTTGATGAGTGCGGCATTACCCTTGAAGCCGAGTAGTGCGCCGATCTCCGCGCCGAGGATCAACATGCGGTTGGATTTATCGAGATAGGAACCAAGCTTGGTATGAAAAGTCAACTTGGCAAGTTTCGGGCGATATTCTTCGAGCTTGAGTTTGACATCTTCACGGACGAAGAAGTTTGCATCCGCAAAGCGTGCGCCGAGGACGTGTTCGTTGCCTTCGCGGACGGTGTCCACGCCGATGTCGTCGCCGTTGCGGATGGCGATGAAATGCGCCAATAATTTTTTACTACTGCTGACCTGCGCTTCGTCTGCGTTCGCCTGTCGGCTCGCTCCGCTCTGCGCGATGGATTGCACTGGGAAATATCTCTGATGTTTCTTCATCACTGAGATCAACACATCTCTTGGCAATGCAAGAAATTCTTCGTTGAATCCGCCCATGACAGCGGTGGGCATTTCGATGAGGTTGGCTACTTCGTTGAGCAAGTCCTTCTTCGATGATGGCTTCGCCACCAACAAGCGATGCGGCTTGGTTGACTTGCTCGACGATGGAAGCTTTGCGTTCTTCTTTATCAAGCACGATTCCCGATTCACGAATTACGTCAAAATATTTATCAGCCGAGGGGATTTTGATTTCGGGTGAAGTCGTAAGGGCGAAGTCCACGGGAGATATTGCCCGAAACAACACCCGCATATTCAAATGGGATGACCATGTCGCCGAGCAACGCCACATACCAACGAATGGGACGTGAGAATGCCACGCCTGATTCATTCCAGCGCATGGACTTTTCGAACTTGATGCTCTCGACGAGTTTGGGCAAGGCTTCGGCAAGGACTTCGGGAGTTGGGCGTCCTTTTTGTTTGACGACGGCGAAGACGTATTTGTTGTTGCCTTCTTCGCGGATTTCGAGACTCTTGGTATCGACATTATTTTTCTTCGCAAAGCCCATGCCAGCGGGTAAGGCGACGCCGTCTTTATCGAAGGCTTTATCTGCGGGCGGACCTTTGACGAGGTCTTCGCGGTCAGGTTGATTTGGGGAGAGAGAGTCTGATTGAAACAACGAGCCGCCGCGGGGTAGTGAAGACGCGGACGTCGCCGTGTTCAAGATAAAGTTCTTTGAGGAGAGTCGGCACACGCGTGGATAAGGCTTCGTAGGCGGTATCGACGTCATTCGCAGGGAGTTCTTCAACACCAATTTCCAAGACGAACGACGATGGACCATTGACGATGGACGATGATGGTTTTGCCACGGTCGATGGTCTATGGTCAATGGTCTTGAGCAACGGATATTCAAGTTCTTTCCTCTGCTCCTCATACCCCTCCGCCACACGCCGCGCGAGTTCGCGCATTCTTCGGAAGAAGGCTTGACGTTCGGCAACGCTGATGGCGCCGCGGGCGTCGAGGATGTTGAAGGTGTGCGAGGACTTGAGGACGTAATCGTGCGCGGGGACGAGCAGACCCTGTTCGAGACAGGCGTCGGCTTCGGCGGAGTAGAGATCGTACATCTGGCGGGCGCGCTCGACATCGGCGACCTCATAATAATATTTGGAGTGTTCGAACTCCTCGCGGCGGATGATCTCGCCGTAGGTGACGCCCGCGCCCCACTCTTCGTCCCAGATGGCTTTGGCGTTGTTGAGCGCGATGAGGATGCGTTCGAGCCCGTAGGTGATCTCGACCGAGACGGGGTTGAGCGTGACGCCGCCCATCTGCTGGAAGTAGGTGAACTGCGTGATCTCCTGCCCGTCGAGCCAGACCTCCCAACCCAAACCCCAGGCGGAGATGGCGGGCTGTTCCCAGTTGTCCTCCACAAAGCGGATGTCGTGCTGGCGCGGGTCGATGCCGAGCGCCTTGAGCGACTCGAGATAGAGTTCCTGCGGGTTGCCTGGGTCGGGCTTGAGGATGACCTGATACTGGGTGTGCTTTTGGAAGCGGTTGGGGTTCTCGCCGTAACGCCCGTCATCGGGGCGGACAGACGGCTCGACGTACGCCACGTTCCACGGTTCGGGTCCGAGCACGCGCAGGAAGGTGGCGGGATTCATCGTCCCTGCACCGACCTGGGTGTAGTAAGGCTGGGTGATCAGGCATCCGTGCGATGCCCAGAAGTCTTGTAGTTTGAGGATGATTTCTTGGAAGGAGGAAGTTACATAGTTATCAGTGACCAGTTTTTAGTAATCAGTTTTGATGTGCGGGGGAATTATAACGTATTGACCGAGGACAAAAGACGAAGGACGGAGTTCTTGATGTTGACCTCCGTCCTTTGATATTTTTCTGTTCTTTAACTTTGTTCTCCACCCAAACAGCGCTTCACGCGTCGGGGGAGGTTGGTTCTGTTTCGATAGGTTTTATTTCTACACTTACGGATTTGCATCCTTGGCGCAACGAACGCCACGGTCATAACCGTAAGCAGCTGAACTTTCTTGTTCCACGTAAACTTTTAAATACTTCTTCAAAATCAAACCAAAATCCTCCTCGGGTTATGCCTACTGTCCAAGTAGAACGAAAATCGCCACTATCGCTAACCCACTCTCTAGCATTCCCCGCCATGTTATAAACTCCATAAGGGCTTGTTCCAGTTCAAAACGAATCTACGGGAGATGCAAGTACATAGCCATCATTTATTTTCCATATTGGTTTTAAATAACATGAAGCACCTATATCACAAAAATTAGCGAGTGGTTTTTCTCCTAATAGATTCCCCCAAGGATATATTCTTCCATTTATCCCACGGGCTGCCTTTTCCCACTCCATACCAGTTGGTATGCGAGCACTTCGCCAATCACAATACTGTTTCGCCATATCAAGATTAATCCATAATACAGGATAATTATTGTAAACAGGGTTATTGTAATAAGGAACGGAAGCCATTTTTGTGTCTGGTGGAGCTTTGCATAGTCCTGCTTTGACACACTCATTATATGAAGAATTTGTTGCCTCGTACTTGTCAATATAAAAAGGGTCTAAATATACAGAAACTAACTGCTGGTCATTACCAGCAAGAAACTCGCCTGCAGGCACAAACACCATTGACACGCCTTTGGCGTCCGTGATTTCGGGTGGTAACGGTGTTAGCGTGCTATTTTCAGTTGGTGTTGAATTCGGAGTAAAAATTTCGGCAGGAATAAAAGCTTCAGTGGAAGTTGAATTTCGTTGAGGAGCAAGAGATAAGCCAATTGTAGCAGTTGGGGTATTAGTGAATTCTGAGGTTATTGTAGGAATTAGATTAGATAAGCGAATCAATAATGGAACTATAAGCCCAAATGTAACTAATAAAATAAAAATTGGAACACGGTAAATCCAAATCAACTGCAAACGATAACGAATATCTATTGTTAATTTTCCCCACCCCCCATTACGCTTGGATTTCTTGATCATCTTTCCTAGTTCGCGCTGAATTTCTTTATCTATCTTTTCTTGAGTTACCTTTTCTGTGGCTTCTTTATTTTCTTTTTCCTTTGCATCCCTTTCAACATTCTGACGTTCTATTTCATCCCTGTCTTCTACTGCTTCGGGCACATTTTCAATTGAGGCAACAAGTTTTTTTTCTTCATTAGGCATTTCAAGGTTGGAGCGAGGTGACGTGATTTTCGGCAACCAGCTTCTTTTTATTTGTAACGTCGCTCCGATCCTTTTTTGCTCGCGCCCGAAAAGCACGCATGAGCATTTCATATCCATCGCCTTCAAACAAATCTACCCAATGCCATTTCCTCAGGCTTTCGAGGGTTTTACATTCTTCTAATCGCGCAGGGATAATAAAAATTTCACCCTCGGGTTGTTCCATGGCGGTATCAAGCGCAAGGCGCACTTCCTTTTGTCGAAACCCTGCTTGATTGAATTGCTTTGAAAGGCAAACAACCACCACATCTGCTTCGCGCACAGCCTTGCGAATTTCCAA
>CAVSRF010000023.1:0-42828 GCA_963730175.1 uncultured Chloroflexia bacterium | reverse complement strand
CATAAATATGAAACAACGTTTATCGCGTTTAACGACATTCTTTTACAGCATCCGCTTCAGGCTGGTGTTGTGGTTCACCGCCATTCTTGCGATCGTCCTTTTCGCATTCAGCGGATTCATTTACGCCAACCAACTACGCGATTTTCGCGGCGATGCCACCTATCGGCTTGACAGCAGAATGTCCAGTATTGCACTTGCCGTATCCACAGGCTCGGTCGGTATAAAGAATATTCCCCTGCAGGATAAAGATATTTTCTTGTTGATCGATGAACATGGACATGTGATTCTAAGTCACGGCGTAACAACAGACCAGGATGCACAAACCTTCGCCACAAATGCACAAAATGCCATATTGACTAATTATCAGAATAACCCGGACGCGATTGCATCATGGGTCGAAGAAACAGGTAATGACAAGGAGCATTACATCTTTATCGCCAAGCCAGCTCTGATCGGCAATGAAAAAGGCATTGTTCTCCTGGGAAGTCCATTTGACCCGTATGGCTTAAACAATCGTTTGGTCTTCACCCTGTTGATCGGAAGTTTACTCACACTCCTAGTCGCGCTCGGCGGCGGATGGTGGCTGGCAGACCGCGCCATGCGTCCCGTTCACACGATCACCAAGACAGCACAGGAGATCGGTGAAACCGATTTGAATCGCAGGCTAAACATGAAAGGCAAGGATGAGCTGGGGCAACTCGCCAACACCTTCGACAATATGCTGGCGCGTCTGCAAACGGCGTTCGAAAGACAACGTCAATTTACGGCGGACGCCAGCCACGAACTGCGTACTCCGTTAACCATCGTCAATCTCGAAGCCAGCCGGGCATTGAAATCCAAACGCACAGCGGCGGAATATCAACGCGTGCTGGGAGTCATCCAAAGCGAGAATGTGTTCATGACCCATCTTGTCAACGACTTGTTGACCCTGGCGCGCATGGATTCTAGGCAAAGCTGAGATCGTCAAAGAACCACTGGACCTCAGCGACATCGCGCTCGAAGCCGCAGAACGACTTGAGGCTTTGGCAAAGATCAACAAGGTCAAGATCGAAGCCGGTGAATTACCTGACGCCCCCATGCAGGGAGACCGCCGGTTACTGCTTCAGATGGTGAGCAACCTCATCGAAAACGGGATCAAGTACACAGTCGGGGATGATCGCCGCGTCGAGGTGGAGACAGGCTCAACAAAGGATAAAGTCTGGGTGCGCGTCTCCGATAACGGACCGGGAATCCCGCCTGAGCATTTGTCCAATTTGTTCGACCGCTTCTATCAAGCTGACAAGGCGCGCACGCGTAACAGCGACGATGAAACGCCCGCCGGCAGTGGGCTGGGGCTTTCGATCGTTCAGTCCATCGCGCAGGCGCACAACGGTGAGGTGCGCGTGGACAGCGAGGTTGGCAAGGGGACAACGTTTGAGGTTTGGTTCAAGAGTAAATAAGCTAGCAACGTCATTCTGAGCGGAGGCGAGTAATCGCGACCTGCCAGTGAAGCGCTTCAAACGGGCAAGGTAGCAGATTCTCTGCGCTCCGCTCAGAATGACATGTGAATTCTTTTCTCCACATTTTCCACACAAAAATCGATGTTTTGTTCATCCGATTGTCATTTGCGAATTCTACAATGCGGCTATCTTTACGATAGGAATTATAAAATGACAAACAAAACAAAAACCAACCTGCTTGTTGATGGCATCAGCTTCTTCGGCTTTTTGGCGATGAGCAACCCATCACTGACCGGTCTTCCAATCCACGAATGGCTCGGCATATCTTTTATCGCGGTGTTGGTCACGCATCTCGTCCTGCACTGGGACTGGGTCGTGAACGTGACAAAAACATTCTTCAACAAATTGATCCACGAGTCACGGCTCAACTATGTGATCAACGCATTGCTCTTCGTCGCGTTTACCGCAGTCATGTTCAGCGGGATATTGATCTCAAGAAATGTAATGGCATTCTTTGGTATTCAAATTTTGGCAAGCCCCGCCTGGCGCGCGATCCACTCACTTTCCGCAAACCTGACCCTGTTATTCACTGGCTTGCACTTCGCCCTGCATTGGAGATGGATCGCCACGAATGTCAATCGCTACATCGTTTCACCGGTAGCAGGATTATTCGGACAACCCGTTTCACGTCCGCTGGCTGTTCAGCCTGTGGAAATTGAAGACAGAAAATTAATCATCACGGAGCAATCATGTTCAAAACCATTGGAAAAGTAATCATCGTTCTCGCCCTCGCCGCCCTCGTTTCATACGGACTGTATGGACTGGTTCAAGGCGGTCACCTGGGCAACCTGGCTTTCGGATCGGAACACGAGTTCAGCAGGATCAATAACACGAATCAAACTACGGTCAGCTTCGCATCACAAACCGGACCCACCGAGGGCTTCGGCGAACACGACAGAGGCGCATCTGCCTTCGGTATCTTCGGAGCCATTGGAACCGCACTGCAGATCGGACTCATCACACTCGTCGTGGTCAGCTTGCAAAAAGGGGTCAAAACTCTCTCGCGAAACAGGCGTATGGACAGCAGCAGTTACGCATAAAGTTTCTTCTTATTCTCTCTCCTATGAAGCCGCCCCGTCAAATTGACGGGGTGGCTTCAGTTTTGGTATTGTTGTTGATTATATTTGGAGTGTTTATCTGTTTACAAGAAACTCAGATTATTTTACTTCGATATGCTTTTGCTTTTCATATTCCCAAGGCGATACAGGATATTGGGTCGAAAAAGGCAATACGATTGCTATGAACCAAAAAAGCGGACCCACAATCAACATCGCTATATCCGACCCATTTATACTACCTCTTGAAAACAAGATTATTGCTATGCCAATAAACCCTGATAAAGGCAGAATTACCAAAGAGCCTTTACGTACAAATCTTCCAATTTGAGTTTTGGGCGCAAATGACAGCTCGCCCCTGAGCAACCTGGTAATTCTAAATCTAACGATGGCAGCACATAGGAAAAAATCACTGTTAACACTATTACTATTCCTATGATATCGTTTAGATTGGGTAGTAGATAATTAAATATCCGAACAGCTGTTATCGTACTCAGACCTGATAATGATATGAGAAAAAGAAACTTTGCCCATAAATTTGGTTTTATATTTTAACCAAATAAAGCCAATTACTCCTATAGTTGCTATAGTTAGAGACACGGACAGGTAATAGTAAGAATAATACGGATAAAATACAGCCAAGAAAGCGAAGATACCAAAGAACAATATTCCATTAATTATCGCCTTCCAAAGAGGTTGTTTTATAACACCTGTTATAGGGTCTCTTCTTTGTAAAATTGGGCATGTTTTTCTTTCCCGGCACTATGATTTCTTTGTTTGTCGTCTTACTTTCCCTTGATCATCCCTCTCGCCACCTGCAATAACTCGTGCGCGGAGCGGAGAGTCCCTTCGCCCACTTCGCCAAGCATCTGTGAGAGTTCGAGCAGGCGCGGCTCACCATCCAGCCGTTCGACGCGCGTCAATGTGCGGTTGCCTTGAATCAGTTTCTGTACCTGATAATGTTCATCGCCAAAGACCGCCAATTGCGGGAGATGTGTCACACAAAAGACCTGATGCGTACGCGAGAGATTCCATAATTTCTGACCGACGATCATGCCTACACGCCCGCCGATGCCCTGATCAATTTCATCGAAGATCAATGAGGGAACTTCATCGGCACGTGCCAGCACATTCTTCAATCCCAACATCAAACGTGATGTCTCACCACCGGAGGCAATCTTCACCAACGGCTTAAGTCCCTCACCGGGATTCGGCGCGATGAGGAATTCCACTTTATCGAATCCGTTTTGATCGAAGGCGATTCGGTTTCCATTTTCAATTGGCGCGCCATTCGGATCGGGCTTGGTCTGAAAGTCCACTTTGAATTTGGCAGAGGACATCTTCAGATCGCCAAGTTCGGTTTCAATTCCCTTTGCCATCGAAACCGCAGAAGACTTGCGCTTCTCGCTCAAGACCTGTCCCTGCTTGGCAAGCTTGTCCAACGATTTCGCTTCCTGTAATTCGAGTTCATCGATGCGTTCTGCCGCACCGGTGATGGTCTCAAGTTGTTTGCGTGCATCCTGTCCATACGCGATGACCGCGGGAATGTTTCCACCATACTTGCGAGTTAGAGAATGAATGAGGTCGAGTCGCTCTTCCACTTCGTCGAGTCGTTTCGGATTGAACTCGATCTCTTCCAGATAATCACGCAAAGTATGGATGACATCCGCCATCGTATCGAGCAAAAGCTCCGCCTGATTTGCCAATTCATTCTGCCCAGAATCCAATTTTGCCAACGTCGCCAAAGCCTGCGCGGCTTGTCCCACCAGGTCTGTTGCGGCGGGAGTCTTCTGGCGAACCTTCCTCCAACACAGCGATCGCTTCCTGCGCGTTCTGCGCGAGCGCCTCAGCATTTGCAAGCCGGTCACGCTCCTTGCGCAACTCATCATCTTCGCCGGGCTTCAAGCGTGCGGCTTCGATCTCCTCCGCCTGATAAGTGAGGGTCTCCATACGACGGTCGGCATCCGCTTGTGCTTTTCGTAACTCGTTCAACTCATGTCGCAGGTTCAACAATCCGTGATAGGTCTGGCGGTAATCGCTGAGGGGCCGCGCCACTTCTGCGAAGCGATCGAGCAGGCCCAAATGTGCGCGTGAATCGAGCAGGGATAAATGTTCAGCCTGCCCATGGATATCCACGACCAGCGCCCCGATCTCCTTCAGCAACGAAACGCTGACCGTCCTGCCGTTGATGCGTGCCACGCTCCGTCCCTCTTTGCGGATCTCACGCATCAGCACCACATAATCGGGATCATCCATCAGCTCTTCGCGTTGCAGGACCGCGTGCACCGCTTCTCTTTCCGGACCCTTGAGCTGAAACACACCCTCGACAAACGCGGCATCTGAATCCGTGCGCACGAAGGTTGTGTCCGCTTTGCCGCCGATCAGCATGACCACGGCATCCAGAATAATGGACTTGCCCGCGCCGGTCTCGCCGGTCAGGATGATGAGTCCTGAACCAAAGCGGAGTTCGAGTTTATCTATGATCGCAAAATTATTGATGTGGAGTTCGGTTAGCATGGTTCACCAGTTTGACAGTTCCTGCTCTGGTCGCCGTCCCCGGCGACCAACGAACGCCGAGGACGGCATTCCGAGCATAAGTTTTTGTTATCTGAACAATTGGATTCCAGACAGTCGTGTATAAACAACGGGTGTGGCAATGAAAAGATAGATCACTTGAAAGAGAATTCCAAACAAATTGAAGATGACTAATTGAAACAAAATCACGGGTACCGCGCCCAACACGACACCGACCATAATCGTGATGAATAACGGACGCGAACGATGGCGTTTTATCACCAAACGCACACCTTCGGCGATGATTGCTGCCGCAGTTGGCGCGCCGACAATAATAAGTATCCATCCAATGAAACCGATATTCCCGATCAAGGTCACCAGGAAGGATGCAATGCCTGAAAGAAAAGCCGCAACGATAAAACCGAAAACGTAGTCATACCATTCGGATGTATCGAAAACTTTTTGTTGTCCCTTCACACATTCTTTGCAGCGATAGCCCGTTGGCGTAAGCACCGCGCAGTCAGCGCATATCGGGCGTTCACAGTGATTGCATCGCAGGGACGTCTCACGGTTTGGGTGTACGTAACAATACAAAGTGTTTGATTCTGTCATAAATACAATCCTAAAAAGTTACTCGCGTTGACATTGTGCCCGAAGGGTAGCGGAACGAGCCGTTAGGCGAGTGTAGGCAAAACGCAAGTACTTGAAGTAACTTGTCCTTCGTCTACGGGTCTCTACGATCACTCGACCCTCCGCTCAGGACGATACTACCTTGGCAATCCTAAAGAGTTTTCATTCATATGCGCGGTCAAGTTCCGATAAAAATATCCCGGGTCTCCAAAGCGGACGAACTGTACAGTCACATCCGCCGCGCAGACATCTACATGGTCATCTTCCGATAATGGGATGGAGGGTTGTCCGTCAATGCTCAACACCGCATTTTCGCCATTGATACGAATACTCACCGCCGAGCCTTCTGAAAGAACAACCGCACGATCCACCGAAAGATGCGGTGCGATGGGAACCAGCAAAATATTTCGAAGCTCCGGCGGCAGGATCGGTCCACCTGCGGCAAGCGCATATGCCGTTGACCCTGTCGCTGTGGAGGCGATCAACCCATCAGCGACATAACTTGTCAATTGGAGTCCATCCACCGAAGCCGTCAAATGCACCGGGCGAAGATTTTGTCCGCGTCCCACGACAACCTCATTCAAAGCATTCCAATTTCCATTGGATTCACCCGCACGGAAATGTTCCGCATGAAGCATCATACGATTCTCGATCCACGCTTCACCGTTGAGTAGCTTATCAAAGTACGCGCGCCATTCCTCACGTTCGATCTGGATGAGAAAACCGATCCTTCCCAGGTTCACACCCAACACCGGCACACCACTCGGTGCACAGAGATGTCCCGCCCGTAACACGCTCCCATCACCGCCCGCAATCACAAGGATATCAAATTCTCCCTTGCGGACTCGCTTGCGCAAGTCTTCATCATATAAAGAACCATATGGCGCCTCGATGCCTTTGTCTTTCAAATAAAGCGACATCGCTTCCGCTTCTATGAAAGCCTGTGGCATCTTCGGATACGCCGTAATTACAGGTCGCTTTGGGATGAAGGTGTCGGACATGATGGGACAATTATAAGGTAAACGGGTAGACACGTATACAGGCGTACACAACTACCTGTTTCTATTTACGACACTTTCTCATCACACACATCCCTAAACCCGCATCTCTTACAACGGGACGCCTGCTCATGCGACCGATGAACCTCTTTCCTCGCTTCATCCCTGTGCATCTCGGCGAGCAGGTCGAGCAGGGATGATTCCAGTTCACGTGTGTAATCCACAGCAAAGTCACGGGTTTCGTAGTGAATGATCCCATACGGCGGACGTTTGCCATAAGTCTTCTCAACCAGCAAACAATACGATGCCAGTTGATAAATATGCGAGTCATACGGCGCATCCGGTGTCCGCCCCGATTTGACCTCCACGGGAATGATCTGTCCATTTTTCTGGATTAAGTAATCGGGTTTGCCCGTCAACCCCAACGCGGCATGGAATAGTGGTTTCTCCAACTTGTTCCAGCCGTGTGTATCGGTATAAATGACGCGTCCGCCGGGCAGTCCCGCGGCTTTTCGCTGGCGACCCGATTGCCAGAAGAAGATAAAGGCGATGAAGAGAAGGGCAAGGGCGATATATAGCATACAGCAGTTAGCTTTTAGCGATTAGCAGCCTGTTTGATAACTTTCTTAACGCGTGCCAGACCTCCACCAGATAGATCTTCCATTCGCTTTTCGAGAACTTTGACAAAGTCTACTTTATTGGAGGCATTCACGGCAGGCATGGTTTTCTCGGAATGTTGCGGCACTTCCTTCGGGCGGCAACCAGATAGGTGTTTAAGCAAATAGGGGAAAATGATTTCGTTATATTTCTTGTTTCCCGCGGCGGTAAATGCCAGTGTCGAAATGGCGTTATCTACCGTAATAACTGAACCGGTCTCTTTGGCTTTTTTGATCGCATTCAAATTCTTGAAGACCGCGTCAGGGTCCGCTTTGGCAACTTCAGCAAGGGCGGTCATCCCGCCCCACACAAGACGGTTATTCTTGCTTCTCAGGCATTTCACGAAATCGTCGGTGAAATCGGCGATCAACTTGGGTTCGATATAGCCAACTTCATACAAAACCTTGATGCAATCGGCCTGGATATTCTTGTCCTTGTTCCACAGGTTTTCAGCGATCTCACGGATGCCTTTCTTATCCTTCTTCGCGGCAAGTTCCCGCGCCAGTTCCTGGTTGGGAACTTCATCGCGGCGACCGAGAGAGTGGGCGAGTTTATCGAGAACAGACATATAAATTCTCCGTAGGGCGGATTGGCAATCCGCCTTACAAAATACGCGCCGTGCAGTAAGCTACCAAAATGACCAGGGCGATCATCAACAGGATCAGTCCTATCGTCCGGGTGATGGACGAAGCCAGTACCTGACGTCCATGCTTCACGTGGATCTCTGTCCCTGTTGCGAGCTCAGCCTGATTAGCGGATTCGACTCCCTGCCTCTTGTACCACCAGGCGCGGTGGCAGTAGAGGTAGGTGCCAATATCAGAAGAGCGGATTATAGGCATACGGCGGAGTATAGCACAAATTTTCTAAAAATTCTCTCGCGCTGAGCGGAAGACTGAGCGAAGCGAGGTCTGTAGACGAAGCGCGGGTTGCAAGACGTAGATAGACGCTTCGTCTGCGCTATGCTCCGCTCACGTCGTCCCGATTCCGCTCAGCGCGAAGGGTTGTAACAAATTTCCCACCGCCCCGGCGAAAACTTTCCTTGAGAGAAAATCCTTGTGAGGATAATACAAGTAGAAATTGAGATAAGTTAACCGTGCTTTAGGCGGCGTCTCGCTACGGACCAGACGGACGCTGTCGGCAAGAGACAGATGTAAATCGGAGGTGCAGGATGTCGAACGAAATGAAAGTCAAATTTTGGGGTGTGCGTGGGAGTTATCCTACGCCCGGGGCGGGAACTGTGAAGTATGGCGGCAATACGGCTTGTGTTGAAGTACAGGCTGGGAACCGCACGATCATTCTCGATGCAGGGACAGGCGTCATCCCATTGGGGCGTGAGCTGGCGCGGACAAAGCGTGCAGGTGAACTGCTATTGCTATTCAGTCACCTGCATCACGACCACACACAGGGATTTCCATTCTTTGTGCCCGCGTATCTGCCAAATGCAAAGTTGCATATTTACGGTCCCGATGGCACGCATGAGTCGATGAAGAATGTTCTCGAGCGCAATCAATCGTCAGAGACGTTTCCGCTGGGGTTGCGCGATATGGCATCGTCAAAGGATATTCAAGCGGTACGCGAATCGCAGGTCATTGTTTGGGATGAGGCTGGAGTCCGTGTGGCTGAATCAGCTACCGGCGTCAGCAATGAAGCGGTTGTCATCCGCATTCTAAAATCGTATGCGCATCCCGGCGGCGTCTTCATCTATCGCATCACGTGGCGCGGCAAGTCCGTCCTGTATGCCACCGATACCGAGGGTTATGTCGGCACGGATAAGCGTCTGGTGAAGTTTGCGAAAGATGCGGATCTGTTGATCCACGACGCGCAATATCTGGATGAGCATTATTGGGGACAGCTGGAGGGATTCCCCGCGACGCAGGGATATGGTCACTCGACCGTGACGATGGCTTGCGAGGTTGCCGCTTCTGCTCATACGGGAGGGCTGGTCCTGTTTCACCACGACCCATCCTACACTGACGATATGTTGGCTGGCATGGAGCGCAAGGCAAAGAGCCTGTTCGCAGATTCGGTCGCGGCGTATGAAGGACTTGGAGATTTCCCTCATCCCCTGACCCTTCTCCCATAGGGAGAAGGGAATAAAGGAAGTACAATATGCTCAAAATGGTTAGCAAAGACAGTACGCGCAATTTGCTTTCGGATATCGCATTGTTCGTTGGGCTGACCCCGTCGCAATTGGATTGGGTCGCCCAACATGCGCATCGCCGTGTGTTCGAGACGGGACGAAATGTGATGACCATCGAGCAACCCGGCGAGGCGGTGTATGTCATTCTGCATGGGACGGTGAAGATACACATCGAGCAGGGCGAACGGGATGTGATCATCGCAATTCTAGGCACAGGCGATATGCTTGGTGAGATGAGTCTCATTGATAGCATTGGTCGCTCTGCCAGCGCAGTGACCTTGGAAAACAGCCTGATGTTGTGGATGGATAAGTCCACATTCACATACATGCTCGATAACTTTCCACCTGTGGCACGTAATCTGGTGAAGATACTTTCTGCAAGAGTTCGTTTATCCGATCAGTTGATCCAGGCACTGGCAACACTCGATGTGAACGGACGTGTGGCACGTCAATTGCTGGCATTTGCCGAGAAATACGGACGCGAGAAAGATGGCATGACCCAAATCCGCATTGCGCTCACACAAGGTGATATTGCCGATCTGGTCGGCGCATCACGAAAGCGAGTCAATCAGGCGATGGTGGCTGTTCAAGGAACAGGGGTTGATCGATACAGATGCCGAGGGAAGGATCGCTATAAAGAATAGTGAAGGGTTGGCGAGGTTTTGTCGGTAGATAATCTCCCCAACCCTCTTTAGCGTGATTTCAAAATTGCTTACTGAGAAACCAAACGAGAAAAGTCGTTACAAAAATACTGGTAAAAATAATTTATATAAACCGATTTTCTTTTGTCGCTTGACAATTCATCCCAATGGGCATTAGTGAAAACAATTGGATTTCTTCCTCGAAGCCATGCATAAGCAAGATCAGGATGTCTAAAAAGAAGAAGTATTCCTGGGACTAGAAGATTAATTAAAAATAGTATTGTCCAAGAACGAATAAGCTACTGGTTAACCACAGCACCATATTCGTCATAAGTGAAATAGTGGCACCGATAAAGAGTGCAATTGACAGGAGGAATATTATTCTTGAAACAAGCATAAATCTGGTTTCGATTGTATTTGTTCCTTTTTTCAAGGCAACTCTCCTCTATTCGTTCTTCAAATCATCTTCAAGCATTTATATTGTATCGTCACTTCTATATAAGTTTACTGCAATCCCAGTGGGGGCAATCTGGATTTAAATGCTAAAATGTTTTCAGAGAAAACTATGTTCATCCACCCCAACAAAACCAAAGCCAAACTCAAAACGGGACAACCCGTCTTCGGCGTGATCTCCACCTCCGATGACCCGCAACTGGCGGAACTCTTTGGCATTGCCGGTTTTGACTATTACATGCTGGATGCCGAGCATGGATTGATCGACCCCGCACAAGCTGTCAATGTGATCCGTGCCTGTGAATTAGCGGATATGACTCCCATGATCCGCATCGGCTCCAAAGACCCGAAACTTGTCCTGCCTTATCTGGATGCAGGCATGATGGGAATCATGATGCCCGGGTTGGAAACCGTGGAGGAAGTGCAAATGCTCGTGGAGGCGGTCAAGTATGCTCCACTTGGTAAACGCGGGGTTGGACTCTCGCGCGCATCGGGTCACATGGCAAATGCGGGAGAAGCGGCTGAATATATCGAATTTTCAAATCAAGAGACAATGGTCATCATTCAATTTGAGGATGACAAATTGCTTGATGTGTTCCCATCGCTATGCGCGGTCAAGGGATTGGATGCTTGTATGATTGGTCCACGTGACCTTTCGTTGAACATGGGATTCCCGGATGGACCAAATCATCCCGAGGTACAGTCCGTGATCGATAAAGCGATTGGAGTTATGAAAGAGGCGGGCATTATTGCAGGTATTACAGCGGGAACACGCGCAGATGCTGAAAGACAAATCGAACGCGGCGCGAGGATGATCCTTGCAGGTGCACAATCGCTTGTATTGGCAGGGTCAACAAGTTTTCTGCCAAAAGCATGAATTTCACATAAAGCTATGTTTCTATTATATAAGTGGGTATAATGCCAAAAGTCACAGGATGGATTTAATAAGCAGACCGGAAATATGAAACAGAAATAACATTCAAAGTATCTCGACAGGCGATGGTGCGATATGAACGAATATGATCGAATCCAAAACAACACAAAAAAGCTTGATGAACTTTACCCGTATTTTCGTACACGTATCATAGAAGTAATCAATACCATGGAGCACGCCGGGTACCATCCGCGCATACAGACCGCATGGCGTTCGCTTGCCGATCAACTGGAAGCATATAAAAATGGTACAAGCCAGGTACAGTATGGTTTTCATAATGTAACAAGCGCAACCGGTGTCAAGGAGGCGCTTGCAGTGGATATTTTGGACAACGATAATCCCACGGGACCAAAGCTGGATTACATATTACATCTTGCCGCCGCGGCAGAAGAACAGGGATTGATCACAGGCGTCCGCTGGGGTTTGGCGGACGAAGATAGTGTATTGATCGATATCGCTTTGAAGAATCAAAATTGGGATGCGAAGATTCGTGTTGGTTGGGATCCTTTACACGTGGAGGTTACTGGAATGACAATTCAAGAGGCTAAAAATGGCAAACGCCCTGATAGTTCAACGACCAATCCTCCCGTCGAGTTGGAGCCGACTACCGTCACACGACATTATCGAGTTCAGGATGTGGACTCCAATACGACAGTCGATTACGATAACTGGCATACCGCTTTCAAACCGGTGACGCTCATCCCTGTGCCTTATGTGAGTCAACTTGGACCGGGAGCGGATACTCATAAAAATGACTGCGGCGCGGCTAGCGCGGTCATGTTGCTGCGTGCATACACCGACACCGATATGACGCCCGATCAGTTCTACACAGACTTCAGCATTTCAGGCGACCCATATCTCAGCGTAACCACCATGCGCAATGCAATGGCAAAAATGGGTTTGTTGACCAACTTCAAAGCTGGGCTGAGCATGTCCGACCTGTTCAATACATGCGCCACGGGAAAGCCTTTGATCGTATTGATCCGTTATGGGACATTGGAAGATGCCGGACTGACAGAAAAGCATTTTGAAGGTCCACACTTTGCCGTGGTCGTGGGTATGGACACGAAATATATTTACATGCACGATCCGCTCTACACGAATCCATCTGACGGTGAGGCACATCCTTATCCACTCGATATATTCTGGAAAGCCTGGAAGGATGTGGCGCTTGATTCTCAATTCCCCAACCCAGAGCGTTCAGCGATCATCCCAGCCGCGGGTCTGGGCTATTCAATGCAAAAGCCCATGGTGATCAATACCCCCTCCCTCAATGTGCGTTCAGGTCCGGGACTCAATTACAATATCGTGGGCTCGGTCAAAAAGGGCGAGATTGTAAATGTGATCCGTGAGGTCAATGGCTGGGGCGAGATCAATACCGACCAATGGATCTATCTCTCGTATACATTGCCCGCGACCCCGGGCAATTCATTCCCAAAGACCGTGATTATAAATGTCTCTTCCCTCAATGTGCGTTCAGGCCCGGGAACCAATAATGGTGTTGTGGGATCGGTCAAAAAGGGCGAGACTGTAAAAGTAACCCGTGAGGTCAATGGCTGGGGCGAGATCAATCCCAACCAGTGGATCTCTCTCGCATACACGTTGCCCGCTCCGCAATAAAAGGGTTTCGATTAGGCCATTCGCGTGTTTCAAAGAGAACACTCTCCAAAAAGCCGAGACTTTTATTTCAAACAGTAAATTCACCCCATGAGCGATTATCATTTTTACCATCCTGTCGAAGTCCGTTACGGGGATTTGGACCCGCAGGGACATGTCAACAATTCAAGACATCTAACCTATTTTGAACAGGCACGCATTGCATATTGGATCAAATTGGGGCTTTTCACCAAGGACCAGTCCTTTATGGAGATCGGTGTAATTCTTGCGGATGTTCATCTCACGTATCTCGAGCCGGTCTATTATGGACAGAACATCAAGGTTGGTGTTCGTATCGCAAAATTGGGAAACAAGTCCATGACATGCGAGCAGAATATCGTGGATGCAGATACAGGCAAGGAATTGGCAAAAGGGGAAGTGATCATAGTGACGTATGACTATAAGGAAGAGAAGACAACTTCCATCCCACAGGAGTGGCGGGAGAAGATCACTGGATTTGAAAATCAATCGGTGGTCGAGTAGTCCAAAATAATCGTGAAGATGATTCTGAACATGGAGGATTAATCATGAACAGAAAATTAGCCGTCTCTATTTTGTCCGTCATGATCCTGGTCTCATGCTCTGTCCCTAAAACTGCAATGCCAACGCAAAATCCTGGTTTTAGAAACGCCACATCCAACAGCTGTTCCAAAGCGAGTAAACATCGGCGATGGCGGTTTGTTGTCTGGCTTACCATGCGCATCACCTTGTGTCTTCGGGGTTCGAATTGGAGAGACCCAATTGGATCAAGTGATACCTTTATTGGAGGAAAATAATATTTCTCCGTGTCAAAGGGAAGATAGCGTCTCATGGATTGCCATTGGCTGTGGCTTCAGTGTGTCTGTGCAGGTTGATACACATACAAATATTGTCAATGCAATTTCGATTTACCCAACCATCTCAATCTC
This sequence comes from uncultured Chloroflexia bacterium, assembly GCA_963730175.1. Lineage (GTDB taxonomy): Bacteria > Chloroflexota > Anaerolineae > Anaerolineales > Villigracilaceae > Defluviilinea. The sequence continues at coordinate 28,743 of CAVSRF010000023.1, read as the reverse complement.
CTTGAGAAATATTATCGAAAAGTATGGAGACCCAAATTTTGTATCAGTAGATCCAGAGGGACCAACTGATGCCCCCACCATACAAACGACTCTCTATTGGGATATCATAAGAATGGTCGTTGAGCTTCCCAAGATCGATGGCAATATTTATGCTGTTGAAAAGACAACTACCGTTGGGGAATCGTTTTTTTGAACGATGAACTTTACCCAGGTTCATCTGGAATTCAATTTGGTGAATATTACAAACTATGGAATGGATATGGCGCTTATCAGCCATAATCCAAACATCAACATATAATCTCGCATGACAATAAATATAAGGAGCCTCATGTCATTACCAACCATCAACCAGGAATATTTCGTTGATTTTCTCGTCAAGTTATTGAATATCGCCTCGCCCACTGGCTTTGCAGAACCTGCCATTGCTTTCGTCGAGAAAGAACTTATCTCAGTACAAACAACTTGAACTATCAAGAACACGGAAAGGTGCGTTCGTCGCAAAATGGGAAGTGCAATTGATCTGCCGCCTGTTGCCCTGACCGCACATGTGGATACGCTTGGTGCGGTGGTGAAAGAGATCAAATCCAATGGCCGACTGAAGTTGAGTCCCATTGGCGGGATTCAGTGGAACAGCGTGGAGACGGAAGGCGTTTGGGTCTTCGCATCGAAGGGCGAAAAGGTTCGCGGCTCGGTATTGATCGATACTGCGTCGGGACATGTCCACGATATAGAGGGAGGCAAAACACCGCGCGACGAAGAGCACATGGAAGTCCGTTTGGATGTGAAGACGACAAGTGAAAAAGAAACTCGTGAGTTGGGAATCAACATCGGTGACTGCGTGGCTTTTGATCCGCGCGTGGAAGTGATGAATGGATTCATCCGCTCGCGATTCCTTGACGATAAAGCTTGTGTGGCAAATCTTCTCGCGGCGATCAAGTCAATGGCAGAGGCAGGTCAAAGTCCCGCGCGAAGCGTTTATTTCCTCATCTCAAATTATGAGGAGGTCGGCCACGGCGCGGCGGCGGGAATTCCATCTGAAGTGGAAGAGTTGGTCACCGTGGATATGGCGGTCGTTGGCAAAGGTCAGGAGTCCGATGAGTTCAGCGTGACGTTGTGCACCAAGGATGGCGGCGGACCGTATCATTTTGGGTTGAACAATAAATTGCGGGCGCTCGCCGAGAAGCATAACATTCCATACAAGACCGATGTGTATGTATTCTATGGTTCAGACGGCGAAGCATTCTGGCGCGCGGGCGGCGATGTGGCGCTGGCGTTGATCGGACCTGGCATTGACGCCTCGCACAATTACGAACGCGCGCACATGGACGGCTTGAACGCAACAACGAATTGGATACTTGCATATTTGTTGGAAAAGTAATGAACGCACATTACCATGCATCAAATGTACTATGAGCACAGAATTCGATAACTCAGCTAACACTATTGATACGAAGATCGGTTTGCTTGCACCTAATTTCAAATTGAAGGCATCCAACGATCGGGAGATCGCGCTTTCGAGTTTTCGCGGCACGAACAATGTGGTTTTGTTTTTTATCCGCGAATTCAACTGAATGCAATGCCGCGTGCATGTTTCGCAGTTGGCGAAACTTTACGAACCGATGAAGAAAGCGGGCACAGAGGTCATTGTCATCCTTGGAGACTCACTTGAAAAAGCAAAAAGATATGCGGATGTTTTGAAACTGCCTTTCCCGGTTTTGTCCGACCCGGAGCGCGAAGTGTATCGTATGTACGAACTTGAAAAATATTTTCAACTTATTCAACGCACCGCATCCATCGTGGTGGACCGCGACGGTATTGTGCAATATCTCAAGCGGACAACCAATCCGATGACATGGCTGCAGGAAAGCCGCGAACTCTTTGGATTTGTGGACAGCATGAACGACTGACAAAACGGGACTGAGAAAATCAGTCCCGTTTTTTTACTCCATGATAGACTCGCAATATGAAACTTGACGCCGCACTTCCCATTGTTGGATTGAAGGATGTTCCTGCAATCGCAAAAGCCGCCGAAGAAATTGGATTCGACGCGCTGTGGACTCAAGAGACTCAACATGACCCTTTCCTGCCCTGTGCCTTGATCGCCGAACATGCAACGCATCTCAACTTCGGGACGGCTGTCGCGATTTCCTTCGCGCGTTCCCCTGCCAATCTGGCTTACACCGCCTGGGACTTAGCCGCCCAATCAGGTGGACGCTTCATCCTCGGGCTCGGAACGCAAGTCAAAGCGCACATCGAGCGGCAGATTCGGTATGCCGTGGCCCGAGTTCGGTAACAGGCAAACTCCGCGAGCAGATCCAAGTCATGCGCGCATTCTGGGATTGCTGGCAGAATGGAACGAAGTTAAACTTTCCGCGGGGAGTATTACAAGATCACGTTGATGTCTCCGTTCTTCAATCCCGGAGTTCCCCTCACCCTAACCCTCTCCCACAGGGAGAGGGGAGCTTAATCCCCATCTACATCGCAGGTGTCAACACAGGGCTTGCCAAACTCGCTGGTGAATTGTGCGAGGGATTCCATGTACATCCATTTCACAGCCCGCGTTATTTGAAAGAAGTGATGTTACCCGCCATCGAGGAAGGCGCGAAGAAGACCAACCGCAAACGGGAAGATATTTCTGTTTCTGTCACCGCGTTCATCGCCACCACTCCCGAAGAGATGAACTTCGCCCGCGCTCAGATTTCATTCTACGCATCCACACCCTCTTACCGCCCCGTCATGGACTTGCACGGCTGGACTGGCATCGCAGAGACACTCTCTGCACACGCGGCAAAAGGCGAATGGGCAGAAATGCCAATGCTTATTACAGATGAGATGCTCAGTGAATTTTGTTTGGTAACGGAAGAAGATAAATTAGCTAGCGAGTTAAAAAAACGCTACGATGGGATTGCAGATCGGCTGACGTTGTACACTCCCTTTGTGGCAGGGGAAAGAGATACATGGTGGAAGAATTTAGTAATCAGCATGAAACAATAGGGATGTTGAAAAGCGGCTTCCCGCCGCTTGATATTTGAAGCTTCAATAACACAATTGATTCGGAACAACTCGGTTTACCACACCCTCTCCAAATTTAAATTCGCCAGCGGGCGACGTCCCACTTTTGCCATATCGATCCATTCACCGTGTACTTTTACGCGCACCACATCACCCGTAAAATCTGTCACGGTGCCGCCGTTGTTATTGAACAGCCATGAGCCAACCGCGTAAATATCCACGGGGACTCCCAGCTTTTCGAACTTGCGAATCTTATCGGGATTGAACCCGCCGGAGACGACGATCTTCACGTTGCGACAATACTCACGCGCCGCATCTTTCCAGATCTCGGGTATGCTCCAGCTTTCCCAAGCCAAATCCAACGCCTGGCGGACATTGAACACAAGGCGGGGATTCACTCCAAGGTCAAGTGAGGGATCGCCCAACGGTTGAACAGAACTCATCGCGCACGCTTCCGCTTGTATCCAAACGAATGCCGTAAAGGTCATATTTCGCGGCTTCGGTTTCATCGCCAAGATCATTCAGCTCCCTATATTTTTTGAACATCGCTTCCATCACTCGCAGGGAATCGCGTACCGAGTCGTTGTTGAAATCAACCAATGCAATACGCGGAATATGCGCAGGCAGGATGCGCGAGAATTGCATCATCGCTTCGGCTGTATCGCCGACGAAAGAGGCAATTGCCGCATGGGCAACTGTCCCGCCGCCCGCTCCGCCCCACCAGTCACCCTGCGCATCGGTCGAGACAAAGGATCCGATACGGTGTGAGAAATCCGAGTTGAAGCGTTCGATGGCGAGGTTATAGGCATATCCATCCGCGGCTTGTACTTCGTGCATATCAAAGCGCGCAGGGAAGAACAATACGGGTTTGCCATTTGCCGCCATGAGGGTTTCATAGACATTTGTGGCTACGCGGCTGGAACGGGTGAGCGCTCCCAAAGTTGGTGTTTCGAGCAGGGCAAAATCACGATAGCGTCCGCGCACCCTGATGATTGGCTCAGCATTCCATGGATTTCCATCGGACTTGACGATCGTCCCGTCGTGGACAGCCCAAACTTCCAATTTGTCTGAAGTGTCAACAAACGTATCACCATCCCAATAACCCGTGCAATACTTGAGCATTTCCAACGCCTTATCCACGCCAACCACAATGGTATTCCCCACGCGGCGCGTGAACCACTGCATCTCCACTTCGATATCACCCACCGCGATATTATCGGGCGAGACATCCATGGGCAAATTATGGCTCTGACCGGAATAGGTATAACCCTCGGCAGAGAGCGCGGTCAACATGCGCCCGATGTTCTCGAAGTATTTATCCGAATACCAGCCACGGCGCATACGTTCGATGTCGAGCTTGAAGGTTTCATTAGTAAGACGTTTTTTGTCAAAGATGGACATGGGATTCTCGATTTACGATTAAAGATTAGAGGTTGATTGAATGACATTCATTCCGGCAGATGCAAATCGTTCATACGCCGCGTTTGCCGCGTCGGTATGATCCACTACGCCGGGGACGACAACGGGCGACGAACAATCGTCGAGCAGATAGACTTTCTTAGCCAGCTCGGGGTCAACAGCGTTGATGTCATTGAGCAGGTCTTGAACCGTCCATGCGACACAATGGGATTTAGCTTGTCCAGCAATGATGAGTTTGTCAAATTGCTGAAGTTGTTCGATGAATTTCGTATTATGTGTTCCCAATGTTTCGCCCATGGGACCGGTCAACACTTCGGGACCAACAACGGAATAATTTTCAGTGAAGGGCTTATCGCCTTTGATCTCAATATCATATTGTGCATTGCGTGCTACGGAATGGAAGAATAAAGCTTCTTCGACAGAAGAGACCAGCGCATGACCAATCCCTCCGAGCATGGCGTGATAGGGCCAGATGGTGAGCGCGTACTTGCCCTTCTTTTCCAACTCTTCGGCATAGTGGAGCATCATCTGCTGTCCATATTCAGGAGCAATGCCAAATTGTGATGCCAGCGCGGGATTGAAGTTCCATTTGCCGTCGCGTATTTCTACAGCATGGATATCGGTATACGGTGCGGGATGATTCCCGTCCTTATCCACAAAGAAGATGGCGTGGAAGACTTGCATGGTCATATGCGTGTCCATCGTGGCAGTGATGTGTGTGATGTCCCCCAGATTGCGATATATGAATTCGCACAGGCGGACATTGTCTTCCACTGCGCCGCGTCCGCTTCTGCCGCCGACGTAGAGTTCGAACTCGGGAATGCAGAAGGTGTTTTGCACGTCGATCAGCATCAGCCAGGTTTTGGTTCCGTCAACAGAGGCAGGCTCCAGCTTATGAAGATGCGCCCAGTCCCGCGCTTGTTTTGCGCGCTCCTCATAGGGAATCCGCCAGACAGCGGCGACCTTATCAGCATCGAAAAAATCAGGAATGGGGAAGGTATTCATGTCTCTCCAAGTTGGATTGTAGTCTGGTGCATTTGCACGTTAAGTGTAACACTGTGCAGTTGACTTTTTCGGCTGAAACATTTAGACTTAATGCAACTCATTGCGATTTTCAAGGAGAAATCATGGCTTCTCAATTCCAACTTATCATGCGTACGGGACCCACTCCCGGCGCGGCATACATACTGGAAGGCGACCAGATGACGATTGGGCGTGATTCCACAAATGAGATCGTGATCAACGATGCTGAAATTTCCCGCCGACATTCGCGTTTGACCTTTCAGGGCGGGAAGTATGTATTGGAAGATCTCGGCTCGACCAACGGGACGTTTGTAAACGGTCAGCGATTGGCTGGTCCACGCGTTCTGAAAACGGGTGAAGTGGTTTCCTTTGGTGAACAGATCGTGCTCGTATTTGAAGCAAGTACGATTGACGCTGGCGCAACAATGGTTTCACCCCGTGCCGCGGCTGTGCCGTCTGCTGTAAGACCGGTTAGTGCGCCTCCTCCCCCGCCTCCGGCTGAATATGCGGGGAGTGTCCCAGCCAGTCCCATGTCGGCGGCTTCCATGCTCTGAGCCTGCGAAAAAGACGAATATGTTGCCGATTCTTATTGGCGTGGGTGTATTGGTCCTTGTTTGCGTTTGTGCGGGCATCCTTTGGTATATTGACGCAAACTTTTTGTGGTGTACTTTCTTCCCATTCCTGGGCGGATGCTAAACTTAAAACATCATCCCCCGCAAGACAAATGTCTTGCGGGGGATTTTTGTTTTTTGGTTGCCAAAGAACACCCGATTGACTAGAATAGAGACGAAATCGGAGATCATGTTATGGAGCAAAAATCATTTACATCACCTCGCTGGAGTCCCACGACAAAAATGCTGGCTGGGTTGATCATCACAGGCATCATTGCATTCCTGCTCTATCGTTTCTCCAGCCTGATCCCTTCGCTTCTCCTGCTTTTCATCATTGTGTATCTTCTGCATCCCGTCAACGCGGCGATGTCACGCGCATCCTTCACATTTCGTGGAAGGTGTCCGTCAACATCCTCTATCTTTTGATCCTCATTATCCTGATCGGTCTATTGACATGGGGCGGCGTGGGGCTTGTTCAACAGGTGCAAAACCTGATCGGTTCAGTGCAGGCTATCATTGGTAACCTGCCGACCTACGTAGCCCAACTTTCCAACCAAATCTTTCAGTTTGGTCCTTTTAAACTGGATATGAGCACGCTCGACCTTAATCAACTGAGCCAGCAGTTGCTCGGGTTTGTAGAACCTCTGCTCGGGCAGACAGGAAATCTTGTCGGCACATTGGCAAGCGGTGCGGCAGAGGTAATTGGATTAACATTCTTCATCCTCCTCGCTTCCTATTTTGTAATGATCGAAAGCAGCGGCTTGCGCAAGGACTTGTTTAGATTGGATGTACCCGGATATTCAGAAGATATTCGCAGACTGGGACTTGAACTGGGCCGCATTTGGAACGCGTTCCTGCGCGGGCAGATCATCATCTTTGCGCTGGCAACAGCTATCTATTCGATTCTTTTACCCATCATGGGCGTACGCTATGCGCTGGGTATCGCGCTCATGGCTGGGCTTGCAAAGTTCCTCCCCTATGTTGGTCCATGGATCACGTGGGTTGTAATGGCTTTAGTCACATTCTTCCAGCCCTACAAACCTTTCAATCTAAATCCGCTTGTATATACCGGGATCGTGGTAGGCACTACACTTTTCATAGACCAGGTGATCGATAGTTTTATTTCTCCGCGCATCATGGCGCGCTCACTCAAGGTACATCCCGCCGCAGTGTTGATCACCGCCCTCATTGCCGCGAGTCTGCTTGGAATATTAGGTGTTGTAATTGCCGCGCCCTTCCTTGCAACGTTTACCTTGCTCAGCAAATACACCATGCGCAAAATGTTCGATCTAAATCCCTGGACTGAACCAGAGATGGAACCACCTCCGCCCGGAATCGGCGAATTAATCGAAAAACTCAAACAGCTTTGGCGGGAGCGCTTCAGCAAGAATAACGAAACTACACAGTCAACAAAAGGAGAAGAGTAATGAATAACAATCAAAACGACCCAAAGACCGAAACGATCGCGGAAACCGATAACTTCCTTGCATGGAAGGCTGAAGAACCCGACGGCGAGACGACCTACCACCTCGAGCTGAATAATGTCACTGTTCATTTCTTTGAAGAGGAGTGGCGGGAATTCATCGAACTGGTTCGCAATTTAAAGTAATGAGTTAAGGAGACGGTCAATTTGGAATTGACCGTCTCCTCATTGCAAATTCAAATGAATCTCAAGAACGCCATCACCGATGTGCGCGGCATCGAAGTGGGACACGCGCAAAACAACGACGCCCTTACAGGATGCACAGTTATCCTTTGCCGTAAGGGAGCTGTTGCAGGTGTGGATGTGCGCGGCGGTGCGCCCGGCACCCGCGAAACAGACCTGCTCAACCCCATCAACCTCGTTCAAAAAGTTCACGCCATTGTTCTGGCGGGAGGCTCCGCGTTTGGGCTGGACGCGGCAACCGGTGTGATGAAATATCTCGAAGAGAATAAAATCGGATTCAATACCGGCGCGGCAAAAGTTCCCATCGTCCCTTCAGCCATTCTCTATGACTTGAACCTCGGTCGCGCGGACGTTCGACCTGATTCTGTTATGGGACACGACGCGGCATCTGTAGCTTCGTCCGACGCGCCCGCGGAGGGAAATGTCGGCGCGGGTACAGGGGCGTCCGTTGGGAAAATGTTCGGGGCAAACCTCTCAACCAAATCGGGAGTCGGAAGCGCCAGCATGGATATCGGTGGAGGCATCATCGTGGGAGCCATCGTCGCAGTCAACGCATGGGGCGATGTGGTCGATCCGCAAACGAATGAGATCATCGCAGGTCTTCGTTCAGGGAAAGTCGGTCCATTGCGTGTGGGAAAGAAAGATCGTTATGCCGATACTCTTGCCATGATGAAGAGCCGCGTAGGGCGCAGTCTGCTTGGCTTCGCAACCAAAGCGAACACCGTCATCGGTGTGGTCGCGACGAATGCAAAATTGGATAAGGCGCAAGCCACCAAGGTCGCGCAGATGGCACAGGACGGTATTGCGCGGACGATCAGACCCGCCCACACCATGCTGGATGGCGATACGATCTTTGCGCTGTCCACTGGCTCCAAAAGATCGGACGCGTCCACGATCGGCGCGTTCGCCGCTGAAACAATGGCACAAGCGATCATTCGTGCGGTGAAGATGGCAAAGCCTGCAGGTGGGTTGCCAGGGTTCATGGAACCCAACCCAGAAGATCATCTTATATGAATGGGCATCATTCCGCTTGAGGCGGCGTCCTTCGCGAAGCATCCCAATGGGACGCCGCCGGGGACGGCGACGAGAGCAATTTTAGGATAGATACTTACTTACATGAATGGATATCAAAGATATTCAAGAAGTTTATCCAGGCTTTTATTAAGCGGACTGGTCTCCTTCTTCGCGGTTGGGTTTCTCAAAAACTTCTATCCATCTCTCTGGCAAATTGTTTTGCTGACTGTGCTATTGAACATGTTCTGCGCGCTGGCGTTTGATTTGATTATCGAGCACACGATATCTTCTCTAAAGGATCAATGGCGGGAAAAGATCATCCTGTTGCTCACAACAAGTTTGGGTATTCTCTTCATGATATTGACGGCGCGGCTTTTGCTTCAATATCCAAAAATATTTTCAACTGAATTCTTTTTGCCCGATGCAAGTCTTGTATCATGGTTTCTCGGAGTTACTGTTCTTTCACAAGTAGGAGCGGAATTCCTCCTTCAAAAGCTGGAAGGACGCGGCTGGCAGACATCTCCCTTTGCCGAGTGGATCAAACGCAACGCGCCCGCGCTCTTGTTAGCCATTTCTGTGACGCTCGCCACTTTCGCCCTTGCAACCTGCTTCACCCACCCAGGCATCAACAACACTGACAATTATTTCGACACCGATCCGTCAGACTGGGTCAACCGCCTGACCGCCAATGTCAGCGACTTGATGGTGATGCGTCCCGTCCACCCATTTGCCTTTCTCGTTTTTCGCCCGTTGACGTGGTTGTTGTCGATTCCAATGAATGGGAACAAGTTCTACGCGGCGCTTTTGCTCAACTCCATGTTGGGCGGCGTGTGCATCTTGCTAACGTGGCTCTTCTTCAAACGACGAACGAACAACTCAACCTACGCGCTATTAATAGCGGCATTACTGGGATTATCGAACTCGCACCTAACGTTGAGTGTGTTTATCGAATCCTATATGTTCTCTGCGGCGGCTCTGATCCTGTTCCTATTGTTATCCCAACGGGACGAAAAAAAGCTGACAGTTCTCGTGCCATCAGGCTTGCTAACTTTTGGTATTACGATCACAAACTTTGCGCAGACCTGTGTTCTCTTTTTCATGTCCTATCCGCGTTTCAAGACGATCATCAAATATGTTTTGGCAGTTGTATTTTTAGCGCTCGCGTTGGCGTATGTTCAGCATCTGATCTATCCATCCAGTGAGCCGTTCTATACTCCCGCCTCATATGCAGTGGAAAAATATTATCAATTCAAACCCACTCAAGGCTGAAAGACAACTCCTGATCGGGCGCGCCGAAGTGTTTACGCGTGCAATTTCCCTGTATAGCGTGGTGGCGCCTCGTCCGCTTATCTTGCTGGAGGAGATCGGATGTAAAGTTCCCTGTTCGATGGTCTTTTATTACACCACCAGGGGAAAATATTTCATGAGTTCGTATGTTGGTTTTGGGAATATTGTCGTCTATGCGTGGTTTATATTGATGCTGATCGCGGGCGGATGGTTCATCGTCAAATTCATTAAGATCGCCGCGGTCATCGATGTTATCCGTTGCGCTGTTGCTCAACATTCTATTCAATTTTGTTCTCCACATGAATTACGGTGATGACCCCATGCTCTACTCCCCCGATTGGACGTATGCCGTAGTCTTCTTCTTCGGCATTTCCTATGAAACTCTTGCGAATAAAAAGTGGTTTCAAGCCATACTCCTCCTGTTTTTGACAGGCTTGATAGTCAACAACCTGGGGCTTTTTCAGAAAATACTGGATGCGATTTCCGCATTCGCTAAATAACTGTGCATCTGTTAATCCAAAGATGAATGTCACCGCTGTCAGCGTGAAAGATCCGAGGGAGGAAGCTTCTCTGAGAACGAATCGTAGGGGTCCTTCGTTTCGCTCAGAACGACATTTCGGTTTATTAGGTGAGTTAAATAAAAACGAGGCGGATTGTTTATGCAATCCGCCGTCGTTCCGTATTACGAAATAGTTTTACGATCTTTTCCCCTTCAACTCGTCCTTCAAGATCAATGTCATCACAACGCTGACGACACTGACGACCAATCCGCCGAGGAAGGCATTCCACCAGACGGGGTCACTGATAATCAGAGCGATGTTGAAGGTTTGACCGATGACGCTTGTCAGCCAGAACAGGAAGGTGTTGATGACGAGCGTGAACAGACCCAGTGTCAACATGATAAGTCCGCATGTAAGGAACTTGAGCAACGGTCCGAACAATGCGTTCACCAGCCCAAAGATGAGCGCCAGCCATAGAAGCGAAACGATGTTGCTTCTCAGGTCGATGCCCGGCACGATCAAGACCGCCAGGTATAAACCAACTGCATTGATGAGTAAACGAAGTATGAATTTTGTCATTTTTTCTCCTCTTGATATTGTGTCACTCTGATGAAGCATTTTTCAGCGACCGAAAGGTTCTCTTATGTCGTGGTAGAGATTCTTCGCTTCGCTCACCTGTGCCTGCGGCAAGGTGCAGGCAGAATGACATATATCCTACTTACGAAAAAAATTTGACTGGGTTGCACCGTCTGCGCGCATCCATAGGAGTGTGCGATGTTCCTTGAAACCCGCGGCGGTGAATGCTTCGGTCATTTCGCCCGCGGGATATTCCAACGAAAGCCGGGATTGACTGGATAAGTTCCGGCGCGCATGGATGAGCAATTGCATCATCGCCTCCGCTTCGGACCTTTCGCCTGATCCTGTTATGCCTTGGGCTGTTCTCCTCGGAGCCGCGGCAAAAATGGACTCTGATCTCCCGATGGATTGTGTCCAGGTGAGCGTGGCGAGCAGGTGCTCCCCATGCACCGCCGCCCATTGTTTGATGTTTATATCGACGAACAGGAGATAAAGCCAGTTCATGAGACCGGGTCGAAGGGAGTTGATGTTGAAGGAACGGTACCAATTCAAAGCGTCGGGATGGATGCGGCGAAGCCATTCCTGTTGAAGAGTCCAAAAGCGCGGGCGGCGGGAAACGATCTGTATAGTAGAATGCAGGCATGGGGAAGTGTGAAATCGGGCTTCGCTGTCCAGGTGGTACGGCGGGCGATCTCTTGAAATCCGAGTTCTTGATAAAGATGGATGGCGCCCGGGTTGTCGTCACGGACGTGAAGCCAGAGGGCGGTTGTCCGTTTGGTGCGGGCATGGTCAATGGCGCGCTGGGTGAGGATACGCGCGATGCCGTGGCGGCGATGGTCGGGATGTACGGCGATGTTGGCGACCAGGTAGATGCGTTTGCCCCGGTCACGGAATGGGATGAGGCTGGCATTGCCTACGATCTTGTCGTTCTCCTCCCAGACAAAGCCCGTGAGTGGCAGGGATGCGGTCTCGGTCATGTGGTTCGCCCAATGCAGGAAGCTGTCGTCACGGCTGGCGCGGCGCATATCTGCCACGTAACGCTGACCGTCATTGTCCATGGTGCTGGCAAAGCACAATTCAATGAGGTCGGCAACGGCAGGCAGGTCGCGGAAAATATTGAGCGCCCGCATCTGCGGGTACTCGTTCGCCTTGGCGGGGATGCTGATGGTGCTCATTAGGGCGAATTATACCCAGAGCGGTCACAAAATGCGCTCTTTTCAAAAGTGGGAAAGCGCATTTTGTGATCGTGGGCATTACATAGCGCGTTGTTGTTTGTTTATTAATGGGGGCGTATAATGGCTGTAGATAAGTAATTATACAGCCTGCAGACTGTATAAAACATAGTTGGGCGCTGGTTCAAGAATTCATATAAAAAATGTTCCTCGCACTGTTAGTTATTTTTGGGTCACTTTTGATTATCGCAGGGATTGGCGCTTTTATTTTGCTTCAAAGCGGCGACCTTATTGCCTTCGTTTTTATAACTGGAATTTCGGCACTTCTAATAATATTCCTTACATCACTTTACTTTAGAGATAAATACATTCTTGCCCGCAAAATACAGAAGGTCTGCGAAGCCTTATTTTCAATTGCAGGAATAAATTTCGTTACTTTTATAAGCATTCACATTATTATTGGTGGAAGTGCGCCGAATGGCAAAGTTGTAAATGGGCATTATTTTGTAGGCGATCATGGACATTACAACGAAGTACCATATGTCATTTACGTCTATAGTCTAATCCACGCTTACAGTCTTTTTATCACCCATCCACTAGCAATAATTGCAGGCTATGTTTACGGAATGACTGGTGGTAAAAAGCAGATAAAGATAAAACCTGACATATTAAAGTTGCTTCCGAAAAAAAGGCATTAATTCATGGTGAAACCCAACATCCAGAATCAAAGTCCTGAAAAATGCGCCCAACAAAGCGTTCTCAGAAACCGTCTCAACACAAGTGAGATTGAGAGGGTCATCCGACGTACTCTTCAAAGCAAAGTCAATTAGAACATGGGGTGAAAGTCTCAAAATCACACAAGCCGTTAAATGCAAAGCAGGCGTTCTCGTTGAAGGACGCCTTTCATTTTCTCTGCCGGTCTTCAAGCAGACACGAGTAAGATGACAAGTTGAGTTACGTAAGATTCCCGCATAAGTCCCCCTCTATTGGAGTAACCTAACACGCCATAGAGCGTTATCTGTATTTCCGCAATTTGGAGATTTTAGCCTGGTCTCCCCCAGCATTATTTATTGCACATTCGCTCAACATTAATCTTAAAGGAGATTTACCATGAAACTACACCACTCGTTACTCATTGTATTTGTTTTGTCACTGATTCTATCTGCCTGTGCGCCTGCGCAGACGCAGATAGCCAATACGCCACAGCCAGCCGCAACCGCGGTTCCTACATCAATCCCTACATTGGCTCCCACAACTGCGACAACGCCAGATTGGTTCAATATTCCATTGACCGATGTTCAAACCGGCGAGACATTTACCATGAATGATTATGCCGGAAAGGTCGTCCTGGTTGAGACCATGGCGGTATGGTGCCCGACTTGCATCTTACAAGCATCCTATATCTACAAACTTCATGATCTGCTTGGACACCCGGAAGACCTGGTCTCGGTCAGCCTCGATGTAGACTTGAACGAAGATGCGGCTACAGTGAAAGAATACACTGACCAATATGGCTTCGACTGGCACTTTGTTGTGCCCCCCATTGAGGTTGACCGTGCTCTCGGAAATCTCTACAGCGCCGAATATCTAAATCCACCGCTCGCACCGATGCTGATCATTGACCGCCAGGGAAATGTCCACCAGCTTAAATATGGTCTCAAGGATACCGATACACTTCGTCAGGCAGTTGAACCTTATCTCAAAAAATAAATACCGCAATTCCATATATACTGCTTGGCTTTTGGCGACTACCTGCCTTTCCACCCTGGCATTTTAGCTTGTTGGTAGCAGTATGCCAAACCAGATAACGAGAAGACCGGAGACACATGATGTCCGTCAATCCAGATAATCCTGCCGACTTCCAGAAAGACAATAACCCTAACAGGGTTTCGCAATGGGGAAAACGATTGCGTACAATAACAGGCTGGTTGGTCTTGTTGATCGCAATTGTTTTTGCATTTCGTCCAACGACGATCTCTGCAAAGCCAGTTGTTGTTGAGGATCAAGCATCCTCAACAACAACCAACCGACCCAATCCGCATATTGGACCGTTGGATGCACCTGTCACGATCGTTGAATTTGGCGACTTTGCCTGTCCCGCCTGCGGTGTATGGAATGAGTCAGGGACGATCGAAAGGGTTTTGGAAAAGTATGGCGACCAGGTTCGTTTTGTTTGGGCGGATTTCCCTTCGGTCACACCCGCCTCTCCAGATGCGGCAGAAGCCGCTCGATGCGCTTACGACCAGGACAAGTTTTGGGAATACCATGATTATTTATATGCCCATATGGAGGCGCTTGGTATCAACGATCTAAAAGTGTATGCGAGCCTTTTGGGCTTGGACAGGACTCAGTTCGATGGATGTCTCGATACTAAAGCAAGAACAAGCGGAAATCTCGCTCGACTTTCAAGATGCCGTGACCAGGAGCGTTGGTGTACTACCCACCTTTTTTATTCAAACACATTCGGGGGAGAAACGTTTGGTGGGGCCGCCCTCTTTTGAACAGCTTGTCGCGATCATTGACCCGCTCCTTGCCCGGCAGAACCCATAACGACGATGAAAGCGAAACGATGAATATCAAAAAAATATCCGGCGCTTTCTTTTTATCCCTGCTGGGGGTACTGTTAACCGCCTGTCAAACGGCAAACAACCCGAGCAACTCCGCCGCTGTGGAGGATCAGTCATCTCAGCTTGTTTCCCGTATTGTTTTTTCCGATGCGTCAGATACAAACTGGCAGACCGCGTATCAAACCAACTGGATGGACTTGGCAGGCATCGTGTGCATGGAAAACCAAACCTGCTTCACCTTGTCTGAAGAGGATTCCATTCTGAGAAGCATGGATGGAGGAAAGTCGTGGGATAAACTGCGAGCCGCCAACATGACCGTGCATAGCGACTCTCCGTTTGCATGCGCCGATGGAGGCTTCTGTCTGCTGATCGAATCGGTCAACGGCGGGAATGTGTGGGTAACACACGACAACGGAACGACATGGGAGAAAACTGGTGTCAGCCCCATCGACACCCCGGAAAATGTTGCCTGCCCCACTGCAGAAGGATGTATCCTCGTAAGCCGGGATGGAAAGATATTCAGCACACAAGATGAAGGAATAACCTGGCACAATCAATTAGCAAGCAATGGTATTACTTATAAAAATATCACCTGTCAGAGCGAGTCCATATGTTATGTGGCGGGCATGGTCTATGCAGGAGAATTTGGCGTTGTTGTAAAAACCATCGATGGCGGGCAAACATGGAAGGAAATAGGTGAAAGTCCGATACATGGTCTGCGCACTGTGAATTGTCCTTCTCTTGATGATTGTTTAGGTGTCGGGCGTTTTGGGATGCAGGTCACACAAGATGGCGGCAAAACATGGCAAGAGATTCCCGGAGGCGAGAACGGCGCACGAAGCGTGGACTGCTCGTCCCCACAGAACTGTTTCATCATTGATAATCAGGGACAACTTCTGCACTGGGATGGAGCTGATCTAACAAAACAAACCATAGGAGATGAATTTTCCCTGCGTGGTATCAGTTGTATATCAAACGGCAAATGTTTTATCGTCGGTGCATTCACCGATCCGAACCCGCCCGCCCAAAATTCTGCGAACAACCTGAACATATCCATCGGACTTGTGTTTCTCGCTGGCATAGTCTCCTTCCTCTCACCTTGCGTACTGCCCGTGTTGCCCGGCTATGTCACCTACCTAGCCGCACGTTCCAGCGGACAGGATGTAAAACAAGTAAATCGCTCGCAGGTCTTATTCCATGGCGTTGCATTCGTGCTGGGGTTCAGCATCGTGTTCATTACGTTGGGTGCCACCGCCTCAGCCATTGGACAATCGCTGTATGGCTATAAAGAATGGATTACCAGAATAGGCGGCGTGCTGATCGTGTTCTTCGGCTTGCAAATGTCGGGCTGGTTGCAAATCCCATTTTTGGAAGTGGAGATCCGCAAACACACCGAAGCCAATCCACGGCTCGGCTATGTCTCATCCCTTTTGATGGGCGTGTTCTTCTCCGCTGGCTGGACGCCCTGCGTCGGTCCAACCCTCGGTCTCGTGCTTACCCTTGCGGGCACAGAAGCATCCATCACCAAAGGTGTCCTGCTCCTCGCACTTTATTCCTTGGGGCTCGGACTGCCCTTCCTCATCACTGCCCTCGCCATGGATCGAGTAGGAGGTTGGATGAGGCGCATGGCAAACGTGACACGCTACGTGACGATTGCCACGGGCATACTTTTGATTGGAGTAGGCATGTTGCTCGTTCTTGGAAAACTCAACTTTCTCGGGGAACTCTTCCCGGGGCTTGCCATTTACATTTGACGAAAACCCGCTTCACTCCACGCTCAAAACTGGTTCGACAACGACAAGCATTTTCTTTTCTGCTAATAGATTCCCATTATCATGATCCACTCTGGGAGCTTCGATTATGACGCTTATATAAGGATCGCACGCTTCGATGGTATCTGCCATGCTAAGAGGTGATTTGAGCCGGGGTTTATCAACTTCCATATTCTCGTCCATTCATTAAATATTTACATGATGATGAATTCAATTGCAAAAAATATTCTTACGATTCCCTTAATGGATTTTCTGGAAAGGGTAAGATATTTTTGCTCTTTTCCCTCTATTCGGGGAGGAAACACATTTATTATGGAAAATTTAGATCATACCCAGCAGTCCAAGTCCTGGTTTCAAACACATGTACAAAAGATAGGTGCGTTGTTCTTCTGGGTGCTGTTGATCGCTGCCTACCAATGGTATGCCAGCACGAATCATCTTTCGCCATTGCAGGTCATTCAGCAGGTGTTGGGATTTATGCAGAACGGTTTATGGGGCGTTTTGATTTATGTGGTCCTTTACGCTGTGCGTCCGTTGATTTTATTTCCTTCCACCATATTGACATTGGCTGGCGGTTTTGTGTTCGGTCCGTTTCTCGGTGTGATGTATACGATCGTTGCCAGCAACATCTCGTCAACCATCGCTTTTTTTGTCGGTCGTTATTTCGGGGAGGGCTTGCTCAAAGACGATGGCTCGGATAATTTCATCCAACGTTATGCGCGGCGGATGCGTGAGAACAGTTTCGAGACCATCATGATCATGCGGTTCATCTTTCTTCCGTATGATGCTGTCAGTTATCTGGCGGGATTTCTGCGCATCAAATATCTTCCGTTCATCCTGGCAACTGCGCTCGGCTCCATCCCAGGGACGATTGCATTTATTGGATTTGGCGCTTCCATTGAGTCCTTTGATGGGGCGTTACCAAAACTCAATCCAGTGACACTTGGTTTTTCGTTTGTAATTTTTATTGTGAGCATTGCACTCTCAAGAATATTCAAAAAACGTGAAGGGATCTCCAAATGACAGAGCATTTTTCGACAATCGTAATTGGGGCAGGCTCGGGTGGAATGACGGTTGCCATCGGCATGGCTGGATTGGGACGCAAAGTTGCGTTGATAGAAAGCAATCATGTGGGTGGAGATTGCACGAATGTCGGCTGTGTGCCGTCCAAGACGCTTATCCATTTGGCGAAGAATTTCAGACAAGGCATGAGCGCGGATGAGGTCTTGCAGGAAGTGAT
Source organism: uncultured Chloroflexia bacterium (assembly GCA_963730175.1). GTDB lineage: Bacteria > Chloroflexota > Anaerolineae > Anaerolineales > Villigracilaceae > Defluviilinea. Next base: position 10,884 of record CAVSRF010000023.1, on the reverse strand, counting down.
CCGCAAGCGCGACGCGCTACGCGATAAAGAGACCGAAGAAGTTGAACATATTGAGAACCTAACTTTCATTCGCGGCACGGCAAAATTTACTGCTCCAAAAACTTTGAACGTGACTCAAGATGGAACAACCCGCGAAGCTCACTGCCGACAATATCGTCATTGCCACTGGCGCGCGCCCACGCATGATTGCCATTCCCGGACTGCCAGACGAGATGGTGCTGACCAACGAATCGTTATTCGACCTGACGAACGCACCGAAGCATTTGGTGATCGTGGGCGCAGGAGTGATCGCACTGGAGATGGCTTTTGCCTTCCAGAAAATTGGGACGAAAGTCACGATGTTCGCGCTCGATAGACGCCCATTGACAACCTCCATCCCTGAAGCATCCGAAGTCATGCAGGCAGAACTTGAGAAGCGCGGTATCACGCTTTACTGTGGAGCGGTGGCAAAGACATGTGATGTTTCAACACAATCGTTAACTTTGCAGTCGGGTGATGACGAGATCGTACTTCACAATGTAGACAAGGTTTTAGTTGCAGTCGGTCGTGTGAAAAATATCGACTCGCTCGGACTGGATCAGGCTGGGGTCAAGTGGGATGCGAGGACGGGGGTGGCGGTCAATTCCTATGGCGAGACAAATGTCAAAGGTGTGTATGCCATCGGCGATGTAACTCCCACATCCGCATTTACACATTCAGCGAATGCTCAAGGACGACGCGTCGTGCAACGAATCGCATTCCCATACTTGCCGCTCACAAAAAAAGAACCGCTGTTCCCAAATGCTACATTTAGCGATCCTGAAGTGGCGGCGGTTGGATTGACCGAAAAGCAACTTGCCGAGTATTGCCACCCGCAGATTATTAAACGCATCCGTGTGGACTTCAAGGATCACACCGATCGTGGTTATACAGATGGAATTGAGAACGGCTTCATCATCGTGGATGCGGTACGGCTGACAGGACAAATTTTACATGCCACCATTGTCGGTCCGCGTGCATCGGAGATGATCTCATTTTTCACGCTTGCCATGAGCCAGAAGATCTCGCTGTATAAGATCTATCGTCTGGTTTATCCGTATCCGACATTTTCAAGCGGCATTTTGAAAGTGGCTGATTTCTTTATGCGCGAGACCCTGCCAAATCTTGGAAAAGAATTGGCGGCGTATGTGAAATATAGATTTGCAAAACCCAAGTCCAATTAATAAAAGAGGAAATAAAAAAGATGAAAAGATTATTATTCTTGCTTGTTGTAACTGTCCTGGTTCTGTCAGCATGCGCACCCACCACAACGTCCTCTGCTCAACCAGCAACAACCAACCTGCCTATTGCAACTGACGCGCCGAGTGTCGCAGGCACGTTCGATATCAACAACTGGGACAGCGTTCTCGCTGCCGCTAAAGGTCAGACCGTCAACTGGTATATCTGGGGCGGCTCGGATAGCATCAACGCCTTCGTTGATAATTTTTATGGCAAGGCGCTCAAGGAACGTTATGGCATTACACTCAACCGCATTCCGATTGCAGATACTGCTGATGCTGTCAATCAGGTGTTGAGCGAAAAGCAGGCGGGCAAAGAAGTTGGCGCAGTAGATATGATCTGGATCAACGGCGAAAACTTCTTCACGTTGAAGCAAGCTAACTTGCTTTACCCTGATTGGGCACAGAAACTTCCCAACAGCCAATACGTCAATTGGGATAATCCCGCCATCAATCTTGATTTCGGTCATTCCGTGGATAATCTCGAAAGCCCGTGGTCATCGGCGCAATTTCAATTCGTTTATGATTCTGCGCGCATCAAAGCAGATGAACTTCCACATTCCTATGCGGACTTGAAAGTCTGGGCTTGCGCGCATCCTGGTCGCTTCACTTACATTGCACCCGGTCCTGGTGGATTTCTTGGCACACGCTTCGTCAAGGGCGCGCTCTATGAACTCAGCGGAGGCGCAGAACAATGGCAGAAATTCGATCAAGCCCTCTGGGACAAGTGGTCGCCCAAACTGTGGAACTATCTCAATGAACTCAAACCCTGCCTGTGGCGCAGTGGCGAGACTTATGCAAAAGATGAAGCTGAATTGAAAAATCTTTTCGCCAACAACGAAGTGGATTTCAGCATGACCAACGACATCACGGGCGCAGGCACAGGCATTGCCAACGGACTACTCCCCGAAACCTCCCGCGCCTTTGTCTTCAACAACTACATGATCGGCGATTTCAATTATGTAGCCATCCCCTTGAACGCTCCCAACAAAGCCGCCGCGCTCGTACTTGCGAATCTCCTGCTCGAACCTGAATTCCAAGCCGCACAGATTCTTCCCGAAAACGGATTCGGACTCGGCTACGCCATTGATGTAAATCGCGTGACGGACGAAGCGGCTCTCTCTGCACTTCAATCTGCTTCTACCAAACTGGGCGACTCTGCCACCCCAGCCTCTGACCTCGCCAAATCCCTCGTCGGTGACACTGCCGCTGAATATCAAAACCTGGTTGAACAAGATTGGGCGACAAACGTATTGCAAAAACAGTAATCAGTGAATAGTAATCAGTTATCAGTTCTTCCAAATTCACTGAACACTGATGACTGATTACTTAATAACTGGCTCTCCCATGCGCAATAGATTTATTTTCTCCCCCTGGTTCTCCCTCGCCCCAGCATTGATTCTCGTCACGGTCTTGCTGGGGGCGAGCCTTGTTTATGGCGTGGCACAAAGCCTGGGACTGATATCCGTCATTGGGCAGGATACGCTCAGCTCTGGATGCATATCGCAACATCTTGTCGGGACAAGGTGTTGCAGGTCAGGAGTTTTTGGGATCGCTGATGTTCTCGCTATGGGTCAGTATTACGTCAACATTTGTTTCGTCGATATTGGCATTATTGGTGGCGGTCTGGCTCTCCCAACGCCGCGGCAGAAGCGGAAATGTTGACACCCTCGCACTCAACTGGAATCTGGCATTTCCGCATTTGGTCTGGTCTGTTGCGCTTTTATTATTTCTCTCTCAAAGTGGATTGCTTGCACGTTGGGCGGCAACATTCGGCATCATCCAAACTCCTGCAGACTTTCCGGTGCTGGTGCGCGACCGTTATGGCATCGGCATTATCCTGCATTATGTTAGCAAGGAAATCCCATTTTTGGCTTTGATCATTTTAGCGGTATTGCGCGCTCAGCCATCGGGCTATGATTTGATCGCTGAAAATCTGGGAGCGAGTCGCTGGCAGAGATTGCGTTATGTGACCATACCGCTGGTCATGCCATCCCTCCTTTCGGGCGCGCTGTTAGTGTTCGCTTTTATTTTCAGTAGCTATGAAGTTCCAGCATTGCTTGGGGTAAGTTATCCGCGCATGTTGCCAGTGCTTGCTTTGCGCCTTTTCAACGACCCTGACCTGCATGCCCGTGCTGATGGAATGGCGATCAGCCTGATTATTACCATCATCGTATTGGTGGTTGCCGCAGTCAGCCTCAAGAAAGGGGAACAGAAATGAACACGAAGACCGCCACCATTCTACGCTTTGCGCTTTACTTTATTCTTGCTGCACCACTGGTGCTATTCATCGTTTATGCTTTTTCCACGCGCTGGTTTTTCCCACAGCCTTTGCCTGCCGAATGGACAACTGTTGTATTCATGCGTACGCTCAATGACCCGCGCGTCTTGAGCGGTTTGCGCGATAGCCTGGGTATTGCCTTGGTTGTCAGTCTGCTTTCGCTGGCACTGGGATTCCCCGCTGCTCGTGTGTTGGGGTTGCGCCAGTTTCAAGGGCGACAGACTGCCTGGCTGATTTTATTTCTACCAACGATCGTCCCGCCGCTGGCGATTGGCATGGGATTGAATATTCTCTTCCTGCAAATTGGATTGGCAGGCTCATACCCTGGCGTTATTCTGGCGCATCTCATCCCGACCTTGCCGTATGTTATTTTTACTCTGGCAGGTGCGTACGCCCGCTACGATGAAAATTATGAATTTCAATCTCTCGTCCTGGGTGCAAGTCCGTTGCGTACATTTCTTACCATCACTCTGCCGCTCATTGCTCCGAGTTTGGTGGTTGCCGCGTTATTTGCCTTCCTCATTTCATGGAGCCAATATCTGCTGACCTTATTGATCGGCTCCGGACAGATCATCACCCTGCCCATCCTGCTGTTCTCAGCTGCATCGGGCGGCAACCCTGTCACCATCGCAACCCTTTCTTTAATTTTCCTTGCCCCGCCTGTGCTGGTTATCGCCGCCACCACACGCAAACTTGCTATCGGCGAAGTAAGAGAGCAATATTAATGACTAAAGTTTAACCTGATCTCGCTCCACAAAACTTATCGTGGGCAGTCTACCGAGGTACTTAAGGATTTTTCTCTTTTCGTAGATGATGGAGAACTGGTCGCCCTGTTGGGACCTTCCGGTTCCGGGAAATCGACCCTGCTCAAATTGATCACCGGAATTGAACGACCGGACGCGGGCGACATCCAATTTGACGGCGTCTCCATCCTGAATATTCCTCCCAACAAACGTGGGGCAGTATTCATGTTTCAGAAATCGTATTTGTTTCCGTTTCTGAGCGTGGCGGAAAACATCGGTTTTGGGTTGAAGGTTCAGGGAGCTTCGACAGAAACCATTCACAGCGAAGTGGCGCGCATGTTAGACCTGATCGGTCTGCCCGGCATTGAACGACGCAAACCCGCACAACTTTCGGGTGGAGAGCAGCAACGTGTGGCTTTGGCGCGGGCGCTCGTGACGCGCCCCAAACTGCTTCTGCTCGATGAGCCGCTCAGCAGCCTCGACACCGAAGTACGCATGAATTTGCAGGAAGCCATCCGTTCCATTCAACGCGAGTTAGGCATCACCACCATTTTGGTCACACATGATTTGGGCGAAGCAATGGCAATGTCTGACCGACTGGCACTTTTGTTGAAAGGTGAAATCGTGGCGGTGGATAAGCCAGAGAACCTGTTCCACCGTCCGCCAAGTTTGGCGGCAGCGCAGTTCATGGGTGTATCCACTTTTTTAGATTGCAATCAACTCACAGTTAAGAATGAAGCGACCGAAGGTTCATCCGAAAAATTATTGGCGATTCGTCCCGAACACATCCGCATTCAAAAAGAGGCGTGTAAAAATTCCATGCAAGGCGTGGTGAGCGATTGTGTTTTTCGCGGCGAGTACATTGAATATCAAGTAGATGTGAAAAATGGCGTGATGGTGCGTGCGCGTATGGCTATGCCTGCGCCCATGTTCCCGCACGGCGAGCAGGTACATGTGAAATTTTCAGAAGAGCATTTGTTTGAGGTGGAAGGCTGACGCAATCAGGCAAATCGTTTTTGTATTTGGTCGATTAATTTTGGGAGAACAAATATCCAAGCAACACGAGATTTAATTCCGATTTCGACCCAAAAAATTGACTGGCGTAATGCGCCCTGTCCCAGTAACTGACGGGACTATGGAAACGTGTATGCCAATCAAACGGAAAGAATAACACGGGACCATCATCATAGTGTGTGAGGATGTCAATGACGGAATGAACCATGCAACCAAAGACGAACGACAGCCACCAATGTCCACGTGTGTTGGGTTTGTCGAAGAAGCGCCAGAGTAGGATGGCATAGATGATGAGGGCGGTTGGGGAATGCAAGAAGTTGTGACTTGCGATCCAGAACGGATTGTTGAAATACAGGTCATTGAAAGCGCTATTCATTACACCGTCAATGGATTGGGTGGTGAAATAACGGTAATAGACAAAGTATCCGATGGAAAGGAAGAACAAGGCAAAGTCAGGCGACACCGATCCCCACAAAAAAGCGGACTTGGCGAGTTTGTATTTTGCCCCGAATTTCTTTTCGATAGCGGCATTGATGACGAGATGCGTGGGAACAGTATTCAAGTGATTCCTTTAGGCTTCAGAAGTCTGGAGTCTGGAATAATAAAAACGGGCTGTTTTTTCAGCCCGTTATATGTTCGGCATCTCTTATGCGGGTGTAAATCCTGCTGGTATCCTTTGATAAAGGAATTCTCTCATATCACCAGAAGTGCTGGCATGCTCAACAGTAATACTTACCACATTTCCATTACTGTCTAAATCAAGGTAAATATTTTCGCTCAATTCCCGTGTTTCAACTGGCGGGTTTGTCGAAAGTTCTACTAATGTTGTATCGGTATCTTCAAAATATTTGATCTTCATGACTTACTCCTTGAAACCTCTATCAAAGAAAGCATTGTGGACAGTTTCGCCATCTTCGAGCAGTATAACTCGCAATGCTCGATTTTCCATTTCTGCGATTCGAGCCCAACGACGGATACGTCCATCAGACTGAATTTCTTCCCGCAACGGGTTTTTAATAACCTGCTCGATCCATAAATCCAGAATAATGGCACGGTCGGGTCGTTGGCGGGTGTATTGAAAATATTGCGTTGTCTTCATTACCTTAATTATACAGGTCTTTCAGTACCTTCACCAACTCATCCACTGATGGTCTATCGGTTGGGTCGTGGCTGGGATGGATGAAGCGCAGGAGTCCGTTCTTGTCCACGATAAAGTCACCGCCGAGTTGGGATGTGTCGTCGCCGTGTGAGTCATGGGTCTTTTTGCCAGCCAGCCAGGCTTTGAAGTAGACCCAACGGGTTCGCAAATTACGGGAACGCCAATAGGAACGTTCGAGACCATAGGCGTTATAGACTGTCCGTTCACGGTCGAGGAGGACGGTGAAATCTCCGCAGGTTTCTTTGAGCCACTGCTGGACAGCGGGAAACGTTCCAAAGGAAACGATCAGGATACGAGTATTGAGTTCTGCAAATTCAGACTGGTGGTCACACAACTGTGCGACATGCTCTCGGCAGGGTATTCAGCCAAGGTGACGGAGAAAGACCAGCAGAGTGTTTCCACTTTTGAGGACTTCACTAAGGGAGATCTGTTCGCCTTCGGCGGAGGTCAAGTGTAAAGGTGGGGGCGAGGGAGTTGAGTTTCATAATAATTATTCGGTGGTTGAGTAGCCCTGAGCGATCGTTGCGAAGGGCGTACACTTGCACCAGCACGCAAGTGCAGGTGTCGAAACCACCACTTAGCAAGGCAACTCTTGTTACAAGATTCCTCTGTTACTGTTGGTTTCGATACGGGCTTGAACATCACCGCCCTACTCAACCAACGGCATTTATAGATTCTTCCACGCCCACACAACTCTCTGAAATGCCGTGAAGAAGACCAGCACTCCAAAGATGGAGAACAACAACGTGATGTATGTCGGGAATAACAAAAAGATTCCGTAAACAATGATCGTCTCAAACCCGCCGATCAAACCTGCAGGCATGACGATGGTTGTCTGCGTGTCACTGTCATGGGCGGAACGTTTTTCGAGGATGGCGGCGAGGTACATCCATGAAGCGGAGTTGACGTAGAATGCCGCCAGCATAAAGGCTAAGGCAAGATAACGCTCATTCGAAGGCGAACCAGCTACCAGTCCGATGGGAAGCGTGGCGTAGATGACGTAATCGGTCACGATGTCCACGTATCCACCCAAGTCCGATTGCTTGTCATGCATGCGGGCGATCAAGCCATCCAAACCATCGAGGGCACGATTGAAATACCAAAGTCCGAACGCCCAGAGATATTGACTTCGATAAGCGGCATACGATGCGAGTAGACCCGCCGCCAACGCCAGCATGGACATGGTCATCGGCGAAACACGGCTCAAGCGATTTGCGAGCGGAGTCGCCACACGATCTTTCAGGCGACGCATATTTGTATCGAACATTATTTTTTCCGAGCCTGCCATGCGAGACGGTTTTGCGAACGCCGCATCCAATTCAAATAGGGCTTGGAATATACGATGGCATCACGTGCGCCTTTGATACCGAGATCAAGCAATGACATATCACCGAAGAAATGTTTCCGATATTCACCGCCACCCATGAAGCCTTCATCCTTTTTGAGAAGCGACAGGCGGAACTTGTTTTTGGGCAAATGACTCTTGCCATCGAGGATCGCCTGGAACGGCATGGGAAGCCACGGAAAAGCTGCGAACAACGCACGTGACTCCGCAACAACACGATCCACATCCGCTTCGTCATCGGGGTTAACTTGCTCGAAAAGCGTATCGATCTTTTCCTGCGTTTCAAAGAAACGACTGAACCCGCCGCCTGCCAACTTGTTATCTTTCAACAACGCAAGATATTCGTCACGGTCTTTGGCACGCATGCGTGTGATGCTCAACATCAAATACTCGAGATAGGCGCCCAACAACCACTGCACAGAATAAACCCGCCACAACTTGTAATTCGACCACGACTTGATCGAGTTGGCGGTCAACCTATCGTGCATGTTGATGTAATCCAATGTGATCTTTTCAAGCGATTGAAACGCCTCGGCAGAATAATCGCCAGACTTTTTCGCCTTGAGCAACAGGTCTGCCAAAATCATCACGCTGATATGTGTGACGTATAAGCCTTTTGAATACAACGGATCAATGAATCCCGCCGCATGACCCAACAATGCAAAACGGTCACCCACCACATGATGCGACGAGAACTGCAAACGCTCGGCTCTTACCCAGCCTCGAACTGCCTTGGCGTTCTGGAGTTGCTCCTTCATCTCTGGGAATTGTTCAATGAAGGCATAAAACTCTTCCTCAGGTGTGAGGTCACTGCGGGTTGGGTAAACACGCGGGTCGATCTGCAAACCGACACTACACAAAGGATTGGTCGAATCAGCGTGGTTATTGAACGGAATGATCCACAACCAACCGCCTTTAAAAATATGATGCAACGTTCCCTCCGACCAACGGAATGGAACATCATAATCCTTCGGCGGAGCGGTCACATCGTTATAACAAGGCACATCCATCATGTGCGTAAAAATCGAACGAGTATGAGTCTGCAAGTCATGATGCTTCCAGCCGAGTTTATCCGCCACCAACGAACGGAAGCCGCCCGCATCCGCAAGATACTCCGCCTGATAACTCTGCCCGTTTTTGGTGGTGATCGTCACGCCATCAGGTTGAATATCAACATCAGTAACAAATGTGTTTTGTAAGATCGTTGCGCCATAAGAGATCGCCACAGCCGTCAAAAAATAATCCGTATCCTGACGATACAAATGCATCTCATGTCCATACGGTTCCTTGGGGATCACTGCCTGCAAACTCATTCGCAACATCCTGTTCTGTCCCATCACGTGATGCGTAAAACCAAAATGCCGCTTCACACCGTGCGAGCCGCCTGCATGTTTAAAATAATTTTCCGAACTGAAATACGCCAACTCGGGCACATCATAAAATTCCGCCAGCGCCCGCATCATCTCAGACGTTTCAAGGATCATCGATTCACCGATCGCAAACTTCGGGTGCTGCCCGCCCTCGAACACGATCACAGACAAACCCTGGCGAGCAAGAATGCCCGCCAGGGTAGAACCGCCAATGCCTGAACCGATGATGGCGACATCGTATTTCTTTTGTTCGTTTGGCATACAGTTATGCCCCCACTGTCGCTTTCAGCAATCCATCCACTTTGGCTTTGATGGCAGGCGCGGGTACGGCGCCGACAATGGTATCTTTGACCTCTCCATTATTAATGAAGAGCAGGGTTGGAATCCCTTGTACGCCATATTTCATTGCCCATTGCGGATTATCATCTGTGTTGACCTTGGCAATCGTCAACTTGTCTCCATATTCTGCGGCTAACTTCTCCAAAACAGGCGCGATCATTTTACAGGGTCCGCACCAGGGTGCCCAAAAATCGACGACAACAGGTGTGGTAGATTTCAAGACTGTGTTTTCAAATTCTGCGTCAGTTACATGTATAGGTGTATTCATTTGTTTCTCCTTGTCTTCAAGCATAAAGAGGTCAATCTTTGTGTTTTTCTTACCTGTCTGGCTGCACTCGAATCAGATCACTCTCGGCAAACAAGGGCGGGACGGTAATTCCCATGTTGACATAGAGTTCTGGCGGCACACTAATATCTGCAAGATAAAGTTCACCAACAAGGTTTTTTGCTTCGGGGTTTAATAATCCGTGCTTGGGCAATGCCAAAGTCAAGGTGGCAGTCGCACGGATCGCAGGATCGTAAGCTATCCCACTTGTGACATCCAATCCAGATGGTGTATCTAACGAGAGGATCGGAGCATTTTGTTTGTTAGCCCAGTGAATGAAGTCAGCCGCCGTTCCGCGCGGTGCACCACTCAGGCTGTAACCAATGATGGCGTCCAGAATCAGGTTAGGGGTCGAAGGAAGCGAGTTGTGTTCCAAGACAGGGATGTTCATACGTTTCAAGATGTCCAATTGATGCGCAGGGATGCCGCGCAGTTCATCTGCCGATTTGGTCAATGGGACAACAACATTTGCTCCCCAAATATGCAGACGACGCGCAGCGGTCATTCCACCTCCGCCGTTGTTTCCATGTCCACAAAGGACGACTACACTGTGACCTTTCACGGTTCCTCCCATTTGGCGACGTGCCAATTCTGCAAAAATCGTGCCCGGCATTTTCCATCATCTGGATCAATTCGATATGGTATTCCTCAATCATGGCGCGATCGACTTCGATCATTTGAGTTGTGGTTAAAGCTGGAATCATATTCATATATCAGAGATGGTATTCACGAGTGACCTATTACCTGTTGGTTTATAATCCAAATATGGAAAAACGAACCAACGAAGAATGGCTTGCAGATTTGCGTGCGGGTGGAGACCGCCAGGCACAAGCTCTGGAAGACTTGCGTGCGATCATCCTACGGGGATTGCCATACGCTATTGCTGGAAGACTGGATCCCAATAGTCCTGCATCAGAAGCGCTTGTCGAGGAAGTGATCCAGGAAACATTGATGCGTGTATTGGAGTATCTGGACACATTCGAAGGACGAAGTCAATTTACAACTTGGGCGCATAAAATTGCAGTACGCGCAGCACTCACCGAATTGCGTCG
>CAVSRF010000022.1:0-104516 GCA_963730175.1 uncultured Chloroflexia bacterium | reverse complement strand
TTTAATTAACGTGGGAACTAATATGTAGGAAAATGCCCATCGCCAGGTCTCTCTTAATCCGACAAGTTGGTTCCTGAATCTGTATTCCAAATTCATCTCATACTTTGGGGAGTCTGCTGTTGTGTAGTGAAAAAGGGGAAAGTCGATATTTTATGTGGATTTACAAAAACGTAAGTCAATTACGGCTTCATTGCTTTCCAAAACATTCTCCTATAAGTACCATTATAAAAGTGAAATTCGTCACAACACTATTATTTTGGGAGAAGTTCGCATGAAGAAAATACTTAATCGATTTATGTTCTTGTTAGTTATTGTTTCTGTAGTGACGACCAGTGCCATCCGCACAACAACGGTCTACGCGGACGATGGAAGTACCGCACCGTCAAGTGAGGAAAGTGTACCAGTTGATGCAGAACAACCGGCAGTTGTTGAAACACCTGCCTCAGTATCTGAAGCCCCTGAGCAGGTACCGACAGAGACCGAAGAGGTGGCATCTGATAACGAGGTTGATGTCGAACCTGCCTCTGTATCTGAAGTCCCTGAGCAGGTACCGACAGAGACCCAAGAGGTGACATCTGATAACGAGGCTGACGATGTCGAGCCGCCAGCAACCGAGGCGGTCAAGAATGAAGAACAGGCTGCTGCCCCCGATGAAGAAAAACCAGCGGTCGAAGAACCCATCTCTGTACCTGAAATTCTTGAACAGTTACCAGCGGGCACCGAACTGGTGGCGCTCAACGAGGCGGGCGATGTCGAACCGTTGGCAAGTGAAGCCGCCGCACAAATCATTGCAACCAGTGACCCAATGTGGTGTCCAGATGGCGTAACCCCCGGTGGCGCTGGTTGTACCAGCAGTTTTGCAGATTTCGCATCGCTTATCACCGCCCTCACACTGATGCCGCATCAGCCACCCCTGTATATAGCGGCAACGGTGTGGTCTGGGTGGAGGATACCTACAACGGCAACGACAATAGCCAAATCATTTTCGACGGCGCAACACTCACCAACCTGAACAACCATAATCTGACCATCCAGGGTGGCTGGAGCGGAGGCAATAACACCACAGTCACGGGTACATCTCTGGCGGATGTCTCCATGGTCTTTGCCAATTGGACAGGCAACATCTTCATCAATGCCTTTGATATTGTTGCAGGAGACAATGCAGGTTTTGGCTTGTCCGTTACCAACACTGGAAACGTGACGCTGGATAATGTCTCTGTCAACGATACACCTTCGAACACCTATGGTTTTGGCGATGGCGCAGTAGTGGACAGCACTGGGAATGTTGACATCTCCAACAGCGAATTCGACAACAACTCCGGGAACGGTCTGACCGTCGCTTCAGGCGGGACCATTGGGCTGGATACTGTTTCAGCAAGCTCCAACACGCTGACAGGAGCATCCCTGGACAGTTGTCAATATGGATCAGGTTTGTGCGCAGGTAACGGGGGTGTCACCATTACAAGCGCATCCACCAACTTGTTCAACAACAATGGCTTCGACGGACTCTTCATCGATGCCGGCGGCGGTATCGCCATGGACAATGTTCAGGCAAACGCCAATGGAGTAGACGGAGCCATATTAACAAGTGCAGACGATGATGGCACCGGGAATGTGACCGTTGACCAAAGTGAATTCAACAGCAACTCAAATGGTACAGGTCTGGATATCCTTGCAGACGGAAACATTGACCTGACAAACGTTGATGCTTTCTCTAACAACACCGGGGCTATTCTGGATACGACCTACGGACACGGAGCGATCAACGTCAGCAACAGCAACTTCGGTGTGGATGCCGCCACAGGCAACGATTGGACCGGTCTGCACGCTGAATCAAGCGATACGATCACATTGGCAAATGTGGTTGCCTCATACAACGGAACCAATGGTGGTTACCTCGAAGCACAGGGCAATATTACGATCACGAACAGCACATTCGACGAGAATGTCAACTTCAATTATCCATCGGACCCCGGTCTATATGCTAACAGCAACGGCGGGAACATCTCATTGACGGATGTCAACGCGAATGGCAATGAATATGGCGCTGGCGTTGTACTGAACACCAACAGTAACGGCTTGATCAATGTTACCGGCGGATACTTCAGCAACAACGGGTCATTCGGTGTTCAAGCCCAAAGCGGAGATGGTGACATCACACTCGATGGTATTACTGCATCCCTCAACAAAGTCAAAGGCGCGTATCTAAGCACGTGCGGGCTGGCAAACATCTTCGTCAACAACAGCGTCTTCGTTGAGAATGGTTCCTTCGGAATTTACGCCGGCACATCTGAAGGCGATATCAACCTTGATCTCGTCACGGTCACCGGCAATAACGTGACTGATTATGGCGCCAAGCTTGTTACAAGCACCGGCAACGTCTTTGTCAGTGACAGCGCATTCAACCTCAACACCGCGATTGGTTTGTGGGTCATTACCGGTGGGCAAGTTGACCTCGTCAATGTGACCGCCGACCAAAATGGCGGCAATGGCGTCGAAGTGTATAGCACATCTACTGCCAAAGCCATCTGCCCGGGAGATGAGATCAAAAATATCGCAGTCAACGTTGATGGTGGTGTGTTTACCAATAATGGTGAATATGGACTGATGGTCAAGCCCGGACCGTTGGGCACATTAGTCTTTGTCACACCAGCTACGTTCGGTGGTAACGGTTTAGGTGATTACTTGCTTGACCTAAACGGACCAGAAACAGAAGACTGCACTCCAAAAGAAGAAGAACCAACTGATACGAAAGAACCGCTCGTCGTAGAAGTTCCATCTGTTGGAGGAACCCCGGTGGAACAGGATTGTGATCTGTACTCTGGCACGATCTTGAAACTGCCGAACGGAACATGGATGAAGGTAGGTTGTCCGTATGAAGGTTTCAGTTTGCTGGAAGAGCTCGCAAAGGAGAATCTGCCCGGGCAACTGGGAGCAGGCACAATCTTCGCAGGAGGCGTCACTGTCAGCTTGTTGGATGGAGAGGGGAACACCATCCTGAATGAGGACGGAACGGTCACGATCAACTTCCTGGTCCCCGAAGATTCAAGAGGCAGAGGTTATCTCGATCCTGTTCTGGGACCCGACTTTGAATGACGGCATAGGCGGCTGGGTAAAATTGCCAATTTATGAAGCTGGCACCAGTTTCCCGCTCAACCCGGATGACCCGAACGACCCGCGCACCATTATCTCCGGCGTGCAGCAGGTTGGAAATGTTGTATCGGTGACGGTCAACTTCTCAGGTGCGTTCATTCTGGTTGAACGATAAGACAATTCAGTAACACAGAAAATCCTCATGGCTTTCGGTCATGAGGATTTTTTATCTTAATTATACGAATTCATATTTTGACCATAAATGCGCAAAAAACATCATAATTTAAAAAAGCTCATGAAAAACGTAAAGCTGTCGTTTGGATGGCGTAGGGGAGGCGTCCAGCATTCTGCAGGGGCACATGATACAGTTACGTTCATAAGGAGGTTAACTCTTCTCTTCTCCTCTCTAGAAATTGAAAGAGCCGGACTTGGAGCCCCGGCTCTTTCAATTTAATGTGAGAGTTATTCATCGCATCAAGCAGGATGACGTCACACCGAAACTTTTTTACACAAAACCGCTACCATAAAAAGCAGGATAGCTACCAGTACCTATGGCTTCTGAGAGATATTGTTTGTGGTGTATTATCCTGGCTAAATATAGTCCAATAAGGAGAAATTAATGTTTAATTTTGGTAAAGAAGTCAGAAAGTGATCCAAAGAAAGCGTTGGAAAATGCAGATAAGGTTTTGAACTCTGGACTGACCGGTGCATTAACGAAAGGGTTTATGGGAAAAGATTTTGTAGATAAGATGAATTCCACATTGGATAAGGGACAGGCTGCGATCAGTGGTGTTGAACAGGCACAATGGTTGGCGCAAAACGGACTTGAAGCCACCGCCGAAGTGATCGGTGTACAGGACACAGGCGCCACGGTGAATAACAACCCGGTTGTGATGTTGCAGTTGAAAGTGACATCTTCAGTAGGGACTCAATTTGATACCAGCGGACAAACCATGGTTTCGCGGATCGCCGTGCCGCGTGCAGGCGATAAGATCAAGATCAAATACAATCCTGCCGATCCTACACAGCTCACAATTTTATAGATTTATTGGTAAAAGAAAGTTAAACGGACTCTGTGCCAGGCACAGAGTCCGTTTGTATTTTATCGAGATGACTTTGCAACAACTAAAACCGCAAGTGCTTGACCGTCTCTCCCTTGTTGATCAATTGTTTGAGCGAATCGATGCCGATGCGCAGGTGCATATCCAAATATTTTTGTGTGACCTTTTTATCGCTTTCAGATGTTTTGACTCCGCCGGGCATCATCGGCTGGTCAGAGACCAATAACAATGCGCCCGTGGGAATCTCATTATAGAAACCAGTGGTGAAGAGTGTGGCAGTTTCCATGTCTATAGCCATCACGCGGATCTGGCGCAGGTAGGCTTTGAACTTATCGTCATGTTCCCAGACACGGCGATTGGTCGTGTAAACCGTACCCGTCCAGTAGTCCCGATGATTGTCGCGGATCGTTGTCGAGATGGCTTTTTGTAAACTAAAGGCAGGCAGGGCTGGGACTTCGGGCGGATAATAATCGTTAGACGTGCCTTCGCCGCGGATAGCTGCAATCGGCAGGATCATATCTCCCACTTTGCTTTTTCTTTTAAGTCCGCCACACTTTCCGAGGAAGAGACAGGCTTTGGGGTGGACAGCATGCAACAGGTCCATGATGGTGGCGGCGTTTGGACTTCCCATCCCAAAGTTGATCAGGGTAACGCCTTCGGCAGTGACGTTGGGCATGGGCTTGTCCAGTCCGCGGATGGGGACGTTGTACCACTCAGAGAACATGTGCAGGTAATCTTCAAAATTGACCAGCAAAATATATTTACCAAAACTCCTGAGAGGGGTATCGGTATAACGTGGAAGCCAGTTGCTGACGATCTCATCTTTTGTTTTCATGGGTACTCCTGGGTTGATTCGATATCAATCTTACTTGAATTCTCCTGCTCATTGCCAGTCTACACGAAGCATATTGTTAGACAATCCCAAATCCGACGATTTAACCAAGGTTTCAGCGGAAATAATACTCCTTAAAAAGGACTTATAAAAAACGTTGATTAATCGTTTAAGTGACGTAGGGCAGGCGTCCAGCATGTTTTTTGGGGAGGTGCTAAAGTTGAATTCTCTTCTTCTCCTCCTTGGAAATATTGAAAGAGCCGGTTTGGAGGCCCGGCTCTTTCAATTTAACATGAGGGTTATTCATCAGCGGATTTAATATAGTCTTGCATAATTCGTTGTACAATGAAATTGGAAGGAGTTCACATGAACTTAAAAACAAACACGGAGGGGAAAGCCGCGTGGCAGAAGATCATCGCATCCTATTCACAACCCTAACCTGCCTCGCAGCATCTGGCAACTTTTAAACACACTGATTCCGTTTTTCGCGCTGTTCTATCTCGCGATGCGCAGTGTGGACATTTCACTTTGGTTGACGATTCCCCTGACTCTCCTCACGGCGGGATTCATGGTACGGGCTTTCATCATCTTCCACGATTGTGGACACGGCTCATTCTTCAAGTCACAGCGCGCCAACGATTGGACAGGGATCGTAACGGGCATCCTGGCATTCACGCCGTATTATCGTTGGAAGCGTGAACACGCCATCCATCACGCTACAAGCGGTGACCTCGACCGCCGCGGCACAGGTGACGTGTACACAATGACCGTTCAGGAATATCTCGATTCACCCTGGTGGAAGAAGACGGGTTATCGTGTAATGCGTAATCCATTAGCCCTGCTCATGATCGGACCATTGATCGTGTTCGTCATTGGCGAGCGGATCCCACCCGCCGAAGGCAAACGCGAGATCGCCAGCGTCTGGTGGACAAATTTCGCGCTGGCTGTGATCGTCACTGTGATGGGACTTGCCTTCGGTTGGAAGAACTATTTGATCACGCAATTGCTCGTCCTGTTCTTTGGTACAGGTGCGGGTGTGTGGATGTTTTACGTTCAGCACAACTATGAAGGTGTTTACTGGGAACGACATTCTAAATGGGATTATTTCACTGCCAGCATGCAGGGAAGTTCGTTCTACAAACTGCCTGTCTTATTACAATGGTTTACAGGCAATATCGGATTTCATCATATCCATCACCTTGGTTCGAAGATTCCCAATTACAACCTGCCCAAAGCTTACAAGGAGAACCCGATCTTTCAAGTCAAACCGTTGACTCTGCTTTCAAGCCTGAAATGCCTCAAATGGCGCGTCTATGACGAAGCCAATCGCAAGCTCGCAGGCTGGGATGTGGTGAAGCAATATCGTCGAAAATCCATGACAGCATAAAACAAAGAGCGGCTCACAACGGGTCGCTCTTTTCATTTCTCGATCAGATCGACGAGTGCAGTCGCCACTGGTCCGCCACCCTGGATTACCGTAGTTTGTTATTTCGTAATCGAGGAGGGATCAATATTCAGACTTGACCGAACCGGCTGGGATTTCATCTCTGCCCAACACAATGCGGATGCCCTTGCTGGTTCCCATGCGGACGGCACCGGCGGCGACCATCTCTTCGAATATTTTTCGGTCGTTGATCCCAGTGGATGCTTTGACCTGCATCGCATCGCCCACGGTCTGTTTCATCAACCTCACATCTTCCACAGTTGCACCACCGCTCCCAAAGCCAGTGGATGTTTTGACAAAATCCGCGCCTGCCTTTTGTGCAAGTTTACAGGCTGTAACTTTTTCTTCATCGGTCAACAGGCAAGTCTCAATAATCACTTTAACAATCCCGTCGGGATGCACGGCGTCAACGACCGCTTTGATATCCCGATAGACCAGCTCATGATCCCCGTCCTTCAATGCGCCGACGTTGATGACCATATCGATCTCCTCCGCGCCGTTCTGGACAGCTTCGCGTGCCTCCATTGCCTTGATCGTGCTGGTATTCGCGCCGAGCGGGAAGCCAACCACGCAACAGGTTTTTACTCCGCTTCCCTTCAATTGGTCTGCAACAAAGCTCACGTGGGTGGGGTTGATACAAACGCTTGCAAAATGATATTGCTTCGCTTCATCACAAAACCTCTTGAGTGTGCTCCGCACAGTATCCGCTTTGAGCACGGTGTGATCAATGTATTTCGCGTACGCAGGTTGGTAATCTTTACCCTTAGGGGTGGTTGTTGAAATCATGTTTATTCATCTCCAATAATTTGTTTTTTTATTCCATTGCCTTGTACAACAAGGCTGCACCGATCATCGGCGCATCGCTGCCCGCCTGAGCCTTTTCGATCTTGAGTAATTTCTTCCTCGACCAGGAATGATAACCGTATTGGTTCACCAACTGCTCAAGAGGTTTGACGATCAATTCATCGTGATCGCACAGCCCGCCGCTGATGATGACCGCCTGCGGAGAAAGAATGGACACGGCATTGGCAATACCGATTGCCAGATCCTCCACCACACTCTGGATCAACGAGAGCGCATCCTGATCGCCTTCGTAAGCCAGTTGAAACACCGACTCGGATTTATGGGGCAGGCTGGCAAATTTTTCAGGGAAGGCTTCCAGCGCTCTTTGGATAATACCGGTGCCGGAACAATATCGCTCAAAACAACCGCGCCGCCCGCAATTACATGGACGTCCGTTCTTCTCGAAGATACAGTGACCGATCTCGCCAGCGGTGTTCATGGCGCCGTGGAATATCTTTCCGTCCATGATGATCCCACTGCCAATCCCTGTGCCCAATGCCACGCAGATCATTGACTGGTATTTCCGTCCTGCCCCCAAAAGATATTCCGCCCAAGCCGCACAACGCGAATCCTGCGATACGATCACTCCACGTCCCAAATATTTCTCGAAGATCGTCCCCGCCGGGACATCCTCCCAGCCAAGGTTTGGACAGTATTCAACATTCCCGGTTTTAATATCTGCTGTTCCCGGCACACCTACGCCAAACGATAGGATATCACTTTTTTTCAATTGATTGGCTTCAAGGAGATCGTCCACATACCCGCAAATGGTTTCAATCAGGGCATCCGGCTTAAGATTGTTTTCAACCGGCAGGCGTTGATCGTCAACGACCTGCCCGCTCCCGGTAACCAGTCCAATGTGAACTTTTGTACCACCGATGTCTATCCCAACGCTGATGTTTTCATTCATAGTCTGCACCTGCCATCATTGCTTATAGAACACGATTCTAACATCGTGTTCTATTATGATAACAAATCATTCGCAATTCCCCCATGAATAAATCCAATCAGAACTTCGAGACTGCGAAGCGCACTGAGTTCTAATTGAGTTTTGTCGACATAACTTAACTCCTTCGAAAAATTACTATGAAACCAACTCCTTTATTCTACCCACCACCGCGGACACGTCCCTCACGACCTCATCATTCCTAAAACGGACCATCCTCAACCCCAACGCGGACAACACCTTCTCCCGCCTGACATCTTCTAATACGCACGCCTAATCCCACGGATAATCGTACCAACTCGAAAACTCATTATAGGTTTCATCAGCAACGCTGTAATGCTCACCTCGTTTGCTGACTCTTTCATATTCAACACCTGCATCTTTGAACAGCCTATCCACAACATCATGAATCAACTCTTTGATTGATTCTGGGTCGCTTGTATCAGTTGCATCAATCAGTGACATGGCAACAGAATGTTCTTCTTCATTCCTATGTTTGATCTGCATTGACTTGTCTACAGCATATAACAACATCCCCGCGACGACTACCGAAAGGCGATGTGTCCGTCCGTCAGGGACAAGTTCACGGAGCATATCCACCCACACATCATAAGTTTGTTTTCCAACAACATCTTGCAGGCTTCTTTTCGGTTTCTTTGACATGGTTCAACTCCCTGATGAAATTACTGCCTTGATCTTCCCTACCACCGCGGACACATCCCTCACGACCTCATCATTCTGTCTGGATGCCTGTAGCGCGGAATACGAGCCAATAGAATAGGACGGCGAAGATCATGTATAAGACCAATATGCTAAAAATGAAGCTATTGAACTCATGTGACAGTTGATATTTAATGAGCAGGAGTGTCCCTGCGAAGAAGTGACCGTAATTCCCCAACGAGACGGGGCGCGCATAAATGCCGCCGATGGCGCTGTCTTTGGCTGTCCAGTTCATCAGGGCAAAGGCGAAATATAATGCACCCATCATCTGCACCAATACAGACAATTCAGCCGTGACGGATGTGTTCAACAAAGATAAAACAACATCTGGCACGAATAGAGCAAAGGCACCCGCTATTGCAAGGACAAGACTGCTGGTTGTCATTAATATTTTTGTGTTCATCTGTTTCTCATTACCCTATTGAAATTATTTCTCGTATTTTTGTTACAACTACCATTAAGTTCCTCACAACCTCATCATTCTTAAACCTGACCACCCTCAACCCCAACGCGGACAACACCTTCTCCCGCCTTTCATCTTCCTCTTTCTGCAGATCGTGAATATCCCCATCCACTTCAACAACCAACGCCGCCTTGTGACAGTAAAAATCGACGATGAATCCCTGAATGACCTGCTGCCTCCGAAAATGGACTCCCAGCTTATTCGCCCGTAATTCTTTCCACAGGATTTTCTCGGCGGGAGTCATCTCGCGGCGCAGTTCACGAGCACGTTCTTGTTTTTCTTTTGTTACTTTTTGACCTGGGATGATGTTCTTGACTGGCATAACGGGATTTTACTTGTTATCTTGAAAATCACGAACAAACCCCTCTCCCGTCTCCCCCAAGGGGGAGAAGCCCAGACCATCCTCAAATCAAGCCTTGACTTGGAAACCCAACACGCCATCAGACAAAAAAGGATTCACCACCATGCCCTCTTCCATTTGGAAGAGGGGCAAACCGACAAGCCGATCAATCACGTCCATCTGGGAGTAGGTCCCTTCCCTCCCCCGTTTGGATTTGAATTTCATATTGTTATGAAACATAGAACAAATTTGCTGTATAATTTATTTGACACTATGTACTACCGAAGAAAAATCCTCCTTGCCTTGATTGAAGTTTTTGGTGGCAGTCTGAAAAGCACGGACTGCGAGAAATTTCTATTTAATTTCTGCCAACAATCAAAAAGCATCAACTACGATTTCTTTCCTCATAATTTCGGACCTTTCAGCATTATGTCGTATTTCGACAAACGAAGACTGATAGATTTGGAATTACTAAAATCTGCTGATGATTTCCAATTAAATACAAAACATTCTTATTTGAAAGAACTCACAGCAACCGATAAAGCGGCTTTGTTGAAATTCAAAGCGAATATTGGCAACTTACGTGGGGATAAACTCGTCAAAAAGACTTATCAAGAATTCCCTCAATTCACATCGCGAAGCAAGATTGCGGACAGACACTTTACTGCGGAAGAATTGAAGCAACTTCAATTTGCCTTTCCAGTAGAAACCAAACCTACTGTATTTTCCGTTGGCTATGAAGGCTTGACCATTGACTCCTTCTTGAACAAACTTATTGCCAACAGTATCACCATCGTTGTGGATGTTCGTAGTAATCCACAATCCATGAAATATGGGTTTTCCAAAAAGAGTTTCAAACAATATATCGAAAACGCAGGGATGAAATATATTCATATTCCTGAACTTGGAATACCATCCGCCATGCGCAAGGGACTTGGCGAAAGTGTTTCCCATAAATCCTTATTCAAAGCATATGAAAACAAACTTCTGCCAAAGCAAGAAACCGAAATCAAGCAATTGATTGACCTGACAAACCAAAATGAACGCATTGCATTGGTTTGCTTTGAAGCCGACCATAATTTTTGCCATCGCCACACATTGATTGAGCATTTGCAGAAGAACAAATCATTCAAAAGGAAAGTTATTCACTTATAACCAACGGGGGACAAATGCCTTATCTACCTAACGAACTTCCAAACGCCAGAGTATTGATTACAGTAAAAACCTATCCTCTGCCGTCACGCAGTTACACGGAATTGGTTTGCACGGCGGGATTGTTGAATGGCGAAAAATGGATTTGGATGTACCCAATTCCATTTCGTTTTCTGCAAGATGAACAGAAGAAATATCCAAAATATTCCTGGGTGGAACTCAATTTAATCCGCAAGACAGATGATTTTCGCCCAGAAAGTTACAGTCCCAAACTCGGCGTAGACGAACCAATCAAGGTTCTTCAACAAATTGGGACGGACAATGACTGGGCGGCTCGTAAAAGTTATGTTCTGAAAGAAACTTTTACTTCGATGGATGAACTTAATTGCTCTTGCCAAAGACCCAAAACAAAGAAAATCTCTTGCGACTGTAAAACCTTCCCGCATCGTAAATTTTGTCATTGAAGAAGATGAACGCGAATGGAAAAAAGAATGGCAAGACCAACTCAAGCAATTCAATATGTTTGAACTGCCAACTCAACGGGGACCAAAGAAAAGTCGTCAAGAAATTGCCTTACAAATTCTCGTATCGTTTTTTCACGGAAGGCGACAAAGAACCACGCAAAATGATGATTGAAGATTGGGAAATAGGCGCTTTGTTTTGGAATTGTCTTTATCAAACAGATGGAGATGAAGAAGCCGCAAGTTGAATTAGTTAAGGAAAAATATTTTGAAGAATTTTCTGAGAAAGATTTATATCTTTTTCTTGGCATAACCTATTAAAATCACAATGTTGCCCCAAATCCATTTGTGATTATCGGAGTATTTTATTCAGCCAAAAACAGATCAAATATCTTTGTTATGATTTCGAAAATCCGTTTCGAGCGGATTTCGTAAGACAACGGGGACGATTCACCTCGATGAAAGCTATACTATTGAGTATGAATTTAGTAGTTACTCTATCGATTATTTATTAACATAGAATTTGTAAATGAGCATTTACGCAAAACGGATATATAAGAATAAGTATTAGGTGCTATTTCAAAAACAGCCAATCGATAATTACGTATATTATGAGTAAAACAAGGTAAAAACCATCCTGGACAACTACCCAGATTGCAACCAGATCCACTGACACGAAATTTTATTTTCCCCGACTTACGAAGCCAATAATCTAAAGGCGTAATAAAGGTTCTGATCTAAGAATAAACTAAGCCACTAAAAATTATAAAAACAAAGTAATTATTGATTCCTCCATAATACCAAGGTATTAACCAACCAATCCCCCTACAAGCGAACCACCCAAAAAACCAATGGTCGCTGGTAAAAGCACGTACCTTAGAACAAGAAAATCATTAATCGCATCAGGAGTTTTTATAATAACAGTTATCCCTTTTTCTATTTTTTGATATAGCGTGGTATCTTCACCACTCTCATTGAGCAATAACGAATCAAATCAAATATGAAATTCCAATTCTTATCTGGTGAAATTGCCAGCCTAAACCTATCAATTAAATAAGCAATAACAGGCAAAACTACGTTTATAAAAAGCCTTGCTGAAAGAAAAGTGAAAGGTAACGGTCCCCAATCTGCCAGAATGTTCAACAAGGGTTCATGCTTTACCCATGAAAAAGAAGCCTTATTTGGTCACTCAAGTAAGATCCCAAGAATTTTTGTGCTACTGCGAATGCTAACAAGAGCCAGATGTCTTTCGTTAACCTTCGCCAAACACTTTGATATGGAGTAATTGCTATATTTTTTTCGATGCCATCAAAAAGTTTAATCAACAAAACCCCAAAAATGCTTAAACCAGTTATTTGTGTTGTCTGTCATCGATATCTCCTCCTACAATATTCTCTAAGAATTACACTTTAACATTCTACCATGCGCTAACTGTCCAAGAACTAAAAGAACAAAAAACTAAAATAGTGAGTTAAAATCCACCCCAATGTCAAACGAATCCTTAGTAATCTACTCCATGACCAAAGTGGGGCGACTCATCCCCATCAGCAACAAAATGATCCTGCGCGATATCACGCTCGGCTTCTACTACGGCGCCAAGATCGGCGTGCTCGGTCTCAACGGCGCGGGCAAATCCACGTTACTGCGCATCATGGCAGGCATCGACAAAGACTACATCGGCGAGATCTCGCAAGCCAAAGGCTACACCTACGGACTGCTCGAGCAGGAACCCAAACTCGATGAAACCAAAACAGTCATCGAGGTCGTGAAAGAGGCGGTGCAGCCCATCGTCGAAATGCTCGCGCGCTTCGATGAGGTCAACGCCAAATTCGCCGAACCCGATGCCGACTTCGACGCCCTCGTCGCCGAGCAAGCCAAACTGCAGGAACAACTCGACAAGCACGACGCCTGGAATCTCGACAGTCATCTCGAAGTGGCGATGGAAGCCCTGCGCTGTCCGCCATCGGATACGCCCATCAAGATCTGCTCGGGCGGAGAAAAGCGCCGCGTCGCGCTCACCCGACTCCTGCTCAGCGAACCCGATGTGCTCCTGCTCGACGAACCCACCAACCACCTCGACGCCGAGTCCGTGGCGTGGCTCGAACATCACCTGCGCGAATACAAAGGCACCGTCATCGCCGTCACCCACGACCGCTACTTCCTCGACAACGTCGCAGGCTGGATCCTCGAACTCGACCGCGGCTTCGGCATCCCCTACAAAGGCAACTACTCCTCCTGGCTCGAACAAAAACAGGAGCGCGTCCGCCTCGAAGAAAAATCCGAATCCAAACGCCAGAAGACTCTCGAACGCGAGTTGGAATGGATTCGCATGGGCGCCAAAGCGCGTCAATCCAAAGGACAAGCCCGCATCACCGCCTACGAAAAATTATTGGGGCAGGAAGCCGAAGCCCGCCGCGAAGAACTGGATATCTACATCCCGCCTGGTCCGCGCCTCGGTGACGTCGTCTTCGAATTTGACAAGGTGACGAAGAGCTACGCCAGCCCCGACGGACGGGGCGGCGACCGCCTCATTCTTGACGAGTTTTCTGCTTCTGTTCCCCCAGGCTCCATCATCGGGATAATTGGTCCGAACGGCGCAGGTAAAACCACCCTGCTCAAGATGATCATCGGCACAGAAAAACCCGACAGCGGCTCCATCAAAATTGGTGACACCGTCAAATATTCCTACGTTGACCAAACCCGCACCCTCGACCCTGAGAAAACCGTCTACGAAGAGATCTCAGGCGGCGCAGACTTCCTCGAACTCGGCAAACGCAAGATCAACTCGCGCGGCTATGTATCCACCTTCAACTTCGCAGGCACCGACCAACAAAAGAAAGTCGGCATCCTCTCAGGCGGAGAACGCAACCGCGTCCATCTCGCCAAGACCCTCACCGAAGGCGCCAATGTTTTGCTCTTAGATGAACCGACAAACGATTTGGATGTCAACACCCTCCGCGCCCTCGAAGAAGCCCTCACCGAATTCGCAGGCACCGCCCTCGTCGTCTCCCACGACCGCTGGTTCCTCGACCGCATCTGCACCCACTTCATTGTGTACGAAGGCGATTCCGTTGCGAAGATGTACATCGGCAACTGGTCCGATTACGAAACCATGATGCAGGAAAAATTCGGCAAAGATCTGACTCCGCATCGAGTAAAATATCAGAACGCTGAAAAGATAAATTACGAATCCCGTCATTGCGAGGGCGCTCTTGCTCGCCTGCACCGAAGCAATCCCCAACTTGATGAGAAGATTTCGTCCCAGCATGGGATTGCTCACCTGCACTTGCAGCGCAGGTGCAAGTGTCGCAACAACCCCTCGCAATAACAATTCATAAATCAGGAGAACCTTGTGAGAAAGCTGTTTCTAATCTTTATACTTGCGGCACTTTCCATCTCAGCCTGTGGCGAAAGCTCAACACCCACTCCCCAGCCCGCCGCAGCCATCGGTACAATTCCGTCACATCCCACCCCCACTACTCTTGAACTCGAACCGACCAATCCTTCAAATCCCATTGAAGTGACTGCGGGCAATGAATTTACGATCACTGTAAAAACCGACCCGTCACCAGAGTATCATTGGGAAATCGGGGAAGCCTTGGATGCCAAATTCGTGGAATATGTGTGGATAAATCATGTGCCTGACGATCCGAACAATCCCAGTTCGAGCGGCAAGGATGTCTGGCGCTTTAAAGCCGTCGCGCCCGGCAAGACCACCATCACGCTCGGCTATTATCAAGGCATGACCGAAAATACATCTCAAAAGCTGGTCTTCACCATTATAGTGAAATAAGCAAAGTACAATTTATCCATCGTTGAAGCGTTAATATCTTTGCAAGAAGTTGTTCTTCCGACGCGGCAATCCCCATATATAAAGGGATTGCCGCGTCGTCTTAGAACAGATAACGCTACGCAAAAATAAAACCAAACACATGGGGATATAATCAGATAGCAAACTCTGCAAAACGAAGTGGTTCTCATCAATATATGGAGAGAATATGCGCTCATTTCCCAAAATGCTCGGGGAACTTCAAAATATATTCATCGAACCTCCCTCCCACATTCAGGATGTTGAAAAGAGACACAAGTCGCGCCTCTTGAATATGTTTTTACTATCCATGACCCTGATCTTTCTAGGCGTGGATACCGTCCACCTTATAACCGAGCCTGGCTATACACTACCCTGGTACGGATACGTTTTCCTATTGGGGTCCTATTTTTTAAATCACAGCCGTTACTACCGGTTTGCAGCTTTTCTAACGCTAACGATGTTCCCCAGTGTAATCTTTGCCAATATTGTTTCTGGCAGAGCGCCTAATCCACTTGTCACACTCTACTACCTTATTCCCGGCCTGATCCTTGGCGGGATTTTATTATCTGCACGTAGTACATTTATATTCTCGCTGATAGAGCATGCGGTCATTTTATCGATGCCTTATTTCGCGCCAGACCTATTCGTCGGATTCAACGCCATTATTGGTCCTTTTTCTGCGATGATCCTGACCACTGTACTGGTTCTGATTTCAATATGGGTTCGTGACCAGATCGAAATAGACCGCCAGGATGCCTTGAGAATAGCCGAGCAAAAATATCGTAATATCTTTGAGAACGCCATTGACGGGATCTTTCAAAGTACGCCCGATGGACGATTCGTCAATGTCAACTCAGCCATGGCCCGCATGTATAAATATGACTCGCCCGAAGATATGATTCGCAATATTACAGATATTTCCACCCAGCTATATGTTGACCATAACGTAAGAGTTGAACTTCACCGCCGATTGACAAACGGCGAAAAGATAATAGGCTTTGAAAGTCTGGATTACCGCAAAGACGGAACCACGTTTTGGACATCAACGAACGCCCAGGCAATCCGTGATGATGATGGAAACACCCTGTACTACGAGGGAACAATCGAAGATATTACTAGTCGCAAAGAGGCAATTGAACAAATAAATGAACGCCAACACTTCATTGAGTCCGTTCTGGATGCAGAGCCTGGCACCGTATATATCTTCGATCTTCAAGAAAACAAGAATGTCTACATCAACCGGAACTGGCTGGTCAATTATGGATATTCAGCCGAAGAAACACAAAAGGCGGAAAATTTCCTGTCCAGGATCATCCACCCTGATGATCTACCCCGCGTCGTTGAACATCACGATCACATGAGAGTTGCACAGGACAATGAAAGTGTTTTTGAAGTGGAATATCGCGTTCGCAGAAAAGATGGGGAATGGCGTTGGGTACACAGCCGTGATACCATTTTTGCCAGGAATATTGAAGGAACAACAACACAAATATTGGGTATCCTGCATGATATTACAGCAAGCAAACAGGTAGAGGATGCCGTGCGAGAAAGCGAACGAAAATATCGCCAGCTTTTTGAGAACATGACCAGCGGCTTTGCCGTGCATAAGATGATCTATGACGAACAGGGGAAACCAGTCGATTATCTCTATTTGGAAATCAACCCTGCGTTCGAAAAACTCACAGGCGTTCCAGTCAATGTGTTACTGGGGAAAACTGTAAAAGAAATCATGCCCGATACCGAGAACTATTGGGTCGAAACATTCGGCAAGGTTGCAATGACAGGCGAACCCATCTCGTACATTAACTTTGCACGTGAACTTGGCAAATATTACGACACCTATGTCTTTAGCCCCGAAAAGGATATTTTTGCCGTTGTCTTCAACGATATTACGGAAAAGGTCAAGGCTCAGGAAGAGGTGCAAAAGCTCAATGAAGAGTTGAAACAACGCGTCCGCGAACTGGAAGACTCAAATACCGAATTGATACAGTTCACCTACACGGTTTCGCACGACCTGAAATCCCCGCTGGTCACTATTAACGGTTTTCTTGGATATCTCGAACAGGATGCATTATCTGGCAACACGGAACGCCTAAAAAAAGATACCCAGCGCATCCAGGAAGCCACCAATAAAATGCATGCGCTTCTCACCGAACTTCTCGAACTCTCACGCATCGGACGCATGATGAATGCACCGGAGGATGTTCCCTTTGAAGGTGTCGTCAAGGATGCGTTGGATATTGTGCACGGTCAATTTAAAGAACATAAGGTGACGGTTCAAACTCAGCCAAACCTGCCCATTGTCCATGGAGATCGTCAGCGTCTGATAGAGGTTCTGCAAAACCTGCTGGATAACGCCGCAAAATATATGGGTGAACAACCCAACCCGCTCATCGAGATCGGTCAACAGGGCGAGGAGGATGGCAAATCGATCTTCTTCGTCAAAGATAACGGCATCGGTATCGCCCCGGAATTCCACGAACGCATCTTCGGTCTCTTCAACAAGCTAAATGCCCAAAGCGAAGGCACGGGTATCGGTCTTGCTCTCGTGAAGAGAATAGTCGAGGTCCACGGAGGCAGGATCTGGGTCGAGAGCGAAGCGGGAAAGGGAGCCACATTTTATTTTACGTTGCCGCGGGGATAGAAAGTTGAAGCGATAACGCGGGTGCGACGCACCCTCCTACCACGATCATTGCTCCTAAATGCCAAGCACCTTGAGCAACTTCTCCTCTTTTAGAAACATCACCCTATTCTTCTTTTTTGAATAGTCCAGCCCTGTTTCCTTCGCCAACTGTTCGGCAAGCTCATACACATCCACCTCATATTTATCGAGCGGCGTGGAGATCATGATCGAGTCCGTATCCACATGGATTCCCAACCGCGATTGGAGTTTGGCAAAGCCGGTCGAACCGTCAAAGATCGGGAAGCCATCATAGAACCCCAACAGCGTGGAAGGTTCAGACATGCGCGTCAACAATTCTTCGGGCAAAGGAAGCGTTTGTATGTTTGAGGTCAGAAAGTCCACGGCTTGACGAATGACCGGCTCGCGCTCGGCGTAATCCAATTCATCGGTGGAATATCGGTTGTAGAAAGCGGCTAATTGCGAGGGCTTCCAGTAAAAGGTAATGTCGTTTTGCGATTCCACAACCGAGCGTTCATCGAAGTAGGAAGCATAGCGCAGTCCCAACGCTCTCAACGCCGGAATCAACGTGCTCGTATTCGTGGACATCTGCAATTCGACCTGATCGGTCTCTATCCCCTGTGTCTTGTCGTAGATCAAGACACCATCTCTGCCAGATAAATAGTCCACGCCATGGATTCTCAGTCCATGCAGGTCTGAAGTCAAAAAGCAGGCGTTTGGGTCCACGCTTAATTTCAAATCGCATATCTCATTCTACCAAGATATGCAGCAACCAATGGCGAGTTTGGCGATGGGTGACAAAGTAGGTTTTCGAGTTTGTGTGGGGACAAAAAATCACCCTATGGTTTCCTTTTCATTCTAAAAATCCGGTATATAATCTCCTCAAGAAAAAACAGGTTGTCTGGCAAATTTTCATTCACGGCGGAGGCATCCTATGAATTACACCATTCAATTGATCGAGGCTTCGCAAATCGTTCAAGTGGTCACCTCTGGAGAATGGGAACGTGATGT
Organism: uncultured Chloroflexia bacterium; assembly: GCA_963730175.1. Classification (GTDB taxonomy): domain Bacteria; phylum Chloroflexota; class Anaerolineae; order Anaerolineales; family Villigracilaceae; genus Defluviilinea. The sequence continues at coordinate 85,698 of CAVSRF010000022.1, read as the reverse complement.
GGATAACGCCATGGGGTTGGAGATTATGAAAAAGATGGCTGAATGGAAGGTCAATAAGGCACTGATCGATATGAGAGACCTTCAATTTGAATTGCGGGTTCTGGATATTTTTCAGCGTGCCGAAACCCTGCGTGACCAACATCGCGAGGTCAAACACAGCAGCACAAAGGTGGCACTTGTATATCTCCCCAAAGACAAACACACGGATGAAGATTTTATTTTCTTTGAAAATGCTACACGGAATCGCGGGCTGCCCTATCGTGTCTTTAAAAAGATGGAATTTGCCCTCGAATGGCTGACATCTTAGGAACCTGGAAACCCTTCCGCATATTATTTCCACCCACTTGCACTAAATAACGTCTGCAACAGATCATTCGCCTCTTGCGCTGTCATGGGTCGTGAGCGGGCATAATCCACGAACTCGATGGGTAATAACTCCGTGCTGATGTAACGCCCATCATAAAAGACATGCAGGTCGATCATCCCCTGACGGCACGCGTCACAAAAACTATACTGATCGAAGAACAGATTTCCCAATCCATAGTGGATGAAAGAACTATTCATGAATTCCATGCCCTGCGGTTGGTGAGCCTGGCTCCCACTGACGATGTCCGCGCCGGCTTGCGCCATCTGACGAAAATCCCGTTGTTGGTCTGGCTGTGCAAAGTACGTGTAATATTCCAAATGTTGGAATGTTGCGATCACAAGATAACCTTCTGATTTCAAACGTGTGATCTCACCTGCCATCCAGTCCATATCACAAAGCGCCGCGCCCGGTTGTGTATCAGTAGCTTGGGCGAAAGAAAAGCCTTTCGCATTACAGCCAATGAACGCGATGCGGTTGCCGTGATTCTCAAGCAATAAAGCCTTTCGACCTTCCGCAAGGTTTGCTCCTCCGCCGTAATAAAGCCAGTTTCGTTCCTTGTACATATCGAGTGTGTGGAACATTGCATCCGTGCCCCAATCGGAGAAGTGATCTCCGGTTAGTTCCACCACATCCGTGCCGACGTCTTCCAGCAATTGGATGTATTTATCCCGACTGCAAAAGCGGATCTCTTCCTGGACTGGGTTTGGGTACGGGCAATCGACAGCGAACGGCACCTCATTGCTGATGTGCGTAATGTCCGCGTTGATCAGCCAATTACGAATGTCCTGAGCAGGATAAAGCATGCCGCGCTTTTCCATCGTTGCGGCGGTGGCACGCACCAACGCTGTGACGCCGGTCAGCGCGACAACCGTCATCTTTGACGAATCCAGATTAGAGGACGGAATCACAAAATTGCTTCGGATCAGCGCGACCTTTTGCGGGTCACTGTTTAACGAGATGGGAATCTTCAGCCGATACTTTTCCAGATCAAAATCTTTATGGATGGGCGAGAGTCCATCCACGGGCAAAACCTTCCAGCGTGGATTCAGATTCTCAAATGGAACAATTGCCAGCGTAGGTTGATGCGTCCATGCGTAATCGATCAAATCATTTTTTGCGACGACTTGTACATTCGTCCCTGCTTGTCCCCATAAATCAGTCAACATATCATGGGTGTTTTGATCTACAAGCAATGGTGTACCTGTTGCAGCGCTTTGCCAGCGCGAAAGCAAATCACTGCTGGACATTCCCTGCATGATGGAAGAAGAAAACGGAGTCACCAACGCATACACCCATTGACTGACGATATTCTGCTCCCCCACTTCCAATTTGAGATTCGCCGCCGACTTCATCATTCACAAATAATCCGCGAAGTGAATTATCCAGCGCTTTGCCCATTGTCTCAGCAAGATATGGAGGCGCCCAAACAGCAACACCGATAGTATCGATATTTGGCAATGGTAGTAGCAGTGGGAACGACGGTAACGGTTGGGAGAATTGGAGATGTTGAAGGCGTCGTCTCCCCCGTGTGTGGCTTGGGGACGTCAACAAAAGCCCAGTTAGGTGGAGCCGGTGTTGCCGGACCGGCGTATCTGGATACACAACTGGAAAATAACAGCACGCATAGAAGCAGAACGAAAGAATATTGAATGCGATTGTTCACAAGATTATTGGGATGTGGCTGGAGGATGGGTCTCGTTGACGATATAGGTTTTAGGGTCGGTGCAGGGCATGGAAGCGCCTCGATGTATATTTTACCTCTATCGCATTTGAGAGCAGGTGCCTGCAAGACTGAGGACGGAAATCTTTGTTATACTAGCCCTCGCTTATGAACGAAACTCGAACTCCCAACTTCTACGTGCGCGACGTTCCCATCTACGGGGATACGATCCTCGCGCCCATGGATGGCTACTCGGACTGGCCCTTCCGGTCCATTTGCCGCGCGTTGGGTTCCGCCATGAGCTATACCGAGTTCGTCAAAGTGGAAAAGATATTGAGCCGCTCGAAAGAACCTGCCAAGCGGCTGTATTATGAAGAGGTTGAACGTCCCATTACGTTCCAGATCTATGGCGACAACCCGGATTTGATCCTAACCGCTGCGTTGAAGATACAAGAGTTGAAGCCGGATATCATTGACGTCAACATGGGCTGTCCCGCCAAATCCATTGCGGATCGTGGCGCAGGCGTGGGGATGATGCCAACTCCTGAAAAGGTTGCAGAAACATTTAAGAAGTTAACGTCCGCGCTTAAAGTTCCAGTGACAGGCAAAATTCGTTTGGGGTGGGATCAAAATAAAAACTACAAATTGATCGCTCGTATCGTGGAAGAAGAGGGTGGTTCGCTGATTGCGATTCATGGTCGCACCAAGGAACAACGCTACAGCGGGGATGCGGATTGGGACGCGATTGCCGAGGTGAAGTCAACGGTCAAGATACCGGTAACAGGCTCCGGCGATGTAAGAACCGTCGCAGACATCCAGCGCATGAAACAGCACACGAATTGTGATGCGGTCATGATCGGGCGCGGCGCCATCGCCAATCCGTGGATCTTTGCGGGCTACGACCGTGAACAAGTCCCGCCTGAGTTATTGAAGCAAACCATCCACGAGCATTTGCAAAAGAGCGTCCAGTTTTACGGCGAAGAGGATGGGCAAAGACTCTTCCGCAAGTATGCCGTGCAATATTTGTTGTTGCGCACGCTTGATCGCAATGCTCGCAAAGAGATTTTGAAGGAACGACCATCGGGGGAATTCCTGTCGCTGTTGGACCAAGTTTATACCGCGATGGCGTGAATAGAACATAAATTCTGTTATACTCGTAGGGGCACAGCAATGCTGTGCCCCTACTTGTTTCTACGAGGTCGCAATGGCAAAAACACACACACGATATGTCTGTCAAGAATGTGGGCGCGTCGCCGCGTCGTACATGGGGAAATGCCCGCAATGCGGATCGTTCAGCAGCATGGTGGAAGAAATCATCCACGATGAGCCTGTGACGAAGGGAACTGCGGTTCGCGGACTTACGGGTCGGTCTGCTCCGCGCTCAATTGGCGACGTCTCCTCTGACGCCGAAGACCGCATCAACCTCCCCATCGGAGAGTTTGCGCGTGTGCTCGGCGGCGGCATCGTCCCCGGCTCCATTGTTTTCATCGGCGGCGACCCCGGCATCGGCAAATCCACGTTGATGTTGCAGATGGCAATGGAGATGGCGGCGACAAAACGTGTATTGTATGTTTCGGGAGAAGAATCAGAACGCCAGATCAAAATGCGCGCGACACGTCTCGTAGGGGCACAGCAAGACAATCGATCGTCAAAATCATCTCAAGGTTCCGCTGTGCCCTTACCCAAAAATCTATTATTGGTCACAGAGACCAACCTTGAGATCATCCTAAATCACGTCTAATGAAGTTAAACCTGATCTTCTGATCGTTGACTCAATTCAAACCACGTATCTCTCGCAAATGGATTCGTCCGCTGGCTCGGTGAGTCAGGTACGTGAATGTTCATCACAATTGCGTGAGCTGGCAAAGACCAGCGGCATCTCTGTCTTTGTCATTGGACATGTCACCAAAGAAGGGACGATTGCCGGTCCACGTGTGTTGGAGCATGTTGTGGACACCGTCCTCTATCTTGAAGGTGACCGCTTCCAGGCTTACCGTTTGTTGCGCTCCGTGAAAAATCGTTTCGGTGCGACAGCCGAAGTGGGCGTGTTTGAAATGCGCGAAGGCGGACTTATCGAAGTGACGAATCCATCCGAAGCATTTCTCGCAGAACGAATGATCAACGCGGCAGGTTCAGCCATTGCCGTAACGATGGAAGGCACGCGTCCCATTCTGGTTGAAGTTCAGGGACTTACCTCTCCAACTCAATTCGGCAATGCACGCAGAACCGCCAATGGCGTGGATTTCAATCGTCTGCTGTTGATCTCGGCGGTGCTCACACGTCGCGCCGGATTGAAACTTTCAGAGCAGGATATTTTCGTCAATGTGGTCGGCGGTTTGCAAATTGACGAGCCAGCCGCAGACCTTGCGGTCGCCACTGCCATCGCCTCTTCATGGAGAGATGTTCCCGTCAAAGCGGATGCAGTGCTGATCGGTGAGATCGGTCTTGCAGGTGAATTGCGTATGCCCGGTCAAATGCCGGCACGTTTGCGTGAAGCACAGAAGCTGGGATTTAAAACTGCCATCGTGCCAAAGGCTTTACGCAAAGCTGAGCCGTATCCCACTGGGATCGAGATCATCGAAGTACGCTCGCTCGATCAGGCATTGAACGCAGCGTTTGCAGCTTCAAAAGAATTACCCAAAGGGCGGAAAGTGGCATAAAAGCATGATCCAATTTATTTCTCCTGAACTTGAACACATTGATTTGGAGAAATTCATGCGCGCGGCTCTGGCTGAAGCCGAGGCAGCTGGACAAGCTGGGGAACTTCCGATTGGTGCCGTGCTGGTCATTGATGGTGAAATTATTTCGTACGGTCGTGCCCATCACAACGAAAATAAGAGTCGGTTAAGTCATGCCGAACTGAATGCGCTTTTGAACGGCGGGGAAAAGTTATGGGAAGACTATAAACGCGCAGTATTGTTCACGACTTTGGAACCTTGTCCCATGTGTTTGGGCGCAGTTGTTATGGCAGATATACCGCATATTATATTTGCAAAACATGACCAGGTTGTTCAATCCAAGCTAAGTGTGGAAACCAATCCATATATTCGAAGACATATCAAGAGTTATTATGGCGGCATTCTGGAAGAAGAATCCACACGTCTACTGGCTCAGTTTAAATCGTAGTAACTAAAATGCATCAAAACAGGTGGGCAACAATTCTGCAACTAATTCTCCTTCCGCCTCGTATAAGAACCACAGAAGGAGATTCACAATGAACGTAAAAATTATTTCAGTAATACTTGTCCTCGCACTTGCCTCCATGGCATGTGGGTTTACCATTGACCTGCCAAAAGGGGTGAAAGCCGGACCCGATGTAAAAGAATCCATAACGGTAGCAGACCCAAAATCCGATGAGACGCGTTTGACCATTTCGTTTGGAGCGGGCACATTGAATTTATCCCCCGGTGCGACAAATCTTGTAGATGGTGATGTCGTCTATAACGTCAAGGAATTAAAACCGGAAGTCGTCACAAATGGAAACAGCATCGAGATCAAGCAGGGCAATTTTAAAAATCTTCCGCCACTCAACGACATGAAGAACGAATGGGATTTGAAACTTGGCAAAGCTCCAATGGATTTGACGATCCAGGCTGGCGCGTACAATGCCAATTATGAACTCGGTGGGCTTGCGTTGAAGAGCCTCACTGTGCGGGATGGCGCGGCGAACGTGGACCTTTCATTCTCCGAGCCGAATCTAAGCGAGATGTCCATCCTGCGCTATGAGACGGGCGCCTCCACCGTGACCCTGAACGGACTCGCCAACGCGAACTTTTCCACGTTGACCTTTTCGGGCGGCGCGGGCAACTACACACTCGATTTCAGCGGCGAACTTCAACGTGATGCAACCGTTACCATCGAAGCCGGCTTCGGTGATGTGAACCTGATTCTTCCCAAAACTACGAGTGCTAATGTGACAGTTGAAAGCGCGGCAGTGGATATTAACCACAATTCGAACTGGTCACAAAATGGGAACCTATACTCGCAAACTGGTGAAGGGCATACCCTGACAATCATTGTCAAAATGGCGGCTGGCAGTCTTTCTCTCAACGATTAGCAGGAAAAACATGCATGGTCCAAGATGCATTTGAACTGCATCCTAAACCGAGTGAGAAAAGCGCCCCCAAAGACTCACCTTTGGGGGCGCTTTTGTTCACAAAAATCGGAGTAAAAGGTCACAATTCATCTGTGACCTCTATCACTTGTCCCCTATACAAATGGACAATAAAATCGTGTTAATAGACAAGTATTATCTAGTTTTCGAGAAAGAAGGTACTCATGCAGATCACTCGTCAGGCTGATTATGCGGTTCGTGCAGTTTTACATCTTGCCCGTGTGGGGAACACAGAGCGTTCTGCCACCAGCACCATTGCGAAGGAACAGAACATTCCGCCTTCGTTCCTTGCAAAGATTGTTTCACAACTTTCCATCGCAGGTTTACTTCATACCTCCCGGGGCGCACGCGGCGGCGTCACACTCGCCCGCGACCCGAAGGAAATCACATTGCTCGAAGTGGTTGAAGCAATCGATGGTCCCATTCAGTTGAACGAATGTGTTGGGAACAGCGGCGCGTGTACGTTCGATCATGATTGTCCCATCAAACCCGTATGGTGCGATGCGCAGGACGAACTGGTGACCCGTCTCAAGAGCACCAACTTCGCTCAAATGCTTTCACAACCTGCATAACAGGCACACAAACCAATCTCCCTCCCGTCGTATAATACACGGGAGGGATTTTTTTATTTGATGTATCCCCGCATCAACCCCTCAAACAGCGGGGACAAGGAGACACATCATGTCTGGACCTCGAACTGTTCGCGCCCCGAGGGGCACTGATCTCACCTGCAAGAACTGGCTTAGCGAAGCCGCGTATCGTATGATCCAAAACAACCTTGACCCAGAGGTTGCTGAACGACCACAGACCTCGTTGTCTACGGTGGTCGTGGACAAGCTGCACGCAATTGGGAAATCCTTCGATGCGATTCTTAAGAATCGCTCAAGAATCTGGAAGAAGACGAAACGCTATCTAGTGCAATCGGGGAAACCTGTTGTTGTTTTCAAATCACATAAGGATGCGCCGAAAGTATTGATTGCCAACTCAAACCTTGTTCCGCATTGGGCGACATGGGAACACTTCGATGAACTCGCCAAAAAGGGACTCATCATGTACGGGCAGATGACTGCCGGTTCGTGGATCTACATCGGCACGCAGGGAATCTTGCAAGGCACATATGAAACCTTCGGCGCGTTGGCAAAACTCAAAGGCTGGGACTCGTTGAAAGGCAAGTTCGTCCTCACCGCCGGTCTCGGCGGGATGGGTGGCGCGCAACCGATGTCCATTACGATGAATGAAGGTGTGGGATTGATCGTTGAAGTTGACCCTGAACGTGCAGAACGACGTCGTGCCATCGGTTATGTGGATATGGTGGTGGATAATCTCGAAGAGGCGATGACGCTTGTGGAAGAGTTCAAAGATAAACAAGTGCCAAAGTCCATTGGGCTGATCGGCAACGCGGCAGATATTTATCATGAACTGTCTGAGCGTGGAGTTATTCCCGATGTAGTGACAGACCAAACGTCCGCGCATGAGGCGTTGATGTATGTGCCGTCTGGGTTATCGGTCACAGCCGCGGACGAGCTGCGGAAATCCGATCCTGAAAAGTATAAAAAGATGGCGATGGACTCGATGTCCAAGCATGTGCGTGCGATGTTGGCATTTCAAAAAGCAGGTTCGGAAGTTTTTGATTATGGCAATAACATCCGCCAACAAGCATTCAACAATGGCGTAAGTGATGCGTTCGAGTTTCCGGGCTTTGTGCCTGCGTATATTCGTCCGTTGTTCTGCGAAGGCAAAGGACCGTTCCGCTGGGTGGCGCTTTCTGGTGATAAAGAAGATATTTACGCAACCGATCAAGCCATCATGGAGTTGTTTCCAAATGACGCACATTTACATCGCTGGTTGAAGATGGCGAAGGAAAAGGTCCCATTTCAGGGATTGCCGGCGCGCATCTGTTGGTTGGGATATGGTGAACGTGTAAAAGCGGGATTGAAGTTCAATGAATTGGTCGCAAGCGGAAAAGTGAAAGCGCCAATCGTGATCGGACGCGACCATTTGGATTCGGGCTCCGTCGCTTCGCCCAACCGTGAAACCGAAGTCGATGAAGGATGGGTCGGATGCAATATCAGATTGGGCAATACTCAACGCACTTATCAACGCCGTTGGTGGTGCGACGTGGGTCTCGTTCCATCATGGCGGCGGCGTAGGGATGGGATATTCACAACACGCGGGACAAGTCATCGTGGCAGATGGGACTCCCGAAGCGGCTCGGAGGTTGGAAAGAGTTCTGACGACAGACCCTGGCTTGGGCGTAGTTAGACATGCTGATGCAGGATATGAGATCGCCATCGAAGCAGCGAAACGTCATGGAATCAAAATGCCGATGTTGAAATAGCCCAATGAAGAATAATTATATTGCTGGCGTCATAATTCTTCTATTGGGCACCATTGCCTGCGAACCTGTCTTTGCCATTGGATGGAGGGAAATACTGTTTGTGTTTGCCCTCGCGGCTTTCCTGCTTGGTCCGCCCATTTATAGGTTTCTGCGAAAACTCGAAAATTTTCGAAGGCGAAAAGATAAATAACGAAACAGGCGGATATTGATGTCCGCCTGTTTTTGTAACTTAAAATGTCACCCTGAGCGATAGCGAAGGGTCTCTACTTCAAAAGTGCGAGAACTCTTCGGTCGCAACAACCGCTCCCTCAGAGTGACATGGTCATGCAGGGTGAAATGTCTTTTGAATCCCTAACCTCACAAGCCAGCCGCCATATGCCCCGATCAAAGGAATAAGCAATATGATCAGCATTCTAAAATCGTGAGAGAGATAAATATCGTGAACGGGAATCCAGATTCCCACTGCCAATGCGATCAACCACGGACGCCGATGACCGAGTAATGTCAGCAACCCGCTGACAAGCAACAGCCCACCTACCAGAATACCGGTATCGTCCCAATTAGGGCGTGAGTCAACATAAGCAGAAAATAAACCTGCTACTACCGCAACGGCTAACAATAAGTTTTGCATCAGGTTGTTCCTTTCTTTTTCAAATGCACTCGATACAACTTTGACCGAACCGAAGCGCTCCAAAGCCTGTCTTTCGGATTCGTCCACGCTCAAGCCGCGGTGGATGCCTGCGTCCACGGCTTCGAGCAAGTGACTCTCCACCTCAGCCAGCGAATTGTGGTCAAACAAACCTCTCAACCAAAGTTGGCGTTTCAACACACGCAGATAGGATTCGATCTGCTTCGTCATTTTAAAGTCCCACCGTAGTGTTGACTGCCTTGGAGAACTTCAGCCATTCATCCTGCCGTGTGCTCAATGCCTGTTGACCTTTAGAAGTCAATTGATACACACGTTTGCGGCGACCTGAATCTTCAGACCAACTACTTTTCAGTAACCCCTGGTTCTCCAAGCGATGCAGGGCGGGGTAGACTGTCCCTTCGGGGAGGTCGAACACATCCCCGCTTCTCGTGCGAAGAGATTCAATTATGGCGTATCCGTGAGCGGGTCCGTTTGAGAGAACCGAGAGCAAGAGTAGATCAAGATGTCCTTTGAGTGCTTCACCTGTCATGTTTGCTATCATATACCTAGCGTCACTAGGCGTCAAGGGTAAATGTGAATTTTCCTGGCATACTTCCATGACTCCAAATGGTCTATTGCCAATGGTATGATGGACAGGTAAGATGCGTCGAAATGTAATAAAAAGGAGCTTCAATGAAATCCAGATCCCTGATAATTATGCTCGTATTAATGCTTACCCTACAGGCATGTAATCTTCCATCCAACGTGCCTGTCACAGAAACACCAACACTGGAACCGTCAGTAGAGCCATCAGCCACGCAACCTCTACCCACCGACACACCTACCGAAACACCCCTTCCTACAGACACGCCGCCTCCAACATTAACATCCACACCCACGATCCCGATCGCATTTCCGAAGGAGGTCGCTGTTAATTGTCGGTATGGTCCCGGAACTACCTGGATCGCCCTCAGTGGCTTATCCGTTGGGCAAACCGCCCAGATCATCGGCAGGAGCGCGGACTTCAATTGGTGGTATGTTGTCGACCCACTCAATGGGAACGGCAATTGCTGGGTCGCCGCGAGTGTCACCAACACGGCCGGCAATCTGACACCCATACCCGTTGTTGAAACGCCAAAGGCATCCGTCACCAAAGTCACTGTGAAAATAGACCCAACCACCATCAGCGTTGGCGGCTGCATAGGACCCATCCTTGCCAGCAAAATCACCGGGACCATCGAAACGAACGGACCTGGCACCGTCAAATGGTATTTTGAAACCCAGCAAGGCGGAGCAATGCCTAATCAAACGACAGAGTTCGATGCTTCTGGCTCAAAGGAAGTTACCGTCGAATATACGCCTCTGCTTACAGCAGGCAGCTACTGGGTGAGGCTGGTCGTCACATCCCCAAACAGCATCCAAGCTGAAACCACCTACAAGATCGAGTGCTAGATATTATTGGGCGGACGTTCCGCGTCCGCCTAAACTCACCCATGCGCACATCACAAAACAAAATTTTCGCCCAGATCATTGCCACGCTCATTCTTCTGATCGCGTGTCAACTCCCCGGCGGTCTGACAACAATAGTGGTCCAGCCAACCCTGTCTCCAACATCCACAAATACGGAAATCCCAACGCAGACGGCAACCGCAACAGAAACAGCGACGCCCACCTCAACAGCCACTCTCACACCGACGCCTTCGCCTCTCGCGTCCCGCGTCCTGATCCTGTCCATTGACGGACTCCGCCCTGACGCCATCTCCCTCGCACCTATGCCTAACCTGCTTGCCCTCATGCAACACTCAGCATATACGCTCAGTGCGCAAACTGTTTATCCCAGTGTTACATTGATATCCCACACATCCATGCTGACAGGGCTATGCCCATCCAAACACGGCGTGGACTGGAATGACTACCTCCCCGAAAAGGGATATGCCAACGGCACAGACATCTTCGACCTTGCCCATGCGGCTGGCTTACAAACCGTCATGTATGTTGGCAAGGACAAGCTTCGTCAGATCACCGAGCCACAAAGCACGGACATCTTCGTCTATGTCAACGACCGTGACCTCGTCGTCGCTGATAGGTTGATCGCGGACTTTCCACAGGACTTCGGTCTGCTATTCGTTCACTTCCCACTTGTGGATGGCATGGGACATTCCTATGGCTGGCTATCATCACAACAATTAAGCGTCGCCTTCCGCGCCGATCAGGCGTTACAAAAAATTCTGGACGAGTTGGACGTACGAGGTCTGCGCGACGAAACGCTGATCATCATTACAGCCGACCACGGTGGACATGATACCACTCATGGTTCCAGCCTCCCCGAAGATATGACCATTCCCTGGATCGCCTCAGGTCCGGGCATTCAACCAAAACAATTGACCACCCAAGTCCACACCATGGATACCGCCGCGACAGCCGCCTTCGCGCTTGACTTACCCATCCCACCTGAATGGGACGGTGTACCCGTCTATGAAGCGTTCGGCTTGCCTGTTGAAAAACAGTCCACCGCCTGCCAGTGATTTATGAAACGAAAAAATCAAGTGAACTATTTTGTGAAGAGGTGCAATTGAATCGAAATCGCTTGATCGCGGGCGTCGCCATATTGCAGCCTTCTGGGATCGATATTGTGTTGGGGTTGGCCTCGTTCTCCTGTTACCCAATGGAAGACCAGCCAGTCTGCATTAAACCAAAGGACACATGTTTCAAATCTGAATATTGCGCCGCCGACAGTATGCCAAGCCCTGCGTTGTATCCTTTGGCTTCGACTCGGATGGGAACACGCTGGTCAACCTGCTTATTCCTCCTTCCTTTCCACCGGATTTTTATTTAAAGATCGTTCGAAATGCAGGCGAAACCAGATATGAATGTCAGATGGTCGAAAACTCTCCAACCATTTTTTATTGCATTGGTGCAAAATGCCCCCTGGCGGTGTATTACACGTTATGATCGTTTCGAACAAGGATGACTCCTGCTTGCAAAGGGGATCCTGTCCATCATCGGTATGGCTTTCCAACGCTTGAAATCGTGACACCAACACCGGGTCCTACATCAACTGAAGCAGCCATTCGAGACCCCACCAAAACGCCCGCCATGCCAACACACCCCCAACCATCATCCAACCAGCCCGATCCACTCCCAAACCGCATCACCCACATCAGCAATCCCTCATCCTATCCAAATCAAGCCCCATCCTATCCGTGAGTAAAGATATGAAAGTAATATTGGACGGCTTATCCGTCCTGACAGGTAACTGGCAAATTGTACCTGTCATATTATTCGTCTTATCACGTAGCCAGTTTATGATCCGGTCTATCATAAAAAGAATCTTGACGAACCGCTATCTTCAGGTGAATATTTTTCCCTTGCGCGGCGGGATGGTTGTTGCCCGCCTCGTTGTTATCCTTGCTTTGGTATGTATCAAAGATCGTACAGGCATCCCAAGCTATCGTCCTTTTTGTTACGATCATCATCCTGCTTGTCGTCATCTTTCTTCTTTGGAAAAAAAAGGGACTACGCTCAACATGGAGACAATGTCAGGTATCCTATTCGGGTTACTTGGAATGTCCATCCTCCTTCGTCTTGCATTTATCTCCAAAACCATAACTCCTTTATATTTCGATTCGGCACAGCATTATCTGTACATAAAAAGAATATTCTGGAGACTCTGCATATCCAAATGGGTTGACAACAAATTATTATCATCTGGGATTTCACATTCTCACCGCATTTTAAGCGCCATCCTGCACATGGATATAAAAAACGCCATGTTGGTCCTGGGTCAAATGATCCTTGCGGTAATACCGATTTCGATTTTTTTCATGATCAAGCATGAGACCAGTTCGAACAGTGCAGGGCTTTTCGCCGTTCTTCTCGCCGGTGTTGGATGGTATATGTCCGCCCATGCCATGGACTGGGGGAAATATCCCGCACTGACCAGCCTGCCTCTTATTCAATTCACCTTAAGCCTTGCCTATCTTTCAACAAAACGAGAAAACACCTTGCCAGCCAATAAAAGATGGTGGTTCAATTTAATCCTTGCGGCAGGCATTCTTATATCCATTTTCTTTCATAGCAGATCACTTGTCGTTTTTGGAATTGTCTTTCTTGCATGGATGATCGAGACATGGCGGCAAAAACTTTCCCGAACACTTCAAGTTGTTGTTATCCTTGTTCCCATCATTGGGATCATCATCAAATCCATCTTTATACAAAGGCAGGATATTCTTAAGCTTCTTTTAGACCCATACCTCAACAATGGGCTTTTGATCACATCTGTCATTTTGATATTGTTTCCCCTCGCAATAAAGTTTTATCCGAACCTGGCATCCACCACTATCATTTCAATATTCATATTGATCAGCAGCATCTTCATCCCCATAAAAGGATTGCCAGGCTATGGCAACCTGACCCTGCTGGACAGACCCTTCGTTGAAATGATCCTGTATCTTCCGCTATCCCTGCTTGGCGGACTGGGGCTTGCCGGCCTGTTTCAATATATACGGCAAAACATACACATGCCAATTGAAAAGGTCGCTGGTTTCCTGCTTATCGGATTGGTCGTAATAAACGCATCCCTCAATTATGATTTTTATCCTTCGGACTGTTGCAAGATCGTCGGACCCAACGACCTGACAGCCATTGACTGGATGGACAAAAATCTGCCGGCGGACGCACGCATCCTGATCTCGACGGCTGACCTGATCTTGTTTCCATCAGCCTCATCTCAGGGAATAGTCGGCGCGGACGCTGGAATCTGGATCTCACCCCTGATCAACAGACAAATCCTCTTCATGCCATACAACTCAAACTTCTCTCAAAGAGAGACGCTGGATATCCTTTGTACAAGGGATGTTAACTATATTTATGTTGGAGAAATCGGTCAGACATTTGATGATACACAAATAAGAGCACATGCAGAATGGTATAAAGCATTGTTATCCATGTCGAAAGCTGGCGTGTATCAGGTGGTTGGTTGTGATCAAATTATGGAGGGATGGGTGCAAGGCAAGCAAGATATTCTCACGTATATCTGAAAAGAAACGAAGGGGAAGTCTGATGGGGACAAACGTATCATCCACACCAATCTTGTTTACAGGAATGTAATATAACTGTGTTTCGCTATCGGATCCGCGGCGGATATCTTGAAATACGAACAGGATGTGTGTTCCGTCAGGGCTAAAGGTTGCGTCACGGTAACAGCAAACGCCGTCCACGGGGTTGATTTTGCTTTCCATTGTTGTGGTCATATCATATAAATACAGTTCACCATATCCATCATTTCGTTTGAAAGTATTGAACAGGAATCGCTGTCTCCCGTCCCAATCAAAGGAGGGCAGGATGGGGTACGTTTCATAACCATCGGGGGTAAACCTTCTGGCGGGGAATTCGTCCATGATCAACGGGTCAACTTCGCGGCAGCGCTGCATGTCCACATCCAACACACGGATGATGTCCCCAAGCCGCCGTCCTACCGCGGATTGATATAGAACTGCCAGGCTCTGTCCATCCGCAGACCATTGCGCGCTTTTTATTGCAACGTCCGCATAATTAAGACAAACGTTACTCAGCTTCTGAAGTTCAAAGGATGATGTAGCCGTTGAAATCACCTGAGGGTCAAATGGAAGAACGATAAGGCGGCGTTCGATACTAATGGCAACCTGCTTCCCGTCGGGTGAGACTTGGAAGCCATCCAGCGTTATTCATCGAAGCAGGCGATCTCCATAGGTTTGTTTTCGGTCGTTTCCGGATTTAATTATAAATACACTTTCCTCACCATATAAAAGCTCGTTCCCACCGGAAGCCATTGAAGATCAAACTTTGGGAAGATTGGTATTGGTCAATTGCCGGATGTTACTCCCATCCACATCCATAGATAGATATCTCTATTGGCAGTGAGTGTGATCTTATCTGCGCCGCCAATGCCAGGGTCAACGGGAAGGAGCGTCGGTTTTGTTGTTTGCGTAGGTGCAACTGTCGGCGAGGGGAAGTTGTCGGGGTGGAAACGGCAGGGGTAACTGTGACACTCCCGGCGTGGAAGTCGAGGCGATGGTTGTCGGGGAGAGTTCGAGGATATCCCCAAATGGCAAACACGATGAGGGTCAGGACAATAAATCCACCGAGAATCCAAAAGCGTGAGTTTGATTGGGGTTTGTGCTCCATGGTCGATGGAGCCATCGTTGCCGCGTTCGCGTTGCGGGTGCGCGGGCGCTTCGGTGTGATGAGATTTATATCCGGAGTGACCGGTTCGTGCAGGGTCGCAATAAAGGCATTTGCAAACTCGATGCCAGAGCCATACCGTTGATCGGGTTCTTTCACCAAAACCTTTTCAAGGATCGCCTCTGTACCAGCAGGAAGATTTGGGTTAATTTTTAAGAATGTTCGGAGCAGGCTCGGTGGCATGTTTGATTGCCATGACGAGTGGGGTGGTGGCTTCGAAGGGTGTTTTGCCGCTCAGCATTTCAAAAAGGATGACGCCCAAAGAATAAATATCACTGCGCCCGTCCACCTCCTCGCCCTGCGCCTGTTCGGGACTCATGATAGGTAGGGGTGCCAATGATCCCGGAACTGGTAAGGTTGATGGGTGCATGGACGAATTTGGCGATGCCAAAATCGGAGATGTATGCGTTGTTGTATTCATCGAAAAGGATATTGCCGGGTTTCAGGTCGCGGTGGACAATGCTCTTGTCGTGGGCATAATCGAGCGCAGCGCCGATGCGTTGAATGATATGCGCCATTTCAACATAGGACATCTTCCCTTTCGTAATGCGTTCAGAAAGGGAGCCGCCCATCATGTAGCGCATAACGTAGAACAACTGGTCATTATCGTGACCGACATCATGCACAGGGACGATTGCCGCATGTTCGAGTTTTGCGACGATCTTGGTCTCGCGCTCGAAACGGTCGAGTACTTGTGGGTCGTTGAGCAGTTCCCGCTTAAGGATCTTGAGCGCCACCTCCCGCTCGAACAATGGATCGTAGGCGCGATAGACCGTAGCCATTCCCCCGATGCCTAATTCTTCACGGATCTCGTAGCGACTGAATTTCTTTGGGATGTTGCTCATGCTGTACAACCATATGGAGTATAACGAGCGTTGCAGATGGCGAGCCGTACATTTGAATTGCAGAAATTTAAAGGCTTTGTGGAATAATTTTCCTCCTCTTTTCTTGATTTCACCAAAGAAGTGAAAAATCCATTCATCATCTAATACTCCCCGCTTTCTAACCTTATTCCTGTAAAAAGTCGTACAATGAACTTGGAAGGAGTTCACATGAACTTACAAACAAATCCGGAGGGGAAAGCTACGTGGCAGAAGATCATCGCATCCTACTCGCATCCTAACCTGCCTCGCAGCATCTGGCAACTTTTCAACACACTGATTCCGTTTTTCGCGCTGTTCTATCTCGCGCTGCGCAGTGTGGATATTTCGCTCTGGCTGACGATTCCGCTCACCCTCCTCACGGCGGGATTCATGGTACGGGCTTTCATCATCTTCCACGATTGCGGACATGGCTCATTCTTCAAATCACAGCGCGCCAACGATTGGACGGGGATCGTAACGGGCATCCTGGCATTCACGCCGTATTATCGCTGGAAACGTGAACACGCCATCCATCACGCCACAAGCGGCGACCTTACCGTCGCGGCACAGGCGACGTGTACACAATGACCGTTCAGGAATATCTCGATGCGCCATGGTGGAAGAAGACGGGTTATCGTGTAATGCGTAATCCATTAGCCCTGCTCCTGATCGGACCATTGATCGTGTTCGTTGTCGGCGAGCGGATTCCGCCCGCCACGGGAAAACGTGAGATCGCCAGTGTCTGGTGGACAAATCTTGCTCTGGCTGTGATCGTCACTGTGATGGGATTGACCTTTGGATGGAAGAACTATCTAATCACACAATTGCTCGTTCTGTTCTTTGGCACAAGTGCAGGCGTATGGATGTTTTACGTTCAGCATAACTACGAGGGCGTGTATTGGGAACGCAACAGTCAATGGGATTACTTCAAAGCCAGCATGCAGGGAAGTTCATTTTATAAATTGCCTGCGTTATTACAATGGTTCACAGGAAACATTGGATTCCATCATATCCATCACCTAGGCTCGAAGATTCCCAATTACAACCTGCCAAAGGCATATAAGGAGAACTCGATCTTTCACGTTAAACCATTGACCCTGCTCTCCAGTTTAAAGTGCCTAAAATGGCGCATTTATGACGAAGCCAATCGCAGACTCGCGGGCTGGGAAGTGGTAAAACAATATCGTCGAAAATCCATAACAGCATAAAACAAAGAGCGACTCGCAACAGGTCGCTCTTTTTCATTTGTTACATATAGCAGGGAAAAAGCATTTCAGCAGAATCAAAATAATATCGGTAAAGACTGTTGTTTTTGTGCAGATTTACAAAAACGTAAGGCAATTATGGCTCTGTTGCTTCTCAAAACATCATCACATAAGTACCATTATAGATGTTGAAAATATGTCACAATATTATTATTTTGGGAGAAGGCAACATGCAAAAAATACTTAATCGATTTATGTTCTTGTTAGTTATTGTTTCTGTAGTAGCGAACAGTGCTGTTCGCACAACGACGGTCTATGCTGATGATGGAAGTACCGGACCAACAGATGGCGAAACCATATCAGCAGATGAGGAACAGCCCGTTGCACCCGTCGAGGAGCAGCCGGCGGTTGAGGAACCCGCCTCAACGCCTGAAGCCCTTGAACCGTTACCGACAGAGACCGAAGAGGTGACATCTGATAACGAGGCTGACGATGTCGAGTCGCCAGCAGTCGAGGCGATCAAGGATGAAGAACAGCCTGTTGCACCTGATGAAGGGCAGCCTGCTGCATCCGCGGAGGAGAAACTAGCAGTTGAGGAACCCATCTCGGTACCAGAAGTCCTTGAACAGCTACCAGAAGGCACCGAACTGGTGGCAATTAACGAGGCCGGTGATGTCGAGCCCCTGGCAACCGAAAACGCCGCAGAGATCATCGCATCCGGCGACCCCATGTGGTGTCCAGATGGGGTAACACCCGGTGGCATTGGTTGTACAGGCAGTTTTACAGACTTCGCAACCTTGATTGCCGCCCTTGCCCTTGATGCATCATCTGCCACCCCTCTCTATAGCGGCAACGGCGTAGTCTGGGTGGAGGATACCTACAACGGAAATGACAATGCCCAAATTGTTTTTGATGGGGCAACCCTCACCAACCTGAATAACAATGACCTGACCATCCAGGGTGGTTGGAGTGGAGGCAATAACACCACAGTCACTGGCACGTCCCTGGCTGATGTCTCCATGGTTATCGTCAACTGGACCGGAAACATTTTCATCAACGACTTCGACATTGCCGCAGGAGACAATGCAGGTTTTGGCTTGTCCGTTACCAACACTGGAAAAGTGACGCTGGATAACGTCTCTGTCAACGATACACCTTCGAACACCTATGGCTTTGGCGATGGCGCAGTGGTGGATAGTTCAGGGAATGTTGACATCTCCAACAGCGAATTCGACAACAACTCTGGGAACGGTCTGACCGTTGCGTCCGGCGGAACCGTTGGGCTGGATACTGTTTCAGCCAGCGATAACACACTGACAGGAGCCTCCTTGGACAGTTGTCAATATGGAAGCGTCACCCCAGGTTTGTGTGCAGGCAACGGGGTCGTCACGATCACGAGTGCCACATCCAATCTATTCAATAACAATGGTTTCAACGGACTCGTCATTGACGCCGGCGGCGGCATCGCTATTGATAATGTTCAGGCAAACGCCAACGCCCTAAATGGAACAGTATTAACCAGCGCTGATGATGACGGCACCGGGAATGTGGCCGTTGACCAAAGCGAATTCAACAGCAATTCAAACGGTACAGGTTTGGATATCCTTGCAGATGGAAACATTGACCTGACAAACGTTGACACTTTTGCCAACAATACCGGAGCCATACTGGATACAACCTACGGACTTGGAGCAATCAACGTCAGCAATAGCAACTTCGGCGTGGATGGTGCCACGGGCAACGATTGGACTGGCCTACACGCCGATCAAGCGGCACGATCACATTGGCGAATGTAGTTGCTTCATATAACGGCACCAATGGTGGTTACCTCGAAGCACAGGACAATATTACGATCACCTCCAGCACGTTCGATGAGAATGTGAACTTTAATTATCCATCAGATCCCGGGCTGTATGCCAAGAGCAACGGCGGGAACATCTCGCTGACCAATGTCAACGCGAACGGCAACGAGTATGGCGCAGGTGCTGTATTAAATACGAACGGCACCGGCTTGATCAACGTTACAGGTGGATTTTTCAACGGTAATGGCTCCTTTGGTATCCAAGCCCAAAGCGAAGATGGTGACATTACGCTTAGTGGTGTGACAGCCTCCCTCAATAAAGTTAAAGGCGCTTATTTGAGCACATGCAGACTGGGAAATATCTTCGTCAATAACAGCATCTTCGTTGAGAACGGCTCCTACGGCATCTATGCCGGTACATCCGAAGGTGACATCAATCTCGACCTCGTCACTGTTACTGGCAATAACGTGACTGATTATGGCGCCAAGCTTGTTACAAGCACCGGCAACGTCTTTGTCAGTGACAGCGCATTCAACCTCAACACCGCGATTGGTTTGTGGATCACTACCGGTGGGCAAGTTGACCTCGTCAACGTGACCGCCGACCAGAATGGCGGCAACGGCGTCGAAGTCTATAGCACATCTACTGCCAAAGCCATCTGCCCGGGAGATGAAATCACAAATATTGCGGTCAACGTTGATGGTGGTGTGTTTACCAATAATGGTGAATATGGACTGATGGTCAAGCCCGGACCGTTTGGCCCATTAGTCTTTGTCACACCAGCTACGTTCGGTGGTAACGGCTTGGGTGATTACTTGCTTGACCTAAACGGACCAGAAACTGAAGACTGCACTCCAAAAGAAGAAGAACCAACTGAGACAAAAGGACCGCTCGTCGTTGAAGTACCAGCTACTGGCGGAACACCGGTGGAACAGGATTGTGAACTATACTCCGGCACGATCTTGAAACTGCCGAATGGCACATGGATGAAGGTCGGTTGCCCGTTTGAAGGTTTTAGTATGCTGGAGGAACTCGCAGAGGAGAATCTGCCCGGGCAACTGGGAGCAGGCACGAGCTTCGCAGGAGGCGTCGCCACCAGTCTGACAGATGGGGAGGGCAACACGATCCTGAATGAGGACGGAACGGTCACCATCAACTTCCTGATCCCTGAAATTCTAAGAGGCAGAGGCTATTCGATCCTGTTCTGGGACCCGACCTTGAATGAGGGTGTTGGTGGCTGGGTGACATTGCCGCTCTATGAAGCCGGCACAAGCTTCCCGCTCAACCCGGATAACCCCGATGATCCACGCACCATCATCTCTGGCGTCCAACAGATTGGGAATATTGTAACGGTCACAGTCAACTTCTCCGGTGTATTTATTCTGGTTGAACGATAAGACGTTTCAGTAATTCTAAAAATCCTCGCGACCTTTAAATCGTGAGGATTTTTGTTTTAAACCATATCCGTTCATAGTTTCACTATAAAATGCAGGAATAGATCAGGCTTAAACAAGAACCCTAAAACCGCAAGTGTTTGACTGTCTCTCCCTTGTTGATCAATTGTTTGAGTGAATCGATGCCGATACGCAGGTGCAGGTCCAAATATTTTTGTGTGACCTTTTTATCACTTTCAGATGTTTTGACGCCACCGGGCATCATTGGCTGGTCGGAGACCAATAGCAACGCGCCCGTGGGAATCTCGTTATAGAAACCCGTGGTGAAGAGTGTGGCAGTTTCCATATCGATCGCCATGACACGGATCTTGCGCAGGTAGGCTTTGAATTTATCGTCGTGTTCCCAGACGCGGCGGTTGGTCGTGTAAACCGTACCAGTCCAGTAGTCCCGGTGGTTGTCGCGGATCGTCGTCGAGATGGCTTTTTGCAGACTAAAGGCAGGCAGGGCTGGGACTTCGGGCGGGTAATAGTCGTTGGATGTGCCCTCTCCGCGGATGGCTGCAATCGGCAGGATCAGGTCTCCCACTTTGCTTTTTCTTTTAGTCCACCACACTTTCCGAGGAAGAGACAGGCTTTGGGGCGAACAGCATGCAACAGGTCCATGATGGTGGCGGCATTGGGGCTTCCCATCCCAAAGTTGATCAGGGTAACGCCCTCGGCAGTGACGTTGGGCATGGGCTTATCCCCCCCGCGGATGGGGACGTTGTACCACTCCGAGAACATGTGCAGGTAATCTTCAAAATTGACCAGCAAAATGTATTTACCAAAACTCCTGAGAGGGGTATCGGTATACCGCGGAAGCCAGTTATTGATGATCTCATCTTTTGTTTTCATGGGGACTCCTGGTTGATTCGATATCAATCTTACTTGAATTTTCTCGCCAATCACCAAGTCTACACGAAGCACGTTGTTAGACAACCTAAAATTCAGCCGATCTAACCAGAAATTCAGCAGAAATGATACCCCTTAAAAAGGACTCATAAAAAACGTTGATTAATGGTTTAAGTGACGTAGGGTATGCGTCCAGCATGTTTTTTGGGGAGGTGCTAAAGTTGAATTCTCTTCTTCTCCTCCTAGAGAAAATTGAAAGAGCCGGACCTGGAGCCCCGGCTCTTTCAATTTAAAGGTGTTTTTATTTTCTCGACTACCACAAGTAGTTTTCTCAAAACATCATCACTACCGCGGATACAATATCATCTGTGTACACCGAAACAATGCAATTGTTTTCCCGCTGGCATCATCAGTGATAGTCGCATCCCAAACCTGGGTTGTTCGTCCGCCATGGACTCGTGTGCCAACACATGCAATGACTCCCTCGCGGGCAGTGCTCAAAAAATTACTCTTGAGTTCGATCGTTGTGAAATTCTGTGCACCGGCTGGCAGATCATAAAAAACTCCGTAGCCACAGGTTGTATCTGCCAGCGCAATAACTGTGGCTGCATGCAGGTATCCATTGGGAGCCAGTAATTCAGGGCGGATAACAAGCCTGCTTTTTATAAGCCCCAACTCAAAACTTATAAATTCAATTCCGAACAAGCCAGGCAGATATCCCTGGCTGCGTGCGTTGATTTGTTCAATAGTAGTCATAGAGGCGAAGTATAAATCTGTTTTTTTGTTTTATATCAAATCAGCTCCTTGATTTTCCCCACCACCGTGGACACGCTCTTCAAAACCTCATCATTCCCAAAGCGGACAACCCTCAGCCCCATCTCGCCGTTCATCTTCCTCTTTCTGCAAGTCGTGGACATCGCCATCCACATCTACAACCAACGCCTCTTGTACTGTATTACGTTTGAAAGTTCATATCCCTTGCCCTGCGGGGACATCATGGCATAATAGATTTTACAGATAAGGAAGATGTCATCATGCCAAAAAATGATATTCCCTTTGAAACCTTGATCGCTGACCTGCACGGTTCCGATTGGACCAAACGCTGTGACGCGGCGCGATTGCTCGGTCAAAGCAAAGACCCGCGTGCAGTGGATGCGCTCCTGCCTGATTTGAAAGACCCCGATTGGAAGGTGAGACGGAACGCTGCTCAGGCGTTGGGTGCGCTCAAATCGACAGAAGCAGTTGACGGGTTGCTGGAGGCGTTAAAAGACCGCGTTGCCACTGTCCGTGAGCGGGCGGCAGTCGCGCTGGGGCGGGTCAAAGACCCGCGAACCATCCCTGCATTGGTCGATGCGGTGATCGAGGAGGATGCAAAACAATTCCACGTTAATAAAGGTGCGTATCAGGCAGTGCGCAAGTTTGGGAGAGAGGCGGGACCTGCCCTGATGGATGTAGTGAAGACGAAGGAGAATATTCATCTTGTCCAGTTATTGGCGGACTCCAAGTATGAGGTGGGAGTAGATTTTTTGAATTGGGCTGGCAGGGAGCAGTGAAACAACCATGCGCCGCGTTGCGTTGACTTCGTTGGGCAGACGGGACGAACCGCAGGTGATCGAATTTTTGCTTGGGTTACTTGGGAACGCTGATCTTGAAACACAGACACTTGCCATCCAGGCACTGGAAAACTTGAAAGCCGTTGATACAGCGCCCAGGTTATTGGAGTTGCTGCAAGAGGATCAGTTGTTCGGTCTGCGCGCAGGGATACATCGCGCTGTGTGCGATGCGTTCCAGGGGTTCAGCGGCATCAAAAAGGATCTGGCAGATGTCTTCCCGATAAATTCCAAACCTTTATTCAACGTTGCAGGTGCGCAGACTGATCTCGCAGGGATGATGGGGATGTTGGGGAATGAAGGTTTCCAAAAACTCAATCAGGCATTATCAGAGATGGAAAGACGGGCAGGTGAAGCGGGGAAGAAACTCAACCTGCCGCCTGAAGCAATTCAAAATATGCTGGATCAGACCTGGAAATTCGGCGCGATGCTCGCCGATGGACGCGATGCCAAAGTGGAACAGGTGAAGTTGTTGATCGAACTATTGAACTCGGAAACACCACTTACCCGCACTGCTGCTGTATTGAGCCTGCCCTGGTTTATGGATGCTCAAACTCTGGAGCATCTTGAACATGCAACACAAGATACGGACGAGATGGTGCGACGCGCTGCACAATGGGCGTATTCTGCGCTAAAGAAGATGCTGCCGTAATTTATCCAATATAGCAGGCAGGTTTTTCACGACCTCATCATTCCTAAAACGGACCACCCTCAACCCCAAAGCGGACAGCACCTTTTCCTGCCTGGCATCTTCTAATACGCACGCCTAATCCCACGGATAATCGTACCAACTCGAAAACTCATTATAGATTTCATCAGCAATACTGTAATGCTCACCCCGTTTGCTGACTCTTTCATATTCGACACCTGCATCTTTGAACAGCCTATCCACAACATCATGGATCAACTCTTTGATTGATTCTGGGTCGCTTGTATCAGTTGCATCGATCAGTGACATG
The DNA here is from genome assembly GCA_963730175.1 of uncultured Chloroflexia bacterium. Classification (GTDB taxonomy): domain Bacteria; phylum Chloroflexota; class Anaerolineae; order Anaerolineales; family Villigracilaceae; genus Defluviilinea. The sequence goes on along the minus strand of CAVSRF010000022.1, from coordinate 61,645 downwards.
GCAACAGAATGTTCTTCTTCGTTCCTATGTTTGATCTGCATTGACTTGTCTACAGCATATAACAACATCCCCGCGACGACTACCGAAAGGCGATGTGTCCGTCCGTCAGGGACAAGTTCACGGAGCATATCCACTCACACATCATAAGTTTGTTTTCCAACAACATCTTGCAGGCTTCTTTTAGATTTTGACGGCATGATGTAACTCCTTCAAAAATTACTTTGCAACCAATCCCTTGATCTTTCTCACCACCGCGGACAGACTTCCTACGACCTCATCATTCCTAAAACGGACCACCCTCAACCCCAACGCGGACAACACCTTTTCCCGTCGTTCATCTTCCTCTTTCTGCAAGTCGTGGACATCGCCATCCACTTCCATAACCAGCCCGCCCTGTGACAATAAAAATCGACGATAAATCCCTGAATGACCTGCTACCTTCTGAAATGAACACCAAGCTTATTTGCCCGTAATTCTTTCCACAGAATCTTTTCGGCGGGAGTTTATCCTAAGAAACTCTAAATATTTTCGCTCTTTGAGCATAGGGGAAAATCAACTCAGGATATCAACGAATTTGGATAATATAATTTCCACTTTTCCGAATAATTGGGATTTAACATTTTGTATTCCAAATAAAAGTCATACTGAAATGGTCCAAAGTCTAGAAAGTATTGAACATCTTGCTCACTATAAACGCCAGAATTATCTAAATAAAAACCTATGCTTTGATAATATGGATAAACATATTGCAGATTACGAATAGTATCAGCCAACTTTTGAATTGACACTTTGGGCTGAGCCAACTGATAAGCCTTAATAATATTATTCACGCCACCCGCATATGCAGGTCTTACTGCAATATCAACCAGCGTTCTCTCAAGATCAGTTACTGGCACTTCAATGTTGTCATCCGTCTTCAAAACAGTGACCCCGTAATTACCAGTTTGCCACTTAAAAGCCAGAATTCAACACCATCATAATTTGTTCGCGCACTTGTCAGTCGTTGGTCTTTACTAAAAGCATTGTCAATTCTACTTTGCTCAAAGACCCCAGATGCTGGTCGAGCGGGCTGTTCATTATTGAAATATATAATATTTGAAAAATGGTCGAGACCATGTATATATAATGCAGTTTGATGAACATAATAACCGTTAGGTCTCAGCACAGGGAATATCGTGAATTTGTTGACTGCACGCCATATAAATAGATTTTCTACACGAGGGGTCTTAAATTTCACCTTCTGTAAATAGCTGGATTGAACGAGATAATCTACAAGATCATTCACGTTTAATGAAGTATCGCGTAATATGGATGCAGACGAATCTTGAGTGTAAAGAAAGCGTTTAAGTTCTTGTGATCTCCAGATTTGCTTTCCAGTCACATCAACAGCAACTTCAAATGCTTCTTTGCTCGCATCTAGGATGGGCAACAATTGTCTTTTAATTGACACTGATTCACCTTATTTGGCAAGACTGTTTTACAGTATATATACTACAGTGTACCAAAGGCGAAGCAAATATTAGCACAGAAAGGCATCTTCAACACCTGTGATATATTGCAAAAATCAAAAAAAACTGATATATTGAGAGCCATATGTCATTCGATCCAACATATCCTCATAGACTGGTTCCACTTCCTCCCCAAAACATCATCGCTAATACCGATTTTGGCGATCTTCTTATTAACGCGCGCGTGGAGCTAGCTGAACTAAAGGGTGCCTGCGGACAAATCCCAAATCCTCTTTTGCTTATGTCACCTGCCATCATCCGCGAATTGGTAGCCAGTTCCAATATTGAAAATATTAACACCACCTTAGCAGATGTGCTTCAATGGCAGTTGTTTCCAGAAGCAGAGCAACGCCAGCCCGATAAGGAAGTTCTGCGCTACCGTGAAGCTATGAACTGGGGACTTGAAAATGTAGAGAAATATGCGCTATCTTCAAGACTTATCACTGGAATTCAGGCGCGTTTGATTCCTGCTGGTAATGGACAATATCGTCGAGAGCAAAACCAAATTGCAAATCTTGCTAGCCGCGAAAGTTTGTATACTCCGCCCATTGCAAGTGACATTCCTAATCTGATTAGTAATTGGGAAAACTATGCCAACATCTTAGACGGGTCTCTTGACCCGCTGATTCGCGTGATCATCTCTCATTACCAATTCGAAGCCATCCACCCATTCCGTGATGGGAATGGTAGAACGGGGCGCATTCTGATGATTCTGCAACTCATTCAGTATGGTTTACTTCAATTTCCCGTTATGTATATCAGCGGATACATCAACCAGCATCGCTCAGATTATTACCATCACCTTTTGGCTGTAACAAAAGATCAAAATTGGCATGGATTTATTGAATATATGCTCGAAGGTTTTTACATGAAAGCCATGGAGACTCGAAACGATTTAAAAAAGATTACTGAGCTTTTCGATCAAATCAAGGAGCAAATAAAATCAGAAAACAAGAAGATTCACTGGTCTTGGGATTGTTGAAGCGATATTTACTTATCCTGTCATCATACCCACTAAACTCGCCAGCGAATTAAATATGCATTACACAACAACAAGTAAATATCTTGCTCAATTGGCAGAAATGGGAATCTTGAAAGACACAAAAGTTGGGAAACATCACCTCTTTATAAATCATAAATTGCTCAAAATATTAAGTAAGCCAGCATAGCCAATGTGTCGGGGCTAACAACCAAAGACAACGCATCTCGAACAGAACCCGCCTCCAGTCAAGAAAGAGGCGGGTTTTCATCATCAAAAAATCTTCGCGCTCTTCGCAGTAAAAAATTCCTTATTTCGCGTTCACCCTTCCCCACTCTCTGATACAATACGCCCGCCTAACCAAACTCAAATAACGAATTATCGAATATCAAATCTCTACTTACTGGAAAACCATGTCAAACGAATCCCTAGTAATCTACTCCATGACCAAAGTGGGACGCCTCGTCCCCATCAGCAACAAAATGATCCTGCGCGACATCTCGCTCGGCTTCTACTACGGCGCCAAGATCGGCGTGCTCGGTCTCAACGGCGCGGGCAAATCCACGTTACTGCGCATCATGGCAGGCATCGACAAAGACTACATCGGCGAGATCTCGCAAGTCCAAAGGCTACACCTACGGGCTGCTCGAGCAGGAACCCAAGCTCGATGAAACCAAAACAGTCATCGAGGTCGTCAAAGAAGCGGTCGCGCCCATCGTCGAAATGCTGGCGCGCTTCGATGAGGTCAACGCCAAATTCGCCGAACCCGATGCCGACTTCGACGCGCTCGTCGCCGAGCAAGCCAAACTGCAGGAACAGCTCGACAAGCACGACGCCTGGAATCTCGACTCGCATCTCGAAGTGGCGATGGAAGCCCTGCGCTGTCCGCCGTCGGATACGCCCATCAAGGTCTGCTCGGGCGGAGAAAAGCGCCGCGTCGCGCTCACCCGACTCCTGCTCACCGAACCCGATGTGCTCCTGCTCGACGAACCCACCAACCACCTCGACGCCGAGTCCGTGGCGTGGCTCGAACATCACCTGCGCGACTACAAAGGCACCGTCATCGCCGTCACCCACGACCGCTACTTCCTCGACAACGTCGCAGGCTGGATCCTCGAACTCGACCGCGGCTACGGCATCCCCTACAAGGGCAACTACTCCTCCTGGCTCGAACAAAAACAGGAACGCATCCGCCTCGAAGAGAAATCCGAATCCAAACGCCAGAAGACCCTCAGCCGCGAACTCGAATGGATCCGCATGTCGCCCAAGGCGCGTCAATCCAAGGGACAGGCCCGCGTCACCGCCTACGAACAATTATTGGGCGAGGAAGCCGAAGCCCGCCGCGAAGAACTGGATATCTACATCCCGCCCGGTCCGCGCCTCGGTGACGTGGTCTTCGAATTTGACAAGGTGACGAAAGAGCCTACGGCGAACCGCCTCATTCTGGACGAGTTTTCTGCTTCTGTTCCCCCGGGCAGTATCGTCGGGATAATTGGTCCCAACGGCGCAGGCAAAACCACCCTGCTCAAAATGATCACCGGCACAGGAAAAACCAGACAGCGGCACGATCAAGATCGGCGAAACCGTCAAACTCTCCTACGTGGACCAGTCCCGCACGCTCGACCCTGAGAAAACCGTCTACGAAGAGATCTCAGGCGGCGCAGAAAATCTCGAACTCGGCAAACGCAAGATCAACGCGCGCGGCTATGTTTCATCCTTCAACTTCGCAGGCTCCGACCAGCAAAAGAAAGTCGGCATCCTCTCCGGCGGTGAACGCAACCGCGTCCATCTCGCCAAGACCCTCACCGAAACAGCCAACGTCCTCATGCTCGATGAACCCACCAACGACCTGGATGTGAACACACTCCGCGCCCTCGAAGAAGCCATCACAGAATTTGCAGGCATCGCCATCATCGTCAGCCACGACCGCTGGTTCCTCGACCGCGTCTGCACCCACCTCATCGTCTTCGAAGGCGACTCCGTTGCCAAAATGTACATCGGCAACTGGTCCGATTACGAAACCATGATGCAGGAAAAGTTCGGCAAAGATTGACCCCGCATCGAGTGAAGTATAGGACGTTGAAGAGGTAATGCTATTAGGGGATGCAAAGCTATACAAAATGAACAGAGGCGAGACTGTCCATTAAGTGGAACAATCTCGCCTCTGTTTGGTAGTCGCGATGGAAGGATTCGTCTTAACGTAATGCTATACCAAAAGATGATTTTGCATTTGAATAAGTTTGTCGAAAAGCCAGCCATCCAAGCGTCATATACCAGAACATGACTTCTAAAACCAAAATCCTTTCCGAAAGACCCGCAAAACCTTTTCCAGCCGCCATTAGATCATATTGAAAAGTGATAAAAAAGATTACCAGCAAAACAAGTGTCAATGGGCAGGCATAAATTAACGGGTTGCCAATTTTCGTCCAAGTTGAAGTCCTTTTAAGAAGAAGACCTGTGGTTAAAAAGCCAAATGCAGGTGCGGCACAAGCCAAAATAAATCCGAGCATATGCAATAGAAAAACTCCAAGGTGAAAATACCACATAGTATTGAGCCAATTCCTGATGATGCGAGTAGTAGCATACTAATAACCCATAATTTTTCCTGCTTGCCTGTGCCAATGACCTGAAAGATCCCAAATACGCCCGCTATCGTCAAGAGACCGTTTAGGATAAACGCGGTATTAAAAAGTTCGCTATTTATACCAATTTCCAAGCCACTAAAAGGTTGGGTGATCATTCCAATAAAGCCGCCTGAAATCCCCCATTCTGTTTTTATAGCTGGGCGCATCAAGCCTAGTATGATCCATGCAAGGGTCATGATTACTGGACCAGTAATACTGCCAAGAGCAAGCCACCGATATGGCTCAGCAGTTTTTGAATTTATGGTTGTTTGTAAAGATTTCGTTTTCATGTTATGTAGTTCTCCCGATTCTCAAATTAAAAAGATGATAAACTAACGTTGTTAGTCAAAAGCTAACAACGTTAGTTTATCCTGTTTTATGCTATACTGTCAAGGTGCTAAATTATGAAAATTACTCCTCATAAAGTTTTCAATCACAAAAAGAAGTCTGATCCCCTTACCCAAACGCAAATACTTCAAGCGGCACTTAACCTCTTGGATGAAGTCGGGTTTGATGGGATCACAATGCGTGCTCTGGCAGCGAAACTTGGTATCAAGGCTGCTTCTTTATACTGGCATGTACGCAACAAGCAGGAATTATTGATATTACTGGCAGATGAAATCTGTGCTCCAATTCGTGAGCCTGATGCTTCCCTTTCCTGGCAGGAACAGTTGGAGTTTTTGGGAAACGAATATCGTAATACGCTCTTACTGCATCGCGATGCTGCCAAAGTATTATCTGAGCAGCAATTGTGTTCCTTTTTCAGGATCCAATAGATTACGGCTGACAGAGATCATGCTTACAAATTGCTTAATATTGGTTTTGATAAACAAGATGCTGTCTACGCTGGGTTTCTGATGAATGAATATGTGACCATGTTTGTATTGGGAGAAACACAAATACGAAAACACAGATGATGAAAATCGGAAGAGCCCCCCTTGGATTTTCAGGGCTGGGTCAATTCTTTGCCGCAGAATCGAATATCCAGCATCGGGAAGTTGGCGGATTCTCTCAAAAACCCGATCCTGATGAACAATTCCGTTTTGGTATGGAAATCCTTAAGAACGGTTTAGCATCCTACCTGATAAGAAAAAAGAAATAAAGCTCTATGGCAACTGGTCCGACTACGAGACTATGATGCAAGAGAAATTCGGGAAAAATCTAACTCCGCACCAAGTCAAATATAGAACGTTGAAGAGATAACGCGAGTGCGTCGCGCCTTACCCTTAATGGGATTCATCTTAGTTTGGGCTCGTCCGCTAAGAGCAAATCCTCCCCGTTTGGTGCGACGCCCTCGGCAATCGGCAACTGGTCCGATTACGAAACCATGATGACTGAAAAGTTCAAAGATTGACTCGCATCGCGTGAAGTATCAAGAACTTTGAAGAGGTAATCTGAGTAATGTTACCCTGAGCGACACGAAAGGTCTTTTACACGATGGCAGAGATTCTTTTACTTCATACCCTATTCGCAACAACAATTAACCATTGACGAATCAGGAGAACCTTGTGAGAAAGTTATTTCTAATCTTTATACTTGCGGCACTTTCCATCTCAGCCTGTGGCGAAAGCTCAACACCAACTCCCCAGCCGGCCAGCAACCATTGGTACAATTCCGTCACATCCCACCCCCACTACTCTTGAACTCGAACCGACCAATCCGAAAAAAAATATTGAAGTGAATGCGGGTGACGAGTTTCACGATCACCATCAAAACCTTTATTGACCCCAACTATCACTGGGAAGTAGCTGAAGAATTGGATGCGAATATTGTTGAATATGTCTGGAAGGATCATGTGCCTGACGATCCCAGCAACCCCAACTCTGGAAGTGGCAAGGATGTATGGCGCTTTAAAGCTGTTGCCCCAGGCAAGACAACCATCACACTCGGTTATTACCAGGGTATGACCGACACTGCAAGCCCCAAAGTGGCCTTCACCATTGTGGTGAAATAGCAGGGATGCACACTGGCATCGGTGTATTTATGAAACGATGATAATGGAGAAGCACAGGAAGAATTCGACTTGACACAGAGTCGAAATATGGAATGTTGAAAGTGTAATTTTTCATCAGGGAGAACATGGTTGGATAACATCAAGGAATACAGGGATCCAGACGATTTATCGGCGTGAGAGCCTTCGCAATTACTTGGTCCCCTTCCTGTGCATTCCAGAGATAGGGATCTTCAAACGCATCCCAGTGCCAAACCAACCAACCGTCGTATCCCAGTGAACATGACTCTGCCTGCCACCGTTGTATTGGAGGGATCAAATACGAACATCAACATGGGCGGCTCAATTATTGTGGTCCGGCAAACTTTTCGATGGCACTTACATATTGGGGTTGGAACGGCAACCGCGATGTGATTGGCAAGGTAGTCATGCCAATAAATGCCAAGGACAAAAATGTGATGCCCTATGAACTTCAAGATTACATCACGGAGAATGTCCCTGGGATCACTTCAGTTATACGCTATGGTGGCGATATTGATATGCTCAAACGTATGGTGTCGGCAGGTTTTCCTGTTGTCGTTGAAAAAGGCATCTATGAAGTTGATATTAATGGAAAATATGGTTGGATGGGTCACTATGCTTTTGTGACTGGATATGATGATGCTAACCAAGTGATCATTTATCAAGATACATATCAACCCGACCCGGTAAAGAATCCGGGACCCAATCGCAAGATAGGTTATGAAGAATTCAATGAGGGATGGCGGGCATTTAATTATGTGTTTGTTGTCGTCTATCCTATCGAAAAACAGAATGATGTGATGACACTTCTAGGTCCATTGGCAGATGATGAACAAGCAAACAATCACGCATTAGATGTTGCCACGGCTGAAACGCAAAGGCTTACTGGTGTTGACCGTTATTTTGCCTGGTTCAATGTTGGGACAAGTCATGTGGCACTGTTTCAGTATGCTGACGCCGCCAGTGCTTACGATTTTTCATTTTCAGTTTATGCAGACCTTGATGCAAACGACTCAATCCGCCCATATCGCATGATGTGGTATCAGACTGGACCTTACAAAGCCTACTACTATACCAATCGTTTCGCAGACGTTATTAATCTTGCCAATACAACATTGAATGATACGATAGCAGAACCTGTGCTTGAAGAATCTCTCTACTGGCGTGGACAAGCCTATTACATGGCTGGCAAGACCGATCTGGCAGTGAAAGATTACCGTGCTGCATTAAAAGTACACCCGAAGTGGATTCCTGCCATACAGGCGCTTCAGGATTTGGGAATTCAGCCATAAGAGGTTAGTCTTTCAGTAATGGAGTTAGTAATGCGATGGACCAACAGAAACAACAGACTGCCTCCCGAATATCAAAAAGAGCGACTGTTTTCCACAGTCGCTCTTTTTGATTTCCTATCTCTTTGTTTTATTTGTAAAAATCGTAGTTGGCTTTGATACTGCCCTGAAGATCAACCGTCTCGCCTGGATTGAGTGCTCTTGTTGTTTCAAGGACTATGCTTTCCTCGCGATGATTGGTGTTTTCATAGTGCCCATTCAATCCCAACTGGTTGATTAACTCACCGCCTATGGCTGTATAGGTTGAAGGTACTTCATCTTCGGGGTAGATCGCATGAAAGGGGCACTCAGGAACACAGGCGCCGCAGTCTATGCATGTAGCCGGATCAATGTAATATGTGGGCCATTGCGCGGTGGATGTGCCTGGGTTGATGCACTCCACTGGACATACATCCATGCAACCGTTATCGCGCAAGCACAAGCTGGTTATTATATGAGTCATAATCAACCTCCATTTTCAGATGTTTGTTGTATTGGGCGCGGCGCCTGCTTGAGACGGGATGCAGACTTATCAAAGATAGTGTTGGTAATGCGGTGCATGAGCAGAAACAACAAACTGCCTCCCGATATCCAGTAATACCACTGCGCCCAGTTGGCTGTGCTATCCGTACCACTGAACAGACCGTGGAGAAGTCCCATGATGTACAAGGCAAAACTTAGATAGTGCAGTGTGCGCCATGTCTTTTGTCCGATACTTGAACGGACGTAAAAACTCAATGCGACGATCAGCCAGACGTAAAACCCGATCTGACCGATGCCCACCCAGGTGGGACGATAATCCACGGTCGAGAAGGGCATGAAGATCTGCGCAACTGTGAAGTTGATGTAATGATCACCAAGTAATACCAGCGCATGGAACAAGGCAAACGCCAACCCCAACAGGCTTGTGTACTCGTGAATGGCAAAGGATGCCGGAGCGCCGGGCCACAAGCGCGCCATTTTATTGGTCATGCCCAAACCCAGCGCCATGGATATCCATAGAATACTCAAGGATGTGAACGCGGTCGCGCGTGAAAGATACCAATAGACCTGGGGATTTTCACCCGCAAGCGAGCCTGCCATATTGGGCAGCCATGCGGGTAATAATAGGATGGCTCCCAACATGCCAACGGTCATGGCAACCATGACTAAAAGAAAAAATTGAATATTGACCGATGATTTATACGTTTCGTTCTCGACAGATTTTTGCGAGTTCATAATTGCTCCGTTCCAATTTGTTCCAAATATTGATCCATATTTTGGCTGTAGTACATCTCACCATTATCGAGAATGAACACGCCTGCATATTCAGGGCGTGCCTCGATCCATTCAAGCCCTGCGCGACTGCCAAGGATGAACACAGCCTTCGCGGCGGCTTCAGCTTCCATTACGTTGGGTGCAATCACTGTGACGGTTAGCAGGTCTGTTTCAGCGGGCTGATTTGTCAGCGGATCGATGATGTGATGCTGAAAGATTCCATTCCGAGTTCCAGCGGCGGCGGTCTTTGCCGGATGTGGCAACACCGCACGCATTGAGATGAAGGATTTCGACCTCTTCATCCTTGTTGAATGGATCAGCGATACCGATCTTCCATGGACCTCCGTCTGCGCGCGGACCGCTGATGGCGATATCGCCGCCCGCGTCGATCAACGCGGGACCTTTAGCCTGCAACCGCTTCATTGCTTGATGCGCCGCCCAGCCCTTTGCCGCGCCGCCGAAGTCGAGTCCCATGCCTTCGGGTAGGGTAATGCTTTGGGTTGATGCATCGAAGGCAATCGCCGTCAGCGGCTGGGAAATCGTTAAACGGAATCAACTGTCGGCGTAGCCAGATGCGGCAACATATCAAACGGACGGTCATATCCCGCTTCGGTGATGGCGTCCAGCAGGGTGGGTGTCACCAATCCGTCCGTCAATTGTTCGGCTTTGCGCGCAGTTTGGAAAACATCCCATAACGTTTCGCTCACGCGAACGGGTTGCTCATGGATTTGGTTGAGCCGCGTCAACTCGCTGTCGTAGCGGAAGCGGCTGAGGGATTGTTCCCATTCCTCGAACCATTCAGGGACGTGCGAAAGTATTTCCGGCGCGGTCTCACACTCGACAGCCGCCAGCATGTCAGAACCCATGGCGTGAAAATTAAGACGATGTAACATGTTACGAAGACTTTGTGTTTGTAACTGCTCCACCACCGCCACCTCCGCCACCACCACCGCCATTATTATTGTTGTTATTTTTTTTCTTCTTTTTCTTTTGAGGTTGTACAACGTTCGATGTTTGCGGGGCGACCTGCGTAAACATGATCTTTGTTTGTGGCAGTATCTGTGGCATGGCTGTAGGTTCAGCCGCAACAGGGGATGGTTCGAGTCGGCGGCGGGGGCGTGACGGGTTCATCCTGCACCTGCGCGGTGACTGTTTTTACAGGCTCAGCAAATACATTCCATAAGCCGAGCGTTGCCGCGATGGATATTGTCGCGAGCATGATCTGCACATCGTTCCAATTGCGGAGTTTGGGTTTTGGAGGCATTAGCTTAATCCTTAATCATCGTGACCTTCGTGTTCGCCGCCGCTGCTACTGCTTCTGCTCTGGTTGTTGCTGCTCTTGTTGTTATTATTCTTACTCTTCTTTTTGACGGGAGCCGCAACGCTGTAAACAACCGGCGCGACCTGAACAGAAAGGACTTGACCATCCAGCCCAATGTAGGCTACATCCTTGTTCGTGAACGTGATGAGATAGGCATCCACGCCATTGAAGTTGGAGCTTTCTGCGCTTAATAGCTTGTCGCTTCCAAGAACCTGCGATGCTACTTGTGCGGCTTCTTCTGGTGTAATGATGGCTTGTGTCGGCGTGGGTACATCCGTTGGTACTGGTGTGTCGGTTGCCGCCGCCTCAGCCGCTACTTCCACGACATTACCCGCGTTTACGTCCACACTTTTGTCGCTGCGATATGCCGAAACAACGTTGTACATCATTACAAGGGCAAAAGTGGTCAAAACGGCTGAAATGAACAAAGAACTTTTTCGCATAAGAGTCTCCTTTTAGACAATCTTATGGAGAATGTCGTTCACCTCCCCGCAAAGTTATGCCCCTATTATTAGAGTTTTCTGAGAATGAAGAATATCGTTTGTTTACATCGAATTGGGCGGGCAGTATAATCCTCCCATGCAAAATCGCTTTAACCGTAAATGGCTTGTCCCGGTCATCATCTTATTAGGGATCGGGATCTTCCTTCTTCCCCCCGTCTATTCCCGCGTTATGCCGCGGCTTGATAGTCTGCAATCCAGTATCAAATATCTCATCAAACCGCCTGAAGACGCGGTCTTCCAGCCTGCAACACCTGTTGCAACAAGCGGGATCGCTTCGACGCGTACGCCTCTTCCTACCCCCAGTCTGACTCCTACTTCCACACAGGGTCCTACACTGACGCCGACGATCACATCCACGCCTCTGCCTGCTTCTGTCACGATAAAAGGATTCAAATATATAGACCAAAAGAACCGCTGGAACTATTGTGGTCCTGCGAACCTGACAATGGCATTGAACTACCTCGGTTGGACGGGCAACCGAGACATTATCGCCAAAGCCATCAAACCCGGCATACAAGACCCCAAGCTGGATTTTATCCAGCAGGGTAGAAGTGATGTTAACGTGATGCCATACGAGTTGGTGGATTTCGTCAACGATGAGACTGAATATCGCGCCCTGTCCCGCCTTGGTGGAGACATCGATCTGGCAAAGAAATTACTTGCGGCGGGATTTCCCTTTATCGCTGAAAAAGGTTATTTTGAAAAAGATTACTCCGGCAAGGTCGCCTGGCTGGGACATTATCAATTCGTCACCGGATACGATGATGCACGACAGGAATTGATCGTTCAGGACACATGGAATGATGGTCCCAACTTTCACATCAAGTATGAAGACTTCATGTCAGGGGAAGCCTGGCTTTCCTTTGACAATATCTTTCTCGTGGTCTATGCCCCTGAACGCGAAGCTGAACTCATGAATGTGCTTGGTCAATATGCAGATGCCCAATGGGCAGCAGGACATGCGCTCAGTGTCGCTGAAGACCATATCCGCAATGCAAGCGGCATAGACGCTTTCTTTGCCTGGTTCGCCAAAGGGACAAGTCACGTTGCCTTGCAACAGTATGTGGATGCGGCGACAGCCTACGATCAGGCTTTTACGATCTATGATTCCATTGGCAAGGACGACAAGCAACGTCCCTTCCGCATGATGTGGTATCAAACGGGACCCTATTTTGCTTATTTCTATTCGGCTCGCTATCAGGATGTGATCAATCTTGCGAACGTCACCCTGAACGATACAATCGCCAAACCGACCCTTGAAGAAAGCATCCTCTGGCGCGGTCGTGCAGAGTATATGATCGGTGATACGAAATCTGCCATTGCCGATTATCGCGAAGCGCTTCGATTGCATCCCAATTGGGCACCCGCGATTCAATCCTTGCAGGATTTGGGAATACAGCCGTAGCTAACGCTCAAGCCGCCGTCCTCGGCGGCGGATTACAATCCAAATCCATCGCCGAGGACGGCGATGGGAGCATGGAATAATGAAACTCCTTCACTTCGCCGACGCACATATTGACATGGCAAACTATGGACGCCATGACCCCGAAACGGGGCTGCCTCTGCGCGTCCTTGATTTTCTCAAGTCATTGGATACCATCGTCGATGCGGCGATCTCTGAAAAAGTGGATATGGTCATCTTTGCGGGCGATGCGTACAAAGATCGTTCACCTGCGCCGACGTTTCAGCGCGAATGGGGGAAGCGCATCATGCGGCTCTCGCAGGCGAAGATTCCAACTTTGCTTTTGGTAGGTAATCACGATATGTCGCCTGCTACAAGGCGTGCCCATGCGATTCAGGAATTTAAAACGTTACAGGTTCCTTTTGTGCAGGTGTTGGATGAACCATCTTTTCTGAAGCCATCTGAATTATGGGATGTGCCGGTACAAGTCATTGCAATACCGTGGATTACGCGTTCGGGCTTAATGGCGGCGACTGGCGAGACCAATTCAACTGAGGCATTCTCGCATATCGAGGAAAATATCGGAGAATTGATCGAAGGCTGGTTGGAAGAGGCAGACCCATCTCTGCCTATTATTCTTACAGCACATGCCTCCATTGAAGGCGCGAAATTTGGTGGTGAACGTCTTGTGATGTTGGGGAATGATCTTGTGTTATCAGGTAGCTTGGTGAAGAATCCAAAGTTTAGTTATGTGGCGATGGGACATATCCACAAGCCGCAGGATGTGAACGAAGGTTATCAGCCGCCGGTTGTGTACCCGGGTTCTATTGAGCGTGTGGATTTTGGTGAAGCGAATGAAGATCGATTCTTCGTCATTGCTCATATCGAAAAGGGCGTGGATACGAAAGTTGATTGGATAAAGCTCGAAGGGACGCGTCCGTTCATTGAGCGCAAAGCAGTTCTAATGTCCAGTGAGAACGTGACCGAGATTTTGAAAAACTCGTTGCCCAAAGATGTGTCCGAAGCGATTGTCAAGCTCGTGGTCGAATATCCGAGGGAGTTGGATACGTTGATCGATGAATCCGCGTTGCGTAAATATACTGAGAAAGCGTTTGAGTTTCATTTGGTCAAACGTCCGCAGATCGAGTCGCGGGTACGCATCCCGGAAGGGCAAGTGGTCAGTAGTATGAGTCCGCTCGACTTGCTTTCGCAATACTTTGATTCGGCGAAAATAGAGGATGCGGATGAATTGCAAAAACTTGCGCAAGAGATCATCTCAGAAGACTCGATTGATATGTAGGCGGGTATAATCGAAAAATCATAAATCCAAATGAGGTGACCATGTCACAGCAAAAATCAAGTTATCGTTGGTTCGTTGTTGCCATATTCTTTTTGTTTATGTTTCTACACCAAACCGATAAATTGATGATCGGTTCCTTGCAGGTGCCGATCAGTGAAACATTTGGGTTGGATGATTTCAAATGGGGGCTGGTCAATTCGGGTGCGCTGGCTGTTGCCACGGTTTTATATCCATTGTGGGGTTACTTGTATGACCATTACGCGCGTGCCAAACTACTTTCACTTGCATCTTTGATCTGGGGAGCGACAACCTGGCTGAATGCGATTGTCCGCACCTATGGCGGATTTCTTATAACGCGCGCTTCCACAGGCATTGACGATTCATCCTACCCGGGCATCTTTACATTGATCGCCGATTACTTCGGTCCGAATCTGCGCGGCAAGGTCTATGGACTGTTGCAACTTGCGCAGCCGCTTGGATTTCTGGCTGGCTTGATATTAGGACAGGTCGTTGCACCCATGATCGGTGGCTGGCGTTCGGTTTTCTATATCACAGGTTCACTTGGGCTGGTTGTGGCGATTCTGATCTATTTCGGTGTGAAGGAGATGCCGCGCGGCAAGGCAGAACCTGAGTTTGAGAACATGACCGAAATGCAGACCTTTAAATTTTCATGGAAGGAAGCCAGGGAGATCTTCAAGAAGCGCACCATGTGGTTTGTCTTCTTGCAGGGTTTTGCAGGTGTTTTCCCCTGGAACGTGATCACATTCTTTTTCTTTGGCTATCTGGAAACAGAGCGCGGCTATGATTCCAATGGCATTATTGCCACCATGGCGCCTGTCATTTTGATCCTTGCGGTCGGCTATTTTGTTGGAGGCTTTCTGGGTGACCTGCTCTTCAAGCGCACCAAAAAAGGACGTATCCTGGTCTCAAGTGTGGGTGTAATACTCGGCGCACTCTTTATCTATCTTGCCATGAACACGCCCAACGATAACCCGAATCAGTTCTTTATCTTCATGTGCCTCACAGCCATCTTTATGCCGCTCTCCTCTGCCAATGTCGTTGCAACGGTCTATGATGTGACGGTTCCCGAGGTCCGCTCGACGGCACAGGCAATTGAATATTTTGTTGAGAACAGTGGCGCAGTCGCCGCTCCTGCTCTGACGGGTGCGATCATTGTTGCCACCCATGATAAAACCTTTTCGATCCTTGTCATTTGCATCGTCGCGTGGATTCTCTGTTTCTTCTTTTATCTCGGGGCGCTGTTTACAGTTGAAAAAGATACGAACGATTTGCGCATGCAAATGGCGGAGCGGGCAAAAGCAATGTAATTCCGTTCACGACGTGTTCAAGTTGGTGAATAAGAACTTGCAGCGTGAAATGGAAATACTTTAGTGTCTATTGTTATAAGATGCATCGAATATTTGTGAAGGAGCCATTCGTAATGGACAATTCGGTTGGGTTGATATTGAAGGCGCTGCGCTTTGCGGCTGACAAGCACAATGATCAAAGACGCAAGGATACAAAATCATCGCCTTATATTAATCATCCGATCCAGGTTGCTGAAACGTTGTGGAGTGTTGGGGATGTGCGTGATGACACCTTGCTCGTGGCCGACCATTCTGCATGACATCCTTGAAGATACGGATACAACAAAGGATGAGATTAAAACTGAATTTGGTAAAGATGTCCTTGCTTTGGTACTTGATGTAACGGATGACAAAAGCCTGCCCAAGCAAACTCGAAAGCAATTGCAGATTGAACATGCACCACATAAAAGTGACAAAGCCAAACTGCTTAAGATTGTGGATAAGATTAACAACATCCGTGACATCATCAAATCCCCACCAGCAGATTGGACATTGGAACGAAGGCAGGAATATTTGTTATGGAGCGAGAAGGTTGTAGCAGGTTTGCGTGGTGTGAACCCCAAACTGGAAAGTCAATACGATGAATTGTTGACAGAAGGGAAATGGTCGCTGGGGTTGGAATAGGAATATCAAAATAACTAAAATCTAAAAAAGACTAAATCGCGAGCTTGATACTTCAGATTTCAATTTTTTATTGTGTCACAGTGATGACGACATTTCCCTTTTTGTGCATTTTTTCTACATACCTATGAGCCTCGGCAACCTGTTCCAGCGGATAGCATCTATCTATGACTGGTTTTATCTTTCCCGCCTCGATTAATTCTTTGAGAAAGGTTAGGTCTTCAGTACGGTCTTTTCGATCCATTTCCACACTTAGGTAAGTGCCACCTGGACGAAGCGCTTGTTTGCACTTAGATTTCGAGAGTCTCGAAATCATTTTTCCAACAGCATCAAAGATTACATCGTAACGCTCACCTCTTTTTGTGAAATCCTCTTTGGTGTAATCGATAACCTTATCCAATCCCAGAGATTTCGCCAAGTCAAAATTCGCGCCGCTACATACCCCGGTCACATCCGCCCCCCAGTATCTTGCAAGTTGGACCGCATAAGTACCTGTGCTACTAGAAGCGCCGTTGATCAGTACTTTCTGCCCGCTTTGGATGTTCGCTTTTCTGAGAATATTCAATGCTGCCACCCCTCCAAAAGAAACGGCGGCGGCTTCTTCGTAAGTGATATTGTTCGGTTTGAATGCTATCAATCCTCGTTTTTCATCCCCTTCTTCAGGCAGACATTTATACTCGGCATATGCACCAAAACCGAAACCGGTATTTCCAAAAACCTGGTCACCTTGTTTGAATCGCTTTACATTTTTCCCCACTACTTCAACTTCCCCAGCTAACTCAAACCCTAAAATGGTTACTTTTTGAGGTCCGATGAGTTCGTTGAAAAGTCTTGCTGCAACCGGGTCAGGTTTGCGCATACGCCAATCCGCTGCTGTAACTGTGGTCGCATGAACTTTTATCAGGATTTCATTGTCTCTGGGCGTGGGTTTTTCCACCTCCCTGAGTTGAAGGACCTCGGGTGGTCCATACTTCTCATATACAATAGCTTTCATTTTGCTATCCTTTATACTTAAGTGATGGTGGTATTCAGTTCATGGCTATTTTACGCATCGAAACCCCAAATATGCAGGGCGGAATTCCTTTTACCTCGGCCATACCTTTCCATCATAAACGATGATGTATGCATGACCTTTGTCCACTTCTGTAGCTGTCCACCAGTAGATTACCTGAGAATGGACATTCCAGAGTGGTGATTCTTTATCCGGGGTTGTTTCGTAGATAGCCTCGGCAATTTCTGCATTCCATTGCCCTCCACTGTTTTGACCGTGTCGAGCCATGGACCGCACAGCTTCATCCACGGTTGGTAACCGCCAAATGTTCTGTAGTGTTGAAGCCAGTAGTGTGCCATCTTCGTTAAGATATTGACACGCTCGATTTGCTTCATGCCAGTCTCCCCCTTCACGTGGCCAGCCGGGACCATCAGGAGCCCAAACAAGATTCACCCCGTTTCCATACACCAGCTGAGCTTGGAGATTACCATCATCGATGCGTTGGGACACGCGAATAGCTGGAGCCAAGCCTGATAGGATAAGTGTCAGCATGGGGAGTCCAACAGCCAGGGAGACTGCTAATTTGCGCGGGCGAAGGCGACTAAACCAGTAAAGCGCACCAATCCCAACCAATGGGAGAATGATCAAAAAAGTTGCTGCATTTGAAAAGGCGTTAAAGAACCAGAGTGCCAGTGAAGCCAGGATCACATGTAAACCACCACCAAACCGTGGATAGGTGATTGAAACGAGTGTGATTCCCATAAAGATGAGCATGGGGCTGAGATATTGTATGAGCATCAATACCAGATTGGACAAAAGAGACTCGTAATACCAACCCTCATGGAAGTTCTCAATAATGCCCCAAAACGCCCAGAAGCTGGTAATGATCGTAGATATGGCTACTGCAATCCATCCTAAACTCTGACGCCTGTCAAAGTGTTTTAAGTTCATGAGCATTTATTTCCTCGCATACGTTGAAAACTTGTATACCAAGCTTGACACAAATTATGGAAATCAACGGAGAATTACCAGTTTTGGCGGAACTTATTCTTAGCCACCGCTAAGTCTTAATTGGCAGTTTGCGAAGAAACTTTTCCGCCGTCAGATTTCATGTTTTGAATCAGAGATCGGTAAACTGAGACGATCAGATTGCTGACAAAATAAGTTAGGGCAATCAGCAGGGGATATTTCACCAAGGCATGCAGGTTTAGGTTCAACAACAGCGTGCCGAAGACCCCGATCATGATCACGTGGATGATGTAAACACCGTAGGAGTTTCTGTTCAGTTCACCCCAAACTCTGCCAGCTTTATCGAGATACCGCCGAAACGATTCGACCATGATGTACATCAGGCAGAGCAATGAAAGGTAAAAAGTCAGATGCCAAATTAGCCTATAAAGCGGAGTGATCGTAAACTCCGCTGGATTTGGATAGAAGAAGGGCCACAGCCGTGCAAAGATATGTGCCGTGACTGGAAGCCAGGCAACTGAATTCACAACTGTATACAAGGTTTTGCTCTTGGGTTTTTCCGCAAAGACATTCTGTCGATAACACAGTACTCCCAGCAGGAATGTCATGAAATACAGCAGCAATCGTTCATTCTCGAAATCGATCAATGGCGTAAGCGTCCAACTACGAAAACCAAGGATGCCACCGATGCCAAAACTGTACACAAACCCAATGATGAAAGTGCCCAGAACAGCACCCTTGAGTGGGATGTTCGGCAGCTTGATGTTCGTTTTTGATAAAAGCAGATAGAGAACGTCAAAAAGGAACAACACAGGCAGGAACCATAGCCAGTTTTGGCTATTTGGATTTGTGATGTGAAAATAGGTGTTCCAATGTTCCTGTGGCAGACCTCGGGAATATAAGAATATGACTTTGTAGATTGGGATCAACGTGAATACAGCGATGATCCAGGGGATTATCAATCGTTTAAATTTTCCTTTGATAAACTTCCAGCCGGTCTTATTCTCTAATGACGCGGGGGTCAAATAGCCTGAAACAAAGAACATGATAGGCATGACCATAATGTCGAAGATAATACCTACGATTCCCACCCAGGTTATGGTGTCTGGATCATCCACGATCCAGAACCAGCCCCACAAACCAGCAGCTTCGTAGACACCGCCGACATGATAGAGAACCACTAAAAGGATGGTGATGGTTCTGAGGTTATCCATCCAGTGGATTCGTTTCGCCTTTGCTGTAAATTCTTCTTTATTCGTCATTTTTTTATCCTTTACTCGCTTGGTAAAGCGTTGATGAACTCACTTACCAAATTGATGATCGCTTTTATCGGAATCTCTTTTCAACAACAGGCTACTTGCAAGGAATACTAAAATGGTTGTAATAGAGAGAAATCCGCTTATTTTGAAAATTGATCTGGCGACCACTTTTTCTCATCGTCTGATGGCGGAATAACCCTCTTGGTCTACCCTAGCATACCCATAAACTCTTTCCAACTAACGAAAGTCACTTTAGAAGTGGGACAATCGCCATTTGTAATGAAAAATTGAGTTCTTTTGACAATTAGCTTCCAAATCGATGCCGGCTACAATAAAAGTGGAGGCTCTTATGGCCATCATTGTTGCTGACACCACCTGTGGACTGCCGCATGAACTGTTCGAAGAACGCGGGATTCCTGTTATTCCACAAATCGTTATGTTTGGCGAGGAGTCGTACCATGACGACAAGGATTTTGACACCGCGGTATTTTTGCAAAAGCTAAAAGCATCGGCAACTTTGCCGAAGACTGCCGCGCCTGAACCAGCGCTGTATTTTCCGATCTTCGAGAAAGCGAAGGAAAAAGGCGAGAGCGTGGTTGTTGTCGCGCCGACAAGCAAAGCCAGTGGAACGGTCCGTTCGGCGCAGACCGCTGCGTTGGAATTCCCGGGACTCGATGTCCGTGTGGTGGATACGTTGACGATTTCGTGCAATCTCGCTTCGTTGGTACTGCTTGCTGACGATATGGCGAAGGCGGGTGAGTCAGCAGATGAGATCGTCGCCAAGCTAAACGACATGATTCCGCGTGGGCGGCTCTACTTCCTTGTGGATACGCTTGAATATCTCGCCAAGGGAGGTCGCATTGGCGGGGCGAAGAAATTGTTGGCAGAGCTGTTGGAGATCAAGCCGATTTTACAGATCAAGGATGGGCTGGTGGAGCCCTTTGAACAGCAGAGAACCAAAAAACGCGCGCTGGCGCGTCTTGTGGAAGTGGTGACAGAACAATGTAAAGGCGGAGATGAAGCTTATTTATGTGCGTTGCAGGTTGCGGCTGAGAAAGAAGCGGAGTCCCTGGTCCAGGAGTTGAAATCCAAGGTGTTCGTTTCTGAAATCCCGATCTATGAGTTGCCTCCTGCCATCGTTGTCCATGCGGGACCCAGGGCGATGGGCGTAGGCTTTTTCCTGTAATGGTATAATTTTTCTACAAGTAAATTCCCCACAGAAGTGGTTAAAAAGGTAAGGAGTTCCAATGTCTGGTCATTCAAAATGGTCTACCATCAAGCGCAAAAAGGGCGTGGCAGATGCCAAACGTGGCGCGATTTTTACACGCCTTGCGCGTGAAATAGTGATTGCCGCGCGTGAAGGTGGCAGTGATGTCGATGCAAATTTCCGATTGCGGCTGGCGGTGGATAAGGCACGTGCCGAAAACATGCCCAAGGATAATATCGAGCGTGCCATCAAGCGCGGTGCGGGTGAAGATAAAGACGGCGTGGTGTTCGAGCAAGTCACATATGAAGGTTATGCCTCACATGGAGTTGCGGTGTTGGTTGAAACTGTCACAGATAACCGTAACCGCACTGTGTCCGATCTGCGTCATGCCTTCAGCAAAGCCGGTGGCAGTATGGCTGAACCCGGCGCGGTCGGCTGGCAGTTCGACCGCATTGCCTATTTCTCCTTTCCTTCGAGCGCCATGAATTTCGATAAAGCTTTTGAGCTTGGCATCGAAGCGAGCGCAAACGATGTGCTCGAAGACAACGACACCATTGAAATTCTGGCTCCGGTTAAATCGTTCAAACTGGTTGCCGACGCTTTGCACAAAGCCAATGTCCAACCCGATGAAGCCAGCCTGCGCATGACTCCCAAACAGGAAATGGAACTTGACATCGACGACACGCTCCAGGTGCTCAGGGCGCTCGAAACCATCGAAGACCTCGACGACGTACAGAACGTCTACTCGAACCTCAAGGTTTCAGATGAAGTGCTTGCCGCACTTGAAGCCGCGTAATAAAATTTCTGTAGGGACGACCAGCTGGTCGTCCCTACAATTATTTAAATGACCCTCGCATTAGGAATTGACCCCGGCACTGCCACAACAGGATATGGACTCGTGCGCCTCGCGCCTGACGGGGAGCTGGTCGCTGTTAAATATGGCGTGATCTTAACCCCGAAAGAATCCACCGCCCCCGCGAGGCTGGTGATGTTATTCGACCAACTCAATGACCTGCTAAAAGAACACAGCCCTGATACCGCCGCCGTTGAGAAATTATTTTTTCAAAGCAATGTCAAAACTGCCCTCGCCGTGGGACAAGCGCGCGGTGTGATCATGCTCTGTTTGCAAAAAGCAGGCATCGAACCTTTTGAATACACCCCTAATGAAATCAAACAAGCTGTCGCTGGTTATGGCGGCGCAGACAAACGTCAAGTGCAGGACATGGTGCGCGCGTTGCTTCAACTCAACTCCATCCCCAAGCCCGATGATGCCGCCGATGCTTTGGCAGTCGCGATCACACATTTGAATACAAGTCGATACGATCAAGATTAGTACATGATAAAAGTCCATCGTTATTCGATGGACTTTTGAATTTAATCATCAGCAGTTGAATGTGCGTGTTGTCTTTGCTCTTCCCTGTGCACTGTTTCGGGGACATAACGTTGAACGATCCATGCACCCGGCAAACAGATCAAGCCGCCGATAACGAAGGGAAGCGTAAAGGAATGTACAGCTAATATGCCAGCGAGTAACGGTCCCAGCGCAACGCCCAAACCAAATCCCATTGTAATAAAACTCATTTGCCTCCCCTCTCCGCCTTCTTGAGCCATGTCCGCCGCGATGGCGAAGGCGGGCGCGGCAACTCCGCCGGATGCCAGTCCCTGAATCAATCGCAGGATGATCAATTCAGTGGCAGATGTTGCATATCCCAACAGGGCTGTGGTGGGAGCCAGTAGGAGCAGTCCACCAATGATCAGTGGCTTACGTCCGATGCGGTCGGAGAGACGTCCCAGTGGAACTTGGGTAAAAACGCGGCTGAGCAACAGGGCGCTGAAAGCCAGACTGAAGATGAATGCGCTCATGTTCAAACGTTGATTGAACTGATCCTCCAATGCTGCCATCATGGAAAAACTCCCAGCCATGACCAGAGTCGCAAACGATACGCCCAGAATGCCAACGGTGAGCAATTTGGTGTCAATGATTTGGAATTTACCGGGTTTCTTCTGTGATGATTTGACAGGCGACTCATGTACCCACAGTTGCACGAGAATAATGGCGATGATGATGAAGCCTGAGCCTGCATAGAAGGCTGCATTGAATCCATACCGATCATATAATGCGCCGCCAAGCAATGGACCGATCCCCAAGCCGATCATACGGCTGGTCGTGTAAATTCCCATCGAACCGCCGCGTGTTTCCTTTTTGCTGGAACCAACCATGATGGCGAGCGCGGCGGGAATCGTTATGGCAACCCCAACTCCCTGAAACAGGCGCAGATACAACAAGTCCGAGAAGCGGGATGCGAATACAAATCCCAGTGTGGCGATTCCCAGCATCACCAGACCGATCATGATGAATGGTTTTCGCCGTCCAACGTGGTCGATCAATGCACCCGCGAAAGGTTGTAACAAAGCATTGACCAAGCCAAAGAGCGCGATCAATAATCCAACGCGGACGGTTTCCGGCAAGGGGAATGCAGGAGCCGGTAACTTGGCTACGAACAATGGCAATACAATGAATAGAATGCTGTTTCCTACTGCGTCCCCAAGGCGTGCAGCGGATAGCGCAATGACAACACGGTTTCCCCCGATGCGTTCGAGTTTTTCAAACATCATGATGTGGAAGTTTACTCTCCGTTATTGAATTTCCAACCTACCTTTGGATATAAAATAAAGACAACTTGTCTTGTAGTCACCTTACAGTGCTAAAACGCAGTTATACCAACGTATAATTTTGTGGCGAAAAGGGTTAAAATAAACCCATGATAGCAACCCTTCGCGGAGAGATCTCCCAAATCGAAGATAACGCCCTCGTTCTTGAAGTGGGCGGAGTAGGACTGCGTGTCTTTGTCCCCGCACCATTACGTGGACGGATGAAGGCTGGTGAAGTCGTTTTGCTTTATACGCACCTCGTTGTCCGCGAGGATGCGTTGACACTGTATGGCTTTAAATCGCAAGGTGACCGCGAACTCTTCAATGTTCTTCTTGGTGTGGATGGGGTGGGACCGAAAGTTGCGCTCTCGGTTCTTTCCACCATGACATTGGATGCCGTGCAGCGAGCCGTCTTCGCTGATGAAGCGGATTTGTTGAGCCGTGTCCCTGGCGTGGGGAAGAAGACTGCCCAGAAGATGGCGCTTCACCTCAAAGATAAACTCAAGCCTACCGATCCATTGGCAAAAGTCGCATCCATGTCTGATGCGGACAGTGAAGTCCTGGCGG
Organism: uncultured Chloroflexia bacterium; assembly: GCA_963730175.1. GTDB lineage: Bacteria > Chloroflexota > Anaerolineae > Anaerolineales > Villigracilaceae > Defluviilinea. Next base: position 37,818 of record CAVSRF010000022.1, on the reverse strand, counting down.
CTTTGACCGCGCTGGGTTACTCCGTGGTTGAGGCACAGACCGCGATCCAGTCCATTGCGAAGGATGCGCCTGATGACACGGAAGAACGTTTGAGATTGGCGTTGCAGTATTTCCAGTGATTATTGTGTGTAGGGGGCGGACCCGTCCAGAGGGAGCAGGTCTCTTCTACAAATCATGTAGGGTCGCCCTTACTGTAAAAACGAAGTCCCGCATCATCTGCGGGACTTTTAATTCTTTGTCAGTCAACGTGAATAATCTCAATCGGGACTTTTGACTTAAGCTCGAAGATGTCTGTTCGACGATCATATAAAGGCTTTACGCTCCCGATCTCGCGCTGTTTGGCAAGGTTCGAAAGGGCGAGTTCGCCCACTACGACGGTTTCAACATTCGGGTCCGCTTCTGCGGCGACTGCATGGGTGGGGAAGGCAAAGTCGCTGGGAGTCAAAATAGCACTTTGGGAATAGTTCAATAGATATTGTCAATTCGGCAGGTTGCCTGCGTTTCCAGAGATGACGGTGTAAATGTAATTTTCCACACAACGTGCCTGGGCAGAATATCGGATTCGATGATATGCCTTCTTCTCATCCGTGCTGAACGGGACGAAGATCACCTCGGCACCCGCAAGGGCAAGCAGGCGGGATACTTCTGGAAATTCAATGTCGTAGCAGACCTGAATTGCGACGCGCCCTAATGGGGTATCGAATACCTTCAATCCACTCCCCGGGCGGATGTTCCACATTTCACGTTCTGAGGGTGTGATGTGAAGTTTATCCTGTGTGTAGACTTTGCCGTTCGGCGTGAAGAAGTGTGCCACGTTATACAACTGACCGTCTTCACGGAGCACAGCGGTGGAGCCGCCAACGATGTAGAGTTGATGCTTTTTGGCGAAACGTTTGAACATGGCGATGTATTTGTCCGTCATCCCCGCAAGCCGTTTCATCGCTTTGATCGGTTCGAGATCGGATGGCATGGTCGAAAACATTTGGGCAGTGAAATACTCGGGCATGACGAGAAAGTGACAGTCGTATGTGCTTGCGGTTTCGACAAAGAACTCGACATTTTTCTCGAGATCTTTCCAGGTCTTGATGGGGCGCATCAGATATTGCGCGGCGCAAACACGAAATCCTTCTTAACGGACGTTTGAGTGTTGTTCCGGCAATCATTCTCTGGTTTACTTTAAAAGCTGGATTTAAATACTCAAGATAGGTGCAGTAGTCCATACTTTCGCTGTCGTGCATCAGGTCGAATACCACCTTCTTCACTTTATAGCCCGCCTTCAAATGTGCGTTCAATGCCGGGTCTTTCAATTTCCTGTCCACCACCTGCTGAACGTATTCTTCTGGCGTCAGTTTATCAGTGTGTTCCGGGTAGCCGGGGATTCGTCCGTATGCGATCATACGTCGCAGGTTGAATTTCTTAAGAATGCTTCTCCTGCCTTTATATAGTTCCCCGGCGATTGCAAGTCCCCGATAATCTGGATGGACGGCAATATCCGCTCCGTACAACGTATCTCCTGATGGTGTGTGCGGACTGAACGATCCGTTTCCCGAAAGCTCGGGGTAGCGATACAGGTCTTCGTCGTCGAGCTGTAGGATCAATGAAGTGGCATATCCTACGATCTTTCCATTCACTTCTGCCAGAAATTGACCCTCGGGAAATTTCTTGAATTGCAGTCTGTATTTTCGTTCGTTGTAAAGTTCTGCCTTCGTGTAAACGTGACCGTAAACATCTTCATGCAATTTGACAATGGCAGGGATATCCTTTTCCTTCCAATTGCGGATGACCACTTTGGATTTGTTTTGTGCTTTTGTAGGCATTATTTCCTCTTATACATAAATAAAGTGATAAAGATTTATAACATACCTTTTGATAAGCCCATAACCTTACGCATTGATAAAGTGACTTTTACACGGAATTAATAGAAGAAAATAATTTTTATGGTATAAATTTTTTAGGGATGAGTTCGTTTTAGGGGGGAAGCAAAGAAGAAAGGAGATGATTTATGACGAAACAAAAGACAGTAGTTGCTGGTGCTTTGGGTGAATGTGTCCATGTGGCGGGTGTGACGAATTTTTTACGTCTCGCGGAATCGGCTGGTTGGCGCACCGATATTTCTTGGTCCATCCGTGCCGATTGATGAAATGATTAAAGTTGCCAAGCGTGAAAAAGCGGACATGGTGGGAGTCTCTTATCGGTTGACGCCTGAAACGGGTGAACGTTTATTGGGTGAATTTGCCGAAGCCGCATCAGAGTTGCATGAGAAGGGGGTTCGCTTTGCGTTTGGAGGAACGCCGCCTGTTGCAGAACGTGTCGAGAAGATCGGCTTCTTCGAGCGGGTCTTTGATGGCAGTCAGCCTCCAGAGGCGATACTGGCTTATTTAAAGGGGAAGCAGAATGGAGCGGTGAAAGAAGCGGATTTTCCTCAATCCACAATTGAAAGGATTAAATGGAAATCTCCGTATCCGATACTGCGTCATCACTTTGGTTTGCCAACAATGGAAGATACGATCGCTGGAATTGAGAAGATCGCGGATGCGCACGCATTGGATGTGATCTCACTGGGCATCGATCAGGATGCGCAGGAAAATTTCTTTCATCCTGAACGACAGAACCCACGGCAAAAGGGTGCGGGCGGTGTGCCTGTGCGTTCGGCGGATGATTATCGCGCGTTGTATCAGGCGAGCAGGCGCGGAAACTTCCCGATGCTGCGCACATATTCGGGCACCGATGATTTTATAAAACTGGCTGAGATGTATGTGGATACGATCAACATCGCATGGTGTGCGATCCCGTTGTTCTGGTTCAATCAAATGGATGGGCGCGGACCGTGGGACCTTGAAGGTTCGATCCGTGAACATCAAGGCGTGATGAAGTGGTATGGCGAACACAACATCCCTGTTGAATTGAACGAGCCGCATCATTGGGGCATGCGCGATTCGTCTGATGTCACGTTCGTTGTGTCGGCGTATCTTGCGGCGTATAACGCGCGTGCTTTTGGTGTGAAAGATTACATTGCACAACTCATGTTCAACAGCCCGCCAGGATTTCGGATGCGATGGATCTCGCGAAGATGCTGGCGGTCATGGATATGGTCGAGCCGCTGCAGGAAATGAAAACTTCAAAGTGTGGAAGCAATCGCGCATCGGTCTGCTCTCGCATCCGCTTGACCCCGATGCCGCACGCGGACATCTCGCCGCCGCCACGTATCTGCAAATGTCACTCAAGCCGCACATCTATCATATCGTCGGTCATACTGAGGCGCATCACGCCGCCACTGCGGATGATGTGATCGAAGCCAGCAAGATTGTGCGGCGTGCCATCGAGAACGCGATGGGCGCGCCTGATATGACTGCTGACAAAGCGATCACAAAACGGAGAAAGGAACTTGTCAAAGAAGCGAAACTTTTACTGGATGCGATCTCGGCTCTCGCGGGACCTGAGGCTGGTGACCCGTTTACTGATGCGTCTACCTTAACCCGAGCTGTTACATCTGGTCTCATGGACGCGCCGCAACTTCGTAATAATAAGTTTGGGCGCGGTCAGGTCCGCACAAGCATTGTCAATGGCGCAAGCGTGGCTGTTGACTCAAAAGGAAAACCGATCAAGGAAGCAAAGCGAATATCTGCACTCGTATAACATTTTGAATCAATCGGAGGATGCAATGACAAAAAATTTCACAGTGATCGGGGCGGGGCATGGCGGCAAGACCATGGCAGCGCATCTTGCGTTGATGGGCTTTTCGGTTACCTTGTATAACCGAACACCTGAACGTATTGAGATCATCAAAAAACGCGGTGGTATTGAATTGGATAGCGGTGATGAAGGTGGCCCGCGCGGGTTTGGAAAACTTACATGTGTTACCTCAGATATGAGTAAGGCATTGGAAAATGCTGAGATGATCATGGTGGTATTGCCATCATCGGCTCACGCTGATATTGCAAAAGTATGCGCCCCTCATTTGCGTGATGGACATATTGTTGTCCTTCACCCAGGGCGCACTTGCGGTGCGCTCGAATTCTCCAAAGTGATCCGTGACAACGGCTGTACAGCAGATGTCACCACCGCAGAGGCAGAGACCTTCATCTATGCATCACGCTCCGATGGTCCCGCGCAGGCGCGCATTTTCCGTATCAAGGAAGCGGTCCCGCTTGCTGCATTGCCTGCCACGCGCACACAACAAGTATTGGACTTGATCAATGAAGCCTATCCTCAATTTATTGATGGAGAGAACGTGCTTCATACGGGCTTGAATAACATGGGCGCCATCTTCCATCCCGCATTGACTTTGATGAACGCAGGCTGGATCGAAGCCACGCATGGCGATTACCAGTTCTATATTGATGGCGCCACGCCCTCCGTTTCTCGCATGTTGGAAGTGCTGGATCGCGAACGTGTCACTGTGGCTTCGGCGTTGGGCATCCGTGCGCGAACTTCTCTTGAGTGGTTGAAACTTGCATACGATACAAGTGGAACAGATCTCCACGAAGCAATTCATAACCAACCGGGCTATTATGGGATCAAAGCTCCAGCTACACTGAATCACCGTTATATCTTTGAAGATGTGCCAATGAGCCTGGTTCCTATTGCGTCTCTCGGTGTTCGTTACGGTGTCTCAGTGCGCGGCATGGAAAGCATGATCCGCATTGCGAGCATCATCCATCGCACCGATTACTGGCGGCGCGGACGTACCGTCGAGAGCCTGGGGTTGGCACAATGGAGCGTCAGTGAGTTGACCCGCTTCGTGCAGGAAGGGATAGTTGAATAGAAAATTGTGTTATATTGTAGGGGCGACCCGCCTAGGTTAATCAGAAAATCTGAACGATCCTAGGCGGGTCGCCCCTACGTTGTATGTAAATCAAAAAAATAAGGAGTAACACTATGTGTGGAATCGCTGGCGTATTTCAGGAACCAGCAAGTCAAACTGTCAAATCAATGATCAAGAACATTGAACATCGCGGACCTGACGGTCATGGCGTTGTGGGCGTTCCCAACGGGACGCTTGGTCATACCCGTCTTGCCATCCTCGATGTGGAAGGCGGTCAACAGCCGATGGATTATCAGGAAACATTCATCGCATTCAATGGGGAGATCTATAACTACAAGGAACTTAAACGAAAATATCTTCCAGGCTTGCGAGCCAAAACACATTCGGATACCGAAGTGCTGATCCACCTCTATCGCAAAATGGGACCAGAATGTGTCAGCCTTTTGGATGGTATGTTTGCGTTTGCCCTGCAACATAATGGCGAAATGTTCCTGGCGCGTGACCCGCTCGGTATCAAACCTTTATATTATGGAAAAAGTGCTGACGGCAAAAAGTTCTTCTTTGCATCAGAGATCAAAGCCCTCAAAGGACACGTGAAACGCATAAAAGAATTTCCCGCTGGGCATTGGTATCATTCACGGCTCGGCTGGCACAAATACTATCAACTTGAAAATAACATTCACCTGTTTGAAGGAAATGAAAACGAAGCAGTAACAGCCATTCAATCTTCACTGCGCGATTCGGTCTATAAACGTTTGCTTGCCGATGTTCCTGTTGGCGTGAGCCTCAGCGGCGGGCTTGACAGCAGTATCGTCACTGCATTGGCACGTGAGGAAACCGAACATCTGCATTCGTTCGCGGTCGGTGTGGAGGGAAGTCCCGATCTTTCGGCGGCGAGGCAGATGTCCCGACATCTTGATACGATCCATCACGAGTATGTGTACACCACACAGGATATGGTCGAAGCGTTGCCGGACGTCCTTTACCATCTTAAGTCCTTCGACCCCGCGCTCGTGCGAAGCGCCATCCCTAATTATTTTTTGGCGAAGCTTGCGTCTGAACACGTCAAGGTCATTCTCACAGGCGAGGGTGCAGACGAAGTCTTTGCGGGATACGACTATCTTTCTAAATATAGACTCTCCCGACGATTTGCAGGAGGAGATGGTCTACATCACGAACGCGTTGCACAACACCAACCTACAACGTGCCGACCGTATGTCTATGGCTTTTGGATTGGAAGCCCGCGTCCCTTTTCTGGACGTTGAAACTGTTTCGCTTGCAATGGGCATTCCCCCCAGCTGGAAACTTCACGACGAGCGCGTGCCCAAAGCCTTATTGCGCCAATCCTTTGCGGACGACCTCCCGCATGAGATCGTCAATCGCCCCAAGGCAAAGTTCTCAAAAGGCGCGGGTTCCTCGGAATTGATCCTCAAGCAAGCCTTGGACGAAATCTCTGACAGCGAGTTCTCTTCCGAGCGCCAACGCCTGAAAGAAGATTGGGATTACAACTTGCAAAACAAAGAAGCCCTCTACTACTACCGCGTCCTACGCGGATACTATGAAGATGAGTGGATACTACCCACGATGGGTAAAAGCCGCAGTTTATAACTAACAGGAGCGTATAATCTACATCATGGAAACTTTCGACTGGTATACCTGGGTCATTCTCCCGCTGATTGTCTTTCTCGCACGTATCACGGATGTGACGCTGGGCACCATGCGCATCATCTTCATTTCTCGCGGGAAAAAGCTTATTGCACCCCTGCTCGGCTTCGTGGAAGTGTTCATCTGGATCACGGTCGTTTCGCAGATCGTTGGCGGTGTGCATAATTATGTTGCCTACCTTGCCTACGCGGCTGGGTTTGCCTTGGGTAACTATATTGGTATGTCCATCGAGGAAAAGCTGGCGATAGGTACGTTAGTGGTACGTGCCTTCCTTTCCAAAGAAGGAAAATCCCTGATAGAGCGGTTACACTCAGGTGGATATGGTGTTACACACGTGGATGGCTATGGAGCAAATGGTCCTGTGCAAATCGTTTACACCATCGTGCTGAGGAGGGAACTTCCTGATGTGGTAAACATCATTCAGGAAATACACCCGAAAGCCTTTTTCACCGTGGAAGAATTGCGTTCTGTTCAACAGGGGATTTTCCCGGTACGTCCATCTCGAATGCAAGGCGAATTATTCGGTAAAAAATTAAAATAACCCATCACTGTCCATAATGGATCAAGAGGAAAGTTGATCGGCGAAAATATTATTGTCATCGAGGAGATCATCATTGTTCTGCTTCTGATTGCTTCAGTGGTGGCAATTACGGCGCGGCAGTTACGGCTTCCCTATACGGTGGGTTTGGTATTGATCGGTCTGGTATTGACCTTCCTCACCGCAAATAAAACTGTGATCTCACCGAACATCATTCTGGCATTGCTGGTTCCCCCATTGGTATTTGAAGCAGCGTTCCATATTCGACTGGAAGATCTGCGCCGCGACGTTTGGTTGATCCTGACATTTGCGATCCCGGGTGTGATCCTCACCACGTTACTCGTTGGCGGAGTGGTTGCCTGGGGAACAGGGCTGGCGATATCCGCCGCACTGGTCTTTGGCGCATTGGTCTCTGCAACGGACCCTGTATCTGTTGTGGCGTTGTTCCGTCGTTTAGGTGTACCGCGTCGAATGCAGGTGCTTTTGGAGGGGGAAAGCCTGTTCAACGACGGCACAGCCATCGTGATGTTCAGCATCATGCTCGGAGTCGCCAAGGCAGGAAATTTTAGTTTTACCCTGGGCATACGTGACTTCATCAAGATCGCTGGCGGTGGAGTTTTGATTGGGATTGCATTGGGAGCATTGATTTCCCAGTTTATTGGCCGTATTGATGACCCGTTGGTGGAAACCACCCTCACAACTGTTCTTGCTTTTGGCTCATACTTGATCGCTGAAACGTTGGGTGTGAGTGGGGTCCTGGCAGTGGTTACGGCTGGGATCGTGAATGGGAACGTGGGTCCCACCGGAATGTCCGCGACGACGCGTGTGGTGGTTTTCAACTTTTGGGAGTACGCGGCATTCCTCGCGAACTCGTTGATCTTTCTTCTTATCGGACTGACGATTGACGTCAATATCATGATCGCGAATTGGGCTGCGATCGTTTGGGCGGTTGTTGCCGCAATGATTGCGCGCTTTGTAAGCATTTATGGTTTTTCGTTGTTCAGTCGTGAAATCCCTACGAAATGGAAACATGTTTTGTTCTGGGGTGGGATGCGCGGCGCTATTACGCTTGCCCTGGCATTGAGCCTGCCTGAGACCGGCGTGCTCGCAGCTGAACGTGGACGCTTACAGGCGATGGCATTTGGCTTGGTGTTATTCAGTCTGTTGGTTCAGGGTACTTCCGCAGACTGGCTGGTAAAACGACTTAAACTGGTACAGCGTTCAAACGTTCAGGAGGAATATGAACGCCGCCATGCCCGTTTTGTGGCTGGACGTGCCTCGCACGATTATATTCGTCGTATGAGCCAGCAGGGACTTATTTCAGAACATACCTGGCAGCGGCTTGCTCCTCTGCTTGAAAAGAGGACTGCGGGATTGGCAGATGCAGTAAAGGAAATTGTCACCTCTGACCCTGTAGTAGAGGCTGAAGAGATGGATACCGCCCGCCGCGAGTTGTTACGTGCCCAACGCTCCGCTCTGACCGGTTTATTGCGCGATGGTGTAATTTCAGATGAAATATATTCGCAGTTGGTCGGTGAAGTGGATATGGCATTGACGGAAGATAATGCTGTGTGGCCTGAGTTGACCAAAATGGGAACTGGGCCGAGATTGAAGGTAAATCGATTAATGACCGTGTTCGTTCAAGAACAGGATGCTGAGAACGCAGTTCAGGCACTGATCAAACTTGGGTTTGCTGTTACGCGCCTGCCCAGCAAGGGAGGCTTTCTCCAGCGCAAAAATGTTACTTTGATGGTGGGGATGCCGGCAGGCCTTGAAGAGTCTGCGGTACGCGCCTTGAAGAACAGTAGCAGGGAGCGTGTCGAGTTTGTTAATACCTTGTTCCCTTCTACGAAGCTTCCCATGCCCAAACCCATTGAAGTGAAGGTGGGCGGCGCGACTATTTTTGTGCTTGAGGTCGAATCCTATGCTGAACTCTAATAGATTTTCCGAGGTGAAATGAACATATCAGATTGTATGAAGCGACATGTTGTATCGGTTCCGTTGACGGCTTCGATCCGGGAGGCAGCTGCCATTTTTGTAAAGAAGCATATCGGTCTTCTTCCCATTGTTGACACGAACAATAAACTTGTTGGTGTGGTGGGGTTGCGCGACCTGCTCAACCTGCAACTGCCCGATTTTGTGCGTTTCATCGAAGACCTGGATTTTGTCCACGACTTTGGCGCGGTGGAAACAACCCGTCCGCCTGCACGGACGCTCGAAAAACCGATCAAGTCGTTGATGAAAGAGACAGTTATAGTAGAGGATGACTGTGGCTTGCTCCGTGCCTATGCCTTGATGTTGCAACATAACCTGCACGATATTCTTGTCGTTTCCAAAGGCGGAGAACTGATGGGGATTGCCTCACGCGTCGATATTGGGACCGCCATCCTTTCCGCGTGGGAAAAGGCAGAATGACATGAATATCGCTGCCATATTGGCAAGCCTGATTTTTGTTGCCAGCCTTGCCTTGATCTTTACAGAAAGGATCCACCGAATGATCGTTGCTTTTGCCGGAGCAATGTTGATGGTGGTGGTGGGGCTGATTTTCGGTTTCTATAAATTGGAATACGCTGTTGAAGCGATAGACTTTGAGACGCTGGGTCTCCTTTTTGGAATGATGATCCTGGTTGCCATGCTGGAGCCAACAGGGTTCTTTCAATATCTGGCTGTGCTTGCGGCGCGCGCTTCCAAAGGGGAACCTGTACGGCTGTTTATATTACTTGGAAGTGTGACGACCGTCCTTTCGATGTTCCTTGATAATGTGACAACGGTTGTGTTGATCGCGCCGGTAACATTGCTTATCAGCGAAATTCTCGGGGTCAGCGCCATTCCCTATCTTATAGCGGAAGCCTTATTATCCAACACAGGAGGTGTGGCAACTTTGGTGGGTGACCCGCCGAACGTGTTGATCGGCTCTGCGGCTGGCTTTTCTTTCAATGATTTTCTTGTTCATTCCCTGCCGATCGTCGCAGTAACGTGGGTATGTATCTTGTTGCTGCTGCGTTATCTTTTCAAGAAGGAACTTTCAAAGCGTCCGCGCAGTGTGCGGGCGGTGATGAAGCTCAACCCGGTAGAGTCGCTCAACGAACCTGAAACGGCGAAGAAGATTCTCATCGTGTTGGGCGTGGCGATCCTTTTCTTCTTTATCCATCACTTGTTGCACATCGAACCGGCGCTCGTAGCTTTGGGCGCGGCAGCGATTGCCATGCTGTGGGTGCGGCCTGATGTGCATGAAATCCTCAAAAAGATCGAGTGGAGCGTACTTGTGTTTTTTGGCGCGCTCTTTGTCATGGTTGGGGGGTTGGAAAAGGCTGGGGTACTGGAATCAATTGTCGGCTTGTTCCGAGGCGCTTCCAGTGTCAACCCGGTTTTGTTCGGCGTGGGGATCATCTGGGTGGTCGCTATCCTTTCGGCGGTGGTGGATAATATCCCGATCACGATCGCGTTGATCCCCGTTATCCACGGGCTTGGGACGTCGGGTATGGATATTGCCCCGTTATGGTGGGCGCTTGCGTTTGGCGCGGGCTTTGGCGGTAACGGCACGATCATCGGTTCGACCGCCAATATCATTGTTGTGACCCTTTCAGAAAAAACGCGCACGCCTATCACTGCGGCTTTGTGGATGCGGCGTGGTCTGCCAGTGATGCTGGTGGCTTGTGTAATTGCCAGTATCTTGTATACTATCTTTTATAATTGGTTTTGATGAGACAGGAGACGCCCATGGATATGCCTTCGATAAAACTGCTCATGCTGGCTGTGGTTCAGGAGCAGGACCGTGACCAGGCTACTCAGGCACTGGAAGGTTTGGACGTGCCAGTTGTTTTTCTTTTTAGCGCGGGCGGTTTTCTTGGGAGACGGAACGCGACCTTATTAGTCGGTTTGCGTGGTGGGAAGGAAGAGGATGTGATCAAGGTTCTGCAGGAGACCTGCCGACAGCACATCGAATATCTGACACTGCCGTTGGAAGGTTCGCCTCTTCCCATGCCGACGCCTGTTCCTGTGACCGTGGGCGGAGCGACCATTTTTGCCTTGCCCGTTGAACATTTCGAAGAGATCTAATTTTCTGCTTTCAGCGCCGTCCTTGGCGCTGAATTTGCCGCCGATGATGGCAGCAAAAGCATAATGGAGTGTGTATTATGAAAATGATTATTCTCATCGTCAAAGATAACGACTCGGATGAAGTTACACAGGCACTGATTGCGGACCAATATCGGGTCACACGTGTAGCCTCTACAGGTGGATTCCTGCGAAGTGGAGTTGTTACGCTTTTACTGGGCGTGCGGGATGAGCGCGTCGAGACAGCCCTGGAACTGATCCGTTCTAAACTGCCTCCTCTCCCCTCGGGCGAAAAACGCGCCACGCTGTTCGTCGTCCCTGTGGAACGGTTCGAGCAGGTGTGATTTGGAACAAATTCACTGCTGAGTTTGTCTTATCACTATAAGAATGGAGACACTGAGATATACATCGGTGTCTCCGTATCTTAATATTCAACTTTATGAGGTGTTCATGAACAAACGCTTTCGTCCGATTACCGCCTTTCTTGTTTTAATGCTTGCTGTCATGGCTTGTGCTTTACCCGCAGGAAATGGCGGAGACGGACCGGATCAACAACCATCTTCATCCGATTCCGATCAGGTCGCGACTATTGTCGCCTCCACGATGCAGGTGCTCACGCCTGTGGTTTCTGATATCCCAACGGAAACGCCTGCTCCAGCGGGCATACTTCCGCATAGCTTTTATTACATGGGCAATGATGACTCTGGATTGGTACAGGTCTTTCGTATCGAGCGCGATGGTGTCACCTCGCATCAGATTACTTTCGAGCCGGTCAATGTTGGGTCATACGATGTATCCCTAGTGGATGGAAGTGTGGCGTATATATCGAATAATCAGATATTTCTTATCAATGCGGATGGTTCGAATCGCCACATGCTTGTGGATGGCGGTGCGTTGGATGCGAACGATCCATTTGAGACCAGTATTAGTAACCCTGTTTTTTCACCCGATGGGCAAACGCTCGCCTATGGTTTGCATGGGCTGAACCTATATGCTCTTTCTACGGGCGTATCCAACCCGATCCTCCCGCAACAGGTTGACTCATCCACTGGTTTACCGGGTGCGTTATACATCCCCGAAAAATATTCACCCGATGGGACAAAGATTCTCATCACAGTTGCCATTCCCAACAGCGATGGTATTTTCGGCGCGATCTTTTATCCTGCCACGGATTCTCTTGTCCGCTTTACAGGCGGCGAAGCTGGATCACTTTGTTGTGGCACACCAATATGGGCGTTGGATAGTTCCACTCTTTTTACAGCCAGCTCTTCGCTAGGAATGTTCGGTTCCGGTTTGTGGAGGCTGGATGCCGCAACTGGTAATGTCACAACCCTCCTGCCAACGGACGCGGGCGGAGGAAATTTCAATTTTGCCGATGAGCCATATCTTGCGCCCGATGGGCAGTTGTATTTTTTCTATGTGAGCGCTCCCAGCCCCGATGAGCTTATTGGTCGTCCACCTTTGCAACTCGTTCGTTCCGCACCGGATGGTGTAACGGGACGAACCGTCGTCAATGCCGATAATTTCCAGTTGATGAACGATGCCCTCTGGGCGCCTGATGCGAGTTTTGTCATCGTTGCGTTCGCTCCAATACAGGATGTAAACGTCGGCGGACAGGCAGAAGTCACTTATTTTGATGGGCGTCCATCTGTAGTACTCACAACATATGCCCAGCAAATGAAATGGGGTCCCTAACATGTTCGGCAGCATTGAAGGCGGCGGTACGAAGTTTATCTGTGCGGTTGGCACGGGACCCGATGATATTCGTCGTGAAACGCGCATTCCCACAACGACTCCTGAAGAGACATTAGGTCAAGCTGTTTCCTTTTTCAAACAGGCAGAATTGGATTTTGGCAAGCTCTCTGCTCTGGGAGTTGCGACATTCGGTCCGGTTGACCCGAATCCTGCTTCGCCAGCCTATGGTTTTGTCCTCTCAACGCCCAAACCCAACTGGTCGAATGCAAATGTGTTGGGAACGTTGAGATCTGCTTTTGACATTCCCATTGCTTTTGACTTGGATGTGAACGGTTCGGCGATGGGCGAATGGAAGTGGGGCGCTGCACAAGGGCTGGATACGTTCATTTATCTCACTGTTGGCACAGGCATTGGCGGCGGCGTGGTGGCGAACGGAAAACTCCTGCATGGATTGCTCTGCCCCGAGATGGGGCACATCATGATTCCGCACGACAGGGAATATGATCCATTCGAAGGTGCCTGCCCCTTCCATAAGGATTGTTTTGAAGGGCTGGCGTCTGGTCCCGCCTTGGAAAAACGCTGGGGACGAAAAGCAGAAACGCTCCCATTGGATCATCCCGCCTGGGAAATGGAAGCGCACTATATCGCGCTGGCGCTCGCCAACTATGTTTATACCTTGTCACCACAACGCATCATCATTGGCGGTGGTGTGGGAGGGCGGGACGATCTTCTCCCGACCATCCGCAAGAATGTACAGGCGATCCTGAGTGGATATATTCAATCGTCGGCGATTATCGAAAATATCGACGAATATATTGTTTTGCCTGCATTGGGTGGACGTGCCGGGATGTTAGGGGCGATTGCACTGGCGCAAGAGGTTAGCAAGTAGGAACGGGGTTTCTCGCCCCGCCAGTGTGGGACATGAACGTGGGTAGGAAAACCCGCCTTTATTTTCCTAACAAATACTCGTCAAAAAAACCGATAACCCGCTCGGTATATTTCGTTTTATAGGAAACGAACATGCCCAAGTGAGAAATGCCATCTTCCAGCCACATCTGGCGCGGCTCTCCTGCCGCATCATACAAACGTTGTGCCGAATTCAAGGGGTACCGATCTATCTGCCATGCCTTGAATGATGAAGACAGGACGCGGGCTGATATGCGAAATGTCGTCTACTGGACGAACCATATCAAGGCTCACGCTGGTCTGTCTCTCTGCGAAAAAACGTATCAATGGACGCATTAGTGGAAACGGAACGCGCAAGTCCATTTCATCTCTCAACGTTGCAAATGGGCTATCTGCCACGATGGCTTCGATCTCAGGATATTGGGCTGTGGCGCGAATCATTGTCACTGCACCCATCGAGCCACCCCATGCGCCGATATGTTCCACGCCTGGCTGGGCAAGCGCAAAAGCCAGTGCGGCTTTTGCATCGAGTACTTCATAATAACCAAGGGATGAAAAATCCCCTCCACTTTTACCGTGTGCACGGAAATCCCATGCCATGACACCATAACTGTGACTAGCAAAAAGGAGATAGAAGTCTTCCAAACGTTTATCCCCATATCCATGGGCTAAAAGGATAACTACTCCATTTTGTGGCGGTGTATACCATGCCGAGAGTTTGACATTATCTTCTGTAATTAACTCAACTTCTTTAAATTCGATCCCGTTGGTTCGCAGTAGCTCTCCTGATGCTTCATACCGCAATGGGTGCAAATAATTCAGGGTTTGTTGGTAGCTAATCCATATCAATGTCCCTGCGAATGCAATTATCAGAGAAAAAATTGTGATGATAGTGAGACGAGCCCAATATTGCCGCTTATGGAAGGTTGAACTCATGATTTACCCCAACACAAAATTATCGATCAACCTTGTTTTTCCCATAAACACTGCCATTGAGAGCAGAGCTTTTCCCTTTATCACATCCAACTCTTCGAGCGTGTCGTAATCTGCACACGAGACGTATTGCACCTCGGCAAGCGGTTCGCTAGCCAGAACTTCTTTCATCTTCCCTCTTATATTTTCCGCATTTCGTTCACCACCCTCATACGCTTCCTTCGCCGCGCTCAATGAGCGAAACAGCACCGTCGCAGCTTTACGCTGTTCGGGGTCAAGGTAAATATTTCGGCTCGACATCGCCAGTCCATCTGGTTCACGCATAATCGGGCAAACAACGATCTCAAGCGGGAAGTTCAGGTCTCTCACCATTTGACGGATGACTGCCACCTGTTGTGCGTCCTTCTGACCGAAATACGCTTTATGCGGCTGGACTCCGTTGAATAACTTGGCAACGATGGTTGTGACTCCCTTGAAGTGACCTGGTCGCATCGCGCCTTCCAATAGACGGGTAATCGCTTCAACCTCCACCCAGGTCTGATACCCCTGCGGATACATGATCTCCGCTGACGGCATCCAGACCAAGTCTGTGCCGAGGGGTTCGATCAGCTTTAGGTCACGGTCAATGTCGCGCGGATACTTCGAGAGGTCTTCGTTCTTCCCGAACTGAGTTGGGTTGACGAAGATGGAGACGACAACGTGGTCGCATTCCTCTCTTGCGCGGCGGATTAGAGAGAGATGCCCCTCGTGTAGAAATCCCATTGTTGGCACCAGACCCACCGTCCCTGAGAAAGAGAGGCGGACAGAGTGTAGTTCTTCCAGTGTTGAGACGCTTCGCATAGTCCATTCTCCAACGTTGACAGATGTAGAAAATATGTGCTAAACTCAGGCTCCAACTAATTCACAAGGAGAAAAAATGGCTTACGCACATACCAATTCCAAAGGCAATACCTACTACCTGCATTCCAATGGCAGGATGTTCTTCTTCTCGAAAGAGATCAAGGATAACGCACTCGACGCAGTGCCCGAAGGGTACAACGTGGTCGAGATGAAAACGGGCATGCTCGTTTTGAAGAAGAACCAGCCGGCTGCTGAAGCACCTGCTCCCGAAACGCCCGCTGAAAGTTAGTAATTGCTCGAAGTATAACCCTGTTCGTATTCCAGCCTCTTTCGAGCAGGCTGGAGAAAAAACATTTGCGCTTTTAGATAAGAAAAGGAGACTTGATATGACACGTAACATTGCATCTAAAAGAACCTATAACCAGAAAGTGAGGGAGACATGCCAGCATTAAACCGCGTTCAACTGATCGGTCGTTTAGGCAAAGACCCTGAAAGCAAGTACACACCCTCGGGCAAGAAAGTGGCGCATTTCAGCCTTGCGGTCTCACAGCGTTGGAAGACCGGCGCAGAAACCAAGGAATATACGGAATGGGTCAATATCGAGGCTTGGGGTCGGCTCGGAGAGGTTTGTCAGGAATACCTCAAAAAGGGAAGCCTGATTTATCTCGAAGGCAGGCTCAAGACTGAGAAGTACGAGGATAAAGGCGGAGAAACCAAATACTTATACAAAAGTGGTTGCTCTCAGCCTGCAATTCCTCGATAAGAAGCAATCCGAAGAGCCGGTGATGGCTGTCGAAGAGGATGCCGCGGATTACGAGGCGTAACTCTTACGCTCATTACAATTGAATAAAAGGCGTAATGCACTACGATGATGTTCTGCATTACGCCTTTACTTTTTCTCACGTTTTAGGGGATAATTGACATTAGGAACTCATGGCAAAGCGAAAATTCTCTGAAAACACATCCACTACATCGTTTGGATCACCGGGACGCGAGGGACATGACGCCTCCGCGTTCTATGAGACGCGTCTCTATGCGGATCAGACCAAGCCGGAGGCTGAATCGTACATCGAAAATCCGATTCCTTCGCTGGATGTGATCTTCCATCATTCGTCCGAAGATATGACAGAATTGCCCGATAACTCAGTCCATCTCATGGTGACTTCGCCGCCGTATAACGTGGGCAAGGAATATGACGAAGACCTGACCCTTGATGAGTATCTGGCATTTTTGAAACGTATACTGGGAGAGGTTTATCGTGTGCTTGTTCCGGGAGGGCGCGCCTGTGTCAATGTGGCGAATTTGGGACGCAAGCCCTACATTCCCTTGAATGGATTGATCGCCAAGAGCATGATCGACCTGGGATTTTTGATGCGCGGCGAGATCATTTGGGATAAAGCCGCCTCTGCCAGCACATCTACAGCGTGGGGATCGTGGCAATCGGCATCCAACCCCACATTGCGTGATACACACGAATATATCCTTGTGTTCTCAAAAGGGACGTTCAAACGTCAGAAGATCGAGGGACGTGAGAGCACGATCTCGAAAGAAGAGTTCCTTGGAATATACAAAATCGGTATGGGGATTTACCTCCGAGTCCGCGAAGAAGGTGGGACATCCCGCTCCGTTCCCAGTGGAGTTGCCGTATCGATTAATCCAACTTTACACATACTCGAATGAAGTTGTGCTTGATCCCTTTATGGGATCGGGACAGACCGCGCTCGCCGCACTGAAAACGGGACGTCATTATGTGGGATATGAAGTGAATGACGAATATTTGAAGCTGGCAGATCAGAGAATTCAAGCAAATTGATAATTTTTATAGCTTCTATATTGCAAAAAGTGCGATTGCCATCAGAGCAATGAGAATGCCTGCCCATTGCGACCGTGTTATTCTTTCCTTTAGGAAAATACCATGCAAGGATGACTGTTGCGCCGGGGTAGAGGGAACTGATGTATCGCGGATATATCGAGCCTGCCGAATTGGAGAGCGAACAGATAAAAGAAATTTCCTCCCACATCCAATAAGGCATTGAACAGTACGACCCCCCACGCGTCGCGTTGAATGGAGAACGCCTCGCGCCGCATCAGCACCATCGCAACAACATGAGAGTCGCTGTCAAGCGAGACATGATCATGGGCCAGACCGTGGATGAGATTCCCTTTGTAGCGTAGTGCATGATGATGAAGTAGGAGCCAAACCCAAGTCCCGCGAGAAGCGGAAGGCGCAGGTCGGATAAACGATCCACGTGGAAGCGATTCGCCGCGTCACCTTGCGAGATCCACCACACGGCAAGAAGCGCCAATCCAAAACCAAGAAATTGAATCAGAGTGGGGAACCCCTGTGTGAATGCGCCAACGATAATGGGGAGCGCAGCGGCGAAGAGGGCAGAGACAGGCGCGGCGATGCTCATCTGTCCGCGTGCCATGCTGTAATATAAGAGCATCATCCCTACTGAGCCGCATATCCCGGCTATGCCCGCAATCATCAGTGATGATGCAGAGGGGATGATTTCTTTATAAAAAGCATTGACAATAAGTAGTGCGAGCAAACCCAACAGGTCGCTGTAAAACACGGCGCGATAGGGACCCAGTTTGCGCGTAGCAAGCCCGCCTGCGAAATCGCCCGCACCCCATGAAAGGGCGGATAAGATGCCATTGATGATGGAGAACAAGTTGTTTTTCCTCGGTGAACGAACGAATAAAAAATATCACTCTGGGTGATCACCCCAGAGATGATAGTATTATAAATCCTGTATACTGGTGACTTGTGTTTTGTATTACCTGTTTTTATAAGTCTCCCACCAGTTGACCAGGATTCCATAGATGACCTCATCGCCCTCGGGGAAGCCAGCCATTGAGATGGAGCCTCCATCAACAAGCTGAACATCTACGAAGTTCGTTGCGATGCCGTGCCGACTGCGGACGGTCTTCATGCGGATCTCCTTGATCTGTTGCGCGGTGTATACCTTTTCGCCGAAGAATGTTTCAGTCATGAGTTTGTTCGGTTCCAATTTGACTTGGTTGATAGCGAACAGTGATATTGCTATAAATAACAGACCCACGAAGATGATCCCTATTCCTGCGAACGTATTTTTCAGGAAAAAGATAGCCCACACACCAAACAGACATAAGGGGAGCATCAAAAGTATGATACCGTATTGTGCGAACAATCCTTTTTTGAACGTTTTTGTACCTGTAAAAGCTGGTGTTGAAGATGCACTCTGGCTACCGGACATTCCGGGTTGTACTGCCAACCCAAAAAGGTCGGGACGCTTATGACGGATGATCTCAACGATGCGTGGATAGTTGCTCACCTGGTTCGAGACGTGTACGACATCGCCGTTACTCTTCGTGAGCACCAATCTGCTGGCACCGGATTTCATGGACACAATCTCATCCCACCCGGTTTCGGCACTGGAAAGCATGGCTGAAGCGCGGATGCCCTTATCGCTGATCTTGACAGTAGGGGAGAAGGCTATGGCGGCGACTAACATGATGAAAGCAATGGCAAGGAATGGCAGACCGATAAGCACGCTTTGCGTTAGCATCAATAGTCCGACGCAGCCCAAAACAATAACGAAGAAATACATCACGATGCGCCAAAAGAGCGGATACTTGAATACCTGTGGTTTTTCTATAATCGTTTTCGATGATGGCTTGGGTTTGGATGCGGTTTGTGCTCTCGCTATTGGTGGAACTGAAACAGCCTGTTCCTGAGCAGGTTTGGGTTCGAATGAGGACGTGCCCGATGAATAATATGGTTTTTCAGGCTGAGAGGCAGGCTTCGAAACGGGAGCAGGCTTGGCTGGAGATTGATCAACACTTGCCGCTGGCGCAAATGAACGTGATGGTTCCTCTGTGAAAGGAGGCGTGCCGCCCATCGCGGCGCGGTCCATTTCAAGGAGTTCCTCACGTGCCATCGCATTCACCGGATCCAACGTGAGCACACGGTTCAGGCATTGACGTTTGCGTTGCGGGTCATCCATCACGGCGGCAAGTACGAGCCACGCGTCCACATCATTTGGATTGGCGTTCAATGCCTGTTTCAAAAATCCGATAGCTTTATTTTTGTCGCCTTGTTTGGCAGCTTCGATGGCAGATTGGACAAACTGATTCATAGACCCTTCCCGGTGTTGCAATTTGTCCCACTTTACCAGAGCTTGTGTACCACTGACAATGTTACATAAATCACAACTTTCCCGCGGCTCTTGCCCTGTCCAAAACCTTTTGCGCGTTTTTGAGAAGCGGCATATCGATCATTTTCCCATCGAGCGCGTATGCGCCCTTGCCCTCTTTTTGACTGGATTCAAACGACTCGACGATTCTGCTTTGCGTATTCAATCGCTTCTGCGGATGGAGTGAACGCCTCCTGCGTCACCTGAACCTGATTCGGGTGAATGATCTGTTTCCCGCTGAAGCCGAATCCTGCTCCCTGCTCCGCTTCGGTGCGGAGTCCTTCGCTATCTTTGAAATCAATAAAGACAATATCAATCGCCTGTAAATCATTCGCCGCACAGGCAGTGACCACAGCCTGCCGCGCATACAACAACTCAATCGCTGACTTTGTCCGCACCGCGCCAATGGACGCGGCGAAATCCTCGCCGCCAAAGATGATGGCTTCGAGACGTTTATCCGCCTCAGCGATTTCCTTCAAGTTCAAAATTCCTTTTGCTGTTTCCACGCCGATCAACAAACGGATGCTTCCAAGATTTAGTTTGTTTGAGAGTTCATACAACTCGATCTGCTCGCTGACCCATTTCACCTGTTCAGCCAATTCGATCTTCGGCACGACAATCGAATCAGGTCTTGCCTCCAACGCGGACGCGAGATCATCCTTCTCGAATCCCGAACCGATGCTGTTGATGCGGATACATCGCTCGGAGTCGCCGAAGTTCAATTCCTTCATCGCTTGTGCAATGACTTGGCGCGCCTCAGCTTTCTTGTTGACCGCTGTCCCATCCTCCATATCCATGCAAACGCAGTCCACCCCCAGCGTCGTGGATTTTTCGATCTTCCGCCGGTCATCGCCAGGCATGTATAGTAGTGCGCGTCGTGAGTGCATAAATTTCCTTTATGTCATTGCGAGACCTGCGAAGCAGGTCGTGGCAATCTTAACTAACTGGCAAGCATATGATTGTTTGAAATAATGAGATTGCTTCGGGCTTCGCCCTCGCAATGACATTGGTTATTTTGATTTCTTCAAAAACATTGCCGTCCGTTCAAACTCGACCACAATTGTACCGTCTGGTTTTTTACCCCAACATTTGATTCGCACAATGCCCACGTTAGGTCTTGACTTCGACTCGCGCATCTCGATGATCTCGCTCTCGGCATAGATCGTATCCCCGTGAAAAACGGGACTCGGATGTACGACCTTGTCATAGCCAAGATTCGCAACGATGGTGCCTTCCGTCAATTCAGGGACAGTCAAGCCGACGACGAGTCCGAATGTGTAAACTCCGTTCACCAGCCGTTGACCGAACTCCGTCTTCGAGGCGTAATCTTCGTTGACGTGTAACGGTTGTGAGTTCATCGTCAACGCCGAGAAGAGCACGTTGTCCATTTCAGTGACAGTACGTCCCGCGTGCTTGAATTTCATCCCAACTTCGAGTTCGTCGTAATATTTTCCGGACATTTGTTGTTCCTCTATTACTTGTTGATCTGTGTGATCAGAAATTGCGCGTCCGAGCAGGTCAGGTCCACGCAGAAGTAATTGAACCACAATTCGCCGCTCTTCACTTTCACGCCGTTGGGTAGAAGGGTCAAGTCAGATTCATCAATTTCAAAAAGAACATTCACAAAACCCTGGTCAAATATGTTTTTGTATTGATCCAGAAATTCACGTTGATCATTGACCATAATATCCCGTCCGTCCAGCTTTACATGTATTGGATACTTAACCGATTCTGCAATTCTCACGTCATCACCCGCAGCCATGGACGTTTTAACGATTAAAAAGAATGTTTCAGCATCCTGCATATCGCTTGATAGGATTGGGCGTATGCGCGGTTCAATGGTGGCTGTTGCTGTAGCTTGCGGCCATTCCACGATTGGCGTCATCGGTGGGGGAGGCGGAAAATCATCCGGGGTTGGGACGAAACTGCATCCTGTCAAAAAGAGAATAACCAATAACAAAATCTTTTTCATTATTATTCCGCTTATTTTTTCGTTATTTCTCTGCGTGTTTGTGTACTTCCTGCTCTTTACTTCTTTCCAATAATCAATTCCTTCAACTCAACGTGTTGTTCCTCGATATTCAATTCCAACTCATCCATGCGCCGCATCAGGTTGTTGATCTCCAATTCTGCTTTGGTATTCACATGATGATCGATCTCCGCGGCAAGCCGATCCTTTGCCGATTGACGGTTCTGGCTCATCATAATGACCGGTCCCGAATATGCGGCTTGGAACGAAAGCGCCAGGTTCAACAGAATGAATGGATACGGGTCCCAATGATTAATCCAGGCGGCAACGTTTAGGATGATCCAGATCGTAAGGATGATTGTTTGAATAATGATAAAGGGCCATGAACCAATCGTATCCGCTACCTTGTCCGCTACGCGCTGACCCAACGTCATCCGCTCCTCATCCACTTCATTGACGTTGCGGCTTGCCATGCTCCGAAAGACGTTGTCATTATCTCGCAGGCGTCCGCCCAACTCCACAAGTACGTCGAGCGCGGCATGGGTGTGAGTACGTAGAAATTCGAAGAAGTCATCACGTCCCAGTGCCAGCGTCGTCAGCGGCTCTGTGGCACGTACACGCGCCGAACGCGGTTCATTTGTGAGCATCGAAAGCTCGCCGAAAAAATCACCGGGTCCCGCTTCATGTAGGACCACATCCGAACCATCGGCGTCACGGATGATGATCTCCACGCGTCCTTCCGTGATCACATAGAACAGGTTGCCGGTCTCGCCTTCACGGATGATGACCTGACCCTCTTTGAACTTCATCTCGTCCATGATGTCACGGATGCCCGCAACCTCAGTTTCATCCATTTCACTGAAAAGTGGAACCTCACGCAATTCGATTTCAGCCATAAGAGTCTCCTTTATTCGATTTCGATCAATATCTTTTTGAACATCAGTTACAGGTTCTACGGTTCTTCAACTGAAACTCCGTTTCGGTGTTGACAAAGTCGAAGCGGTTGCATTTGTTGGTGATCCAATTATCGTTGGCTTGTGTGCCGCCATCTACAAGCCATGATGTGTCTGTGGTGCGGACGTTGTAAGTGATCTGTGCGATGAGCGTACCGTCGCCTGCGGGGAAAACTTCGGAACCGATGATCTGATATTCGATGATGTTGCCGCTGGCAATGAAGCCGTCCATGACTTTGATGAAGATGGCTTCGTGAATTTTAGCCGCCAACGGATTGATCTCGCTTTTGGCAAGGGCGCCGAAGAGCGCAGGGTCTGTGTTGGATGGAAGTTCAGTCGGTGTTTCGGTGGGGATTTCTGTGGGCGGCGCACTGGTTTCGGTGGGAGGTGGGGGAGTGAAGGTTGGCGGAATGGGTTGTGTTTGTTTGGCACAGGCGGATAACAAAAAGATAAATACAAACAAAAGTTGTTTTGCGCGATGGATGTGCATATGAAAATATTTTTCCTTGTCATTGATCGAGCAGATGCAATAACTCCTGCTCTCTTTCTGATTTTTAATCCCGCGCGCCATTCGTGATCTGCCGGGCGTGTATTTGCCCAATCAATTGTATCTTTTATGGTTTCTGCCAGTGGACGAAACCTCAAACCTGCCTTGATTGCTTTGGATACATCTACGCGTGAGAAACCTTGACTTCTCTTCGTTGTCTGGAATCCAGACCGGCATGTCGCTCCACTCTGCGACGTTGTTCTGTTTCAAAAATTCAACCGATGCCCATCTGATATTTGCATCACTCCCGCTCACTTGCTTGCATGTGTCGAGCATTGTACCCAATGTCAATTCGTAATCAGGTCCCGTTGCGTTGTAGATGCCTGATGCGTTATCTTCGACCAACTTGATGACGAAATCAGATAGGTCTCTCACGTCAATGATCTGCACGGGCACTTCAGGCTTTTCGGGCGCGAGCACGTCTCCGCCACGGGCAACGCGCACGGGCCAATAGGTGAAACGGTCGGTTGGGTCGTTGGGACCAACGATCAAGCCGGGGCGTACAACCAATCCGCGCTCGCCGTACATATCCAATATTGTTTTTTCACACAATGCCTTGAGCGGACCATACGTCTCGCCGGTGATTTCTTCGACAAATTCGTCCTCCAGTTTGCCAACCGCATCGGACTCGTCAATGCCGATCTTGCTTAAGATGGCGTCATCGTATGCAGAAACGGATGAGATGAAGACGTAACGCCCCACGCTTCTTTCCAACCCGACGGCTGAGAGGCGGACGATGCGCGGCACATACCCTGCGACATCGATCACGGCATCCCACGCGCGACCCGCAAGTTTCGCGATGTCGTGCTCTCTGTCGCCGAGAATTGTTTCCAGTTGGGGAAACAGGCCAGGGTCCGTTTTGCCGCGGTTGAAGAGAGTCACTTTATGTCCGCGTGCGAGAGCGGAGTCCACGAGGTGACGTCCAAGAAAACGTGTTCCACCGATAATGAGGATGTTCATAGGGACTCCATTTCATCGCGCTGAGCGGAGCGGTAGCGCAGACGAAGCGTTCGCGTTACCGCACTTCGTCTACGTTCGCCTGTCGGCTCACTCCGCTCAGCGCGAGGCACTTTATTTCTTCATTCTTGTCAGCTTCGCCTCGGTCGTTTTGGCTTCAGCGCCTTCAGGATCGATGTTGTAGGCGGTGATCGTCAAATGATCGTTATCGACCAACTCGACTTCTGTGCGCCAGTCCCAGTCGGGTCCTTCTGCGGGATCGGGATAACTGCCGAGGACTTGGAATCCGTTTTCGATGGCGTGTCCCGTACAGAACATGATGCCTGTGTTGTTGTGCCACGAGTCCACCCAGGTGGCTTCGTAACGGTCGAGGGTGGTGTTATAGCCGAAGGTAAACATGCCGTGCTGTGTTTCTCCTTCAACGGAGGTTTGATATAAGAACAATGCAAAGCGGGCATCCAATATCAATTGGATATTGCCGATGATCTGGGCTTCATCCAATAATTTTTCGGGTTCAAGCCACAGTTTGGATGTGCCCGTCCAGCCGCCGGCGAGACTGGCAAGGAAGTGGTGTGGACTGCCTGAGGTTTGGGGGAAGGTCATGGTGATTCTCCGTAATTAAGGTTAAACTCTGAAAGAGTAAGATCGACATGGAATATCAGGTGAGCTTTTCCCGATTTGTCATCCTGACGGATCGTTCTTCACGTTTTGTTTGAATTCGGGGGAGTAGGTGTTGATGAAGGTAGAGATGGGTTTCCATGCGCCGAGTCTAGCATAAAACGACCCTCCCCGCCCTCCCAAAAAGGGAGTGGGCGGGTGGTGGGCTGCTTCAATCACCACCATCTGTTCTTCAACATTTCAACCATTTAAAGTCACAAATGTATAAGACTTCATAAAGGTGCTGGTCATCAGTGTGCAGGTAAACGATGGCAGTACTAATTCACTGTTTGTTTATCTGTTTGATGACTATACAATTTAGTGGTTCCCCTTTTTATTCATAAATCATATAAGGAGAGTACTTATGAAACAAAACAAAGTGTTTACTGTTTTTATTTTCCTGCAACTTATCCTTTTCGCATGTGCGCCGCAGGGCAACGCTCCCAGCGCAACAGCCACCGACCAAACCCTGGTAGAGCCAACCGCAACCTTATCCCCGCAAACTACGCCCACTCTCATCCCATCCAATTTTCCATCCCTGGTCTGGCTGCCATCATTTCACAGCAGTGAGTGGCATGATGACAAGGTGCTCACCATCCGCAATGGAACAGGCGCCTTTGAACCTTCCCCGGTTGATATTAAATTCTTTTGGGATTACACCCCCTGACCGGGCGGATCGCGTTCTCCTCCCACTTTTTGCCGGAAATCTCTACGATACCGGATCTTTGGGTCTATGATTACAGATTCAGGGACATCCGAAATGTGGTGGCCAGATCGCGTAAAGAGCGCTGCTTTCTCACCCGTAATTGATCCGAACACCTCAAAGCAATACCTGGCTGCCGCTTTGGGTGATGGCTCACTGGCACTTTTCACAGGACCGAACGAATTCAAAACGTTATCTGCGGATGTCGCCTGGAATTTTTCATGGTCACCGGATGGTAAATCAATTGCCTATCTAAAAAATGGCGGGGTTTTCATTATTTCTGTTGATAACGGACAAACACGGCAATTGACCAAATCTGTCACAAATAACGTGGACGGTAAGGGAACAGCCCGTGACAGACCGCTTTGGATTCCTGAATATCAGTCCATCGTTTACACCAACGCGCCTTTTGAGATCGCACGTCTCGACGACTCGGAAGCCTTCACACCCCGCACAACTGATGGACAACTCCCGCAAGGTGAGTGTGCCACCGACCTGCTATGGTCACCGGAGAAAAGAATGCTTGTTGTTGAAGTGGAAGAGATGAACACTACCAAGGTGTGGATCTATGAACTCTCCCCGGACTTGAAAACCATCGTCACCAGTGACTCTTTTGAAAGCGAGGTAACCGAACCTGTAGCTGGCTGGTGGGTCCCCGGTGAGAGCATCCTGCTTAGGAATGGTGAAGTGTGGTCCATCTCTCAGAAGGCCATCATATTCACAATTCAATAATATCGAATTCAAAAAACAGTAACGTAGGGGCGACTCTCCAAGCGCTATCGGTCGTTACGTCAAGCAAGGAAGTCTTGCAAGACCTTGACGAAAGTCAGTCCCTGACAAGTCGCCCCTACGTGTTATTTCATACTCAAAGACTTTTTCAAATCTTGAACAACAAATTTATCAAAACTGTTTCTAAACTTTTGCCAATCGGTTTTCATACGTACTTTCTTGTTTTACGAACTTGAATTGGATTTTTTTCTTGATTTGATCTTGCGAACGACATCTGCTCCATCTAAATTTGCTTTTACTTCCATCCATTCAACATTCTTGGCAACGATAGCATCTCGTACCCGTCGCTCCCTTGTTGATAATGTTGATGACCCTGTCTTTATTTCTACAAACACTATTCGCTTTACTTCGTCATCGCTTAAACCATCAAAAACTACCAAGTCTAATAGGACTTCCAATAAATCGAGCATCTGCAGGGTTAAAGCCAAATCCCGGCAAATAAGGAACCATGTGCTCTGTCATTTTCCCCATTGTGACAGATTGAGCTTTTATCAATCGCGTCTTTTCTAATCTCTTTTTCGGCTTCCACCTTCCATTGGTCAAGGCTTACAGTTGCTTCTTTAGTAAGAACGTTCCACATTTGACTTTTTGCATTTTCTAATTCTTCAGTTCGCCATTTTACAAGTTGTTCCTGTGCTTCTTTTATTGCCTCTCCCCGAACTCCTTCCAGCATTTGTTGACGTATTTGAATTAATTCGTTTGCCTGCCACTTTTGAATTTGTTCCTGCATTTGCTGAGCGGCTTGACCCTTTACTGAATCGTATATCTGTTGTCGAGTTTGTTGAAGTTCTGTTTCCTGCCATTTTTTCACTTGATCTTGCATTTCTTGAATTGCCTGACCTTTCGCGGCGTCACTTATTTGCTGACGACTGGAGCATTTAATTCTTGTTCTTTCCAACTTTGCAATTGTTCTTGTGCTTGTTTATAAGTTCATCACTCTGTTCTTTTATTTGTTTAATTGGTTTTTGTTGTTGACGATGCCCAGAAATATCCAATGGCTATCGCCAAAATCATTACAAATATCAAGACAATTATGGAAAGAATAAGTAATAACCCTATGTTATCCATATTTCACCTGTTCGGCTTTTAAGTTGTCCCCCACTCTTCATCCTTGTGGCTGTAGGAAATGAAAACATCATATTTGAATTCGGTCTCTGCCATACGAACCTGCCCTTTGTGAACCTTGTGTGCCGACTTATTCTATTGTAATCCGAGCATTTCCCACATTCTAACTCATATACAGAATCACATTCCCCGCCTCGTTCGTTTCCACCCTCAACTTATTGAGCGGCTTGTTCGAAGGTCCGCGCCGCACCAGTCCTTTTTCGTCATATCTCGAGCCGTGGCACGGACATTCGTACTTCCCTTCCTTTTCTTCAACCGTACAGCCGAGATGCGTGCAGATCAAACTCATCGCCAGCCAGCCGTCCCTTTCGTGGATCACCACGGCAGGGATATGCATAAGCAGGATGCGCGACCCCACCGGGAAATCCGAGACGGGACCGAGATCATATTCGGAGGGTGGAGCCGGGTCCATTTCGTAGGATAGGAATCGGATCAGTCCGCCCAGACCGAGCGCGGCGCTCAACCCAAAGAGTGAGTTGGTCGCCAGACTTAGAAATTCTCTACGGGATAGTTTTTTCATGGCACCTTCAAAATGGAAAGCAGGGTTAAGGTCAAGAATGAAGATCGCAAGGATCACGAACAGCACTTGAACGACGCGTCCACTGCGCGGGAACCAGCGCCCCAATTCATTCTGTTTAATGTTCGTGAAGATGTAAGGCATCGCTCCAAGCAGGATAAGGATCGTAAGCGGCAAAAGGACGCCCAAAAGGAACGGGTCACCTAACTTCAATAATTGTTGCACCCACAGGAAGAACCACGGCGCGCTTGATTCGGCATTCAACAAAGTGCTTTCCCGTATCGGCGGTGCGATGGGAGCCGGGAATAAAGTCGACAACACGATGAGAACGATCAAGCCAACGAACATTCCGATGATCTCGCGTTTCAACAACTCGTAACGTGAGATACGTTTTGTATCCTCGCGTTGCGCCGCGGGCGGCACGGAAATACCTCCATCACGGCGCACACGGAACAAATGCCAGATCATGAAGAATCCGCCTGTCAGCGAGAGCACGAAGATATGCCACGAGTAAAAACGCACCAATGCCGCTGGTCCCGGTTGACTGCCGCCGAGGACGAAAACATATACGCTGTCCCCGATAACCGGAATGGATTTGAGCAGATTCGTACCGGCGGTCAATGCCCAGCGGATGCCCTCATCCCAGCGCAGGACGTAACCTGTGAAATCAAGCAGGACGACGAAGACGAAGAGTCCCAGCCCGAGCAGGAAGTTGAACTTCCGTCCGCGCCATAGGCTCCGGTGAAGATCACGCGCGCCAGGTGGATGAGCGCCACGATCACTAAAAGTTGTGCCGACCAGTAATGCAGATTCCGGATCAACGCGCCGAACGGTACAAAGTTCGTGATGGTCTCGACTGAGATGGCGGCACTCTCGGTTGTGGGGATGTAATAGAACATCTCCAACAAGCCGGTGATCGTCAGGATAAGGCAAAGGAATACCGCCATCCCGCCTGCGCCCAACGTGAACCGCCAACGCGCTTGCAGTGCGGGAATGGTGGGAGGATGCAAATGGGCGACAAAGCTTGGTCGTGCAGGAGCAGGCGCTCGGTCCGCGTTTGAAGCGTTTTCTCGTTGGACGATAAAGTCACGGGCGACGAATCCGAACAGCCCGAGCAGCAAAGTCCCGACGAAGAAATAAACAGCCGTGTTTTGGTTTTGTGGATACGCAGATATGCCGATGGACAGGTACCGCCGAAGCGTTGGTGTCGTTCAGTACAATGCCTTCAGGCAGGCTTTTCTGCATTTTCAAAAGATAGGCGGTGACCTGCCATGCCCGCTCGGGTGTGAGCGAGTTGGGATTCCACCACGGCATCATCACAACGACATAATCATAGAGTTGCTGGGCATTCTCGAAGCGCCATAACGAACCAGCCGAACTCAACGCCGGGATGGGGAGCACACTCTTGGGGATCTCGAACCCATGCGGCGGATGATTTTTTCCATGACAACCCGATTGCCAGCAATTGCCGTCTTCGCCAAACCCGCCGAAGCGCCACTCGTCGGTGAGTCCCTGCCCGTAGTCGCCGTGACAAGCCATGCAAATGCCCCAATAGATCTCGGCGCCTTCATCTACTTGCGCACGGACTGCGGGAGCGACGGGCTTATCGAGCCTTTTAGGGTCAAAGGTTGGCGTGGGCGCAGGCGAGCGGTTGGTGTCACATCCGTTTGCAGGTCCGGTGAGGCTCCCACGGTTTCTGTCAGAAGCAAACCGGGCGCGAGAAATAAGATAAATCCCAGCGCCATTATGAGCAGGTATATATGACGCGCTTTGCGGGGATTTTGTTTTTGAGAAGTATGTAATGTCATCATTTGCCAATGGCTACTCTAACATGGACAACACCCCCAATGATAGTGAAGAATATCCTAAAATTGTATGTCGATTTTTTGAAATCTAAACCGTTATCTTATGATAACATTTCCCCATATGAACTTCTCGAAAATCACCGACGACCTCTTCATCGGCAACATGCCCTCCCTCAAAGATTACAACCGACTGCATGACCTCGGTGTGAAACTCATCATCAACATGCGGCTCACGTCCGCGCCCAAGCCTGATCCACGCCAGCACATCTCCACCTCTGGTTGCGCTCGATTGACAGTCCCTTCTTTCCGCTCTCAATTCAAAAATTGATACGCGGTGCACAAGCCGCGCTCGAAACGATCCGTGACGGCGGCAGGGTTTATGCTCATTGCGCCTATGGACGTCACCGCGGCGTGGCAATGGGTGCCTGCATCCTCATCGCACAGGGACACGATCCGCAAGCCGCGATGCAACTCATCGCCGAACGCCGCTCCGTTGCCGACCCGTTCGCCTATTACATCAAACCGCGCATTTTGAAATTTGCAAAAGAATGGAATCAAATGTAGGGCGGATCTGACCATCCGCCTTACATGTTGTGAATTTCAGCCCCTCGACCTGATACCCTCAAATTAAATATCCTTGCCTTGAGTTCCCGCCTCCTCGAACGCACGCTTCATCGATTCCCCGATAGCTGATTCGGCTTCCGAAGAAAACGCGATCAAGCTGGGACCTGCTCCCGAAAGCGCCGTGGCTACGGCTCCAGCCTGCTTCGCCGCCTCCATCGCGGCTTCCGCACCGGGAATCAACTTCAAGCGATAGGGTTGATGCAGTGTATCGGTCATCGCTTCGCCAAGCAGACTCAAGTCTCCGCAACGGAAGGCTTCCAACACCAACGCGGCATGACTGATATTATGCACTGCATCCTTCATCGAAAACTGTTTCGGCAACGCTGCCCGCGCTTCCTTTGTCGATAAATGAAAATCAGGCAACACGACCGTGACATACAGATCCATCCCAATCGGAATTTGCCGTACGATCACCTTGTCTTCAGCTACATTCACCGAGGACAACGTCAACCCGCCCAACAACGCCGGAGAGACATTATCCGCGTGCCCTTCCATCTCCGCCGCGATCTTCAATATCTCATTTCGTGAAAATGGTTCACCTAACAACGCATCCGCCCCAAGCAACCCGGTCAATATTGCCGCTGACGATGAACCAAGTCCTGACCCCATGGGGATATGATTTACACAACTCAATTTGAACGAAGGTAATTCTTTCCCCGCCAACTCCGCCAACCTCATCGCCGCCTCAACAATAAGATTATCCCTCCCCGTTGAAATTTTTCCCGCGCCTTCCCCTTCAATGGAAACAACAATTTGTTCATCCGTGGCATCTGTCCGCTTATCCGCTTCGCGAAGCAATCCGTTAACGTATCCGCTTCAAATCCGTTGACCACTCGCGTTTCATTCCACAAATCCAAAGCAAGACCCAGGGTATCGAACCCAGGTCCAAGATTGGCAGATGTGGCAGGGACTTTGATGGTGATGTTCATAATTTTCTATCCATCGCGCTGAGCGGAGTGACGAGCGATAGCAAGGAACGCATGAGCGATGAGCGCGATAAATTACCCTAAAATAATCTCTTCCAACGCCTCCAATTTCGGCGAGACGATCTGTGGTTTCTGCATATCCTTCGTAATGATGTCCGGGTCCTTTAACCCATGACCGGTGCATATCGCAACGATTCTTTTGCCTTTGGGATTTAACTTGCCATTTGCAATATCGTTCGCCAAACCAGCAAGTCCCGCAGCGGAGGCAGGCTCCACCCAAATACCTTCGAGTTTTGCCAGCATCTTTTGCATATCAAGGATCTGTGCGTCGGTCACGGCGATGATTCTTCCTTTTGATTCTTCTGCCGCTTCAATTGCCTGTTCGCCGCGTGCAGGCTTCCCAATGCGGATGGCGGTCGCGACCGTTTCGGGGTTGTCCACGGGATGACCCAACACGAGTGGAGCAGAACCCGCGGCTTGCACTCCTAAAATCTGTGGCAAGCCCGTGGATTTGATCTCGTTATATTGTTTGTATCCTGCCCAATAGGCTGTGATGTTGCCCGCATTCCCAACTGGCAAGCACAACCAATCTGGTGCAGAACCCAACACATCACAAATTTCAAACGCCGATGTTTTCTGTCCCTCGATGCGATATGGATTGATCGAATTCACTAAACAGATGGGATGTTTATTCGTTATTGCAACCACCATCGTCAATGCATCATCGAATGAACCGTCAATTTGAATAACTTGTGCGCCATAAGCAATGGAGCCTGCCAACTTCCCCGCCGCGACCTTTCCCTGTGGGATCAACACAATGGACTTCATCCCTGCCCGCGCCGCGTACGCCGCGGCAGACGCGGCAGTATTGCCCGTCGAAGCACAAATTACAGTTGTAGCATTGCGCCCCAACGCTTCGCTGACAGCGGCGGTCATGCCGCGGTCTTTGAAGGAACCGGTCGGGTTGAGCCCTTCATATTTGATGAACAACTCAAAGCCGCCGCCGAGTTGGCGGGATAAACTGTCCGCTTTGATCAAAGGCGTATTGCCCTCGAGCAGGCTCACGGTCCGCGTGTGAGACGGGAGGTCGAGTAGATGTCCGTAACGATCCAAAAGTCCGAGGTAGGGTTTGTCTGTCATAGTCGCCAAGTTTAACATAAAACTAAAACGTCACCATCAATTTGTGGATATACTTTATCCCAATGAAACGACCATTCGTTCTTATCGTGATCGCTTGTTTGTTATCCGCCTGTAGTACAGACACAACGATCATCCCAACCTTAACGCCATCCGCTTCTATCCGTGAATCTGGGAAAGAGTTACGTTCCACCGTCTGCTACTCCCTCTGTCCGCTTATCTGTTTCCAATCCGTTGAGCATATCCGCTACGCCATCTGCGCTTCCTTCCGTTACTCCCGAAGCCACCCTCGACCCTGTGGATTGGAAAAACTGGTCCGTGATCCCAACTGTTGACCCAACCCTGCGCACCATCTATGAATATGGGATTGCGCACGGCACTGACCCGCATGCCTTCTCGATCTTCGGCGATTGCCAGTCGCGTCCCGATGCGTTCTTTGGTGTCTTCGAAACGGATGAAAAAGTTGTGCAAAGTCTTTCACCTGAATTGCAAGAGACCATTGCAAACTTTCGCGGTTCGTTCAACCGTGAAAGCCCCACTTCACAAGACGGCACCACGCCCGGCGCGTTGTTGTGGACGCAATGGCATCGCGGAAAATATGGATGCACCTTTGCAGAGACACCCGTCGAATGTGAGTTGCGGATTCATAACCCATCGTTCGTCATCATTCAAATTGGTACACACTTCGAGTCGCGCAACACGGAATATTTGCGAAAGGTCATTACACAATTGATCGATGCCGGCGTTGTGCCCATCCTTGCCACCAAAGCCGATAACCGCGAAAAGGACGAACGCATCAACAATGACATGGCTCTGCTTGCCTCCGAATATGATCTCCCGCTCTGGAATTTCTGGGCGGCAGTATCCGATCTCCCCAACCGCGGACTTTACACACGCAAGGATCGTCCATTACAAGGGGACATCTACCTCACCGATGAAGCCGCACAAATCCATCGCATGACCGGGCTTGAAGCGCTGAATGCTGTTTGGCGCGTGGCAACAAATTCATCGCGCTGAGCGGAACGAGCCGATAGGCGAGTGGAGACGAAGTGCAGAGTTACATGCAACCCTGCACTTCGTTTGCGTTCCTCTCTATCGTTCGTCACTCCGCTCACATTGTCCCGATGCTCTTCGGGAGCGCGATATATCACTTAACAAAAGACTCCCTCTCGGGAGTTTAACTTTTCAACTTTCAAACCTGCCAACATTCTAACCTTTCAACGGCGGCGCATCCTTATCGTACACAAACACCTGAATATCCAACCCATCGCTATTTAAAAGATTGATAGTGGGCTGAAAGGTTGCAGTCTTAATTCTCTCCATGTCGCCTGCAGACGCGTACACACTCAGCCTCGCCTCCTCATCCGACATCTTTACACACTTTACATCTGCGCCCCCGCTCGCCGATTTGATGAGATCCGTCATTTGTTTGATGGCGTCATCCAGTGACATATTTGCTCCCGTTTGCATAAAAAGATTATATTGTCATTTTGCTATCTTCGCAACCGTCACGCCCGCGCCGCCTTCATTCTCCTTCGGCTCCTCGAACGACGTGACATACGAACTGGATTTCAACGCATTACGAACTGCCTCGCGCATCTTGCCTGTCCCTTTGCCGTGCACGATCCGCACGAACAACAAACCAGATGTATATGCCCGCTCCAAATAACGCTCCAAGTCATCAAGTCCATCCTCCACCAGCTTGCCGCGCAGATTGATCTCAATGCCGGGAGATTTTGTACTTGAAACCTGAGACTTGATACTTGAAACTGATGGCTGTTCACTGATTACGGATGGCTGTTCACCGGATTTCCTCACCAGCTCAGATATTCTCGCCCTTACGCGCAGACTCCCGATCTGGACTTCCGCATCAGACTCACCCAAAGCTGTCACCACACCATCAGCATTCAACGTGCTGACAGTGACTTGTTCTCCCAGTTTTAGGGACGAAGGAACAATGACCGATGACCGTGCTCCGTCTTCCGTCCTCCGTCGCTCCACCGGTGCTTCCACCTTCTCCTCGATCTTTTCCATTTTCTCTTCAATGGATTTGATCGCTTCGAGCGGTTGCTTCGCCTTTTTGAGTTGAGACTTTAGCGAGTTGATATTTCGTTTGAGAACAGCCACTTCCAATTCGCCCTCGGCGCGTGCCTTGGCGATCACTTCACGGCGTTCATCTTCGATCTTCTCGAGTTGCTTTTCGAGTTCTTTGGTTTGCGCTTCCAGCTTGCCGCGTGCTTTCTCCAGCTTCTGACGTTCGCGTGACGTGCGATTACGTTCCTTGCGAATATCGTCGAGTAGTTTGTCGGCGCGCAAGTTGTCAGGGCTGATCTCTCCTTTGGCAGAATCAATGATCGGCTGAGGAGAGACCGAGTCGCTGTGCGATGAGGAGCGTGTTGGAGCGTCCAGGAAGTCCCAGAGTTAAATTGATACGTTGGGCGCAGAGTCTTGATATCAAATTCAAGAGAGGCGTTGACCACGGCATCTGTTGAATGTGCAAAGGTTTTCAATTCAGGATAATGTGTCGCGACGAGAGTCGTGCATCCCGTTTCTAGCAAGTGGTTGAGGATCGCACGCGCCAACGCCGCGCCTTCCTGTGGATCGGTGCCCGCGCCGAGTTCATCGAAGATGACTAACGAACGTGAATCGATCTTTTTGAGAATGCGGATGATATTCGTGATGTGACCGCTGAATGTGCTGAGCGATTGCTCGATGGATTGTTCGTCGCCGATATCCGCAAAGACATCGTGGAAGAGCGGAAGCTCCGAGCCACTTTGCGCAGGGATATGTAATCCGCTTTGCGCCATGAGCGCGAACAAACCAACCGTTTTCAGCGAAACCGTTTTACCGCCCGTATTCGGACCAGTGATGACAATGGCGCGCGTTCCAGGCTTGGGATCAATATCGGTGGGGACGACGGTTTGAGGATCGAGCAGAGGGTGACGCGCACGAAGCAAGCGAATAAGCGTTTGGCTTTTAGCGTTTAGCTCTTCCTTTTCGTTTTTGGCTAATCGCTGACCGCTAACTGCTGAAAGCTGATGTAGCACTGGCTCGCTCGCCTTCAATTCCTCTGCATACTTTGCTTTCGCAAAGATCAGATCAAGCATCGCAAGATTTTCCACACCATAGTTGATCTCGTCGCGATATTCACCAACTTGTACAGAAAGTTCATGAAGGATTCGTCGCTCTTCATCACGCTCGGCTAATTCGAGTTCGCGTACTTTATTGTTGAGTTCCACAACGGGCAATGGTTCTACAAATAATGTCGCACCGCTGGATGATTGGTCGTGAACGACCGCTTTGATTTGTCCCTTGAATTCCGCTCGCAATGGAATGACGTACCGTCCGTCACGTTGTGTAATGATGGGCTCTTGTAACTTGGAGGCAGAATCCGTTAGATACTTTTGCAATCGCGACATCAAACGGTCGTGTGCAACCTTGACCTCACGCCGTAGTGTGGCTAATTTCGGTGATGCAGAATCCAACACCTCGCCACGCTCTGAGAGGATGCGTGTGATCGCGTCTACGATTCCGTGCGCTTCGGGTAGCCCCACTGCGATCTGTGCGAGGCGAGGGTACTCGTCCGTTTTGCGCTCAAGCGATTTCTTTATTTCGCGGCACGAGATCAATGTGGATTTGATATCCAGTAATTGTTGGGGATCAAGCACGCCGCCACGTCCCGCCAGATCGGCCGCGGGACGGATGTCATGTGCGCCGCCGATGCCGATGTCATTTGTGGAGAATAAGTTGCGCGCTTCGGTTGTCTCTGCGAGACGAGCAAGCGCGAGGTCATATGAATCGGTCGGCTCGAGTGAGCGCGCCAAATCCATCGAAGCGGAGAAGTCACAGTATGACTTCAATCGTTCGAGTATTTTGGGATATTCAAGAACTTGCAGTGTTTTGGCGTCCATTATGGGGAATTATAAACCAGAGCTGTTTTAAATAAAAACGGGCGGATTCTATATCCGCCCGACATGTTGTAAGAACATTATTTCTTTAGTTGTTCGAGCCTTGTATTGGCGTCAACAATTTCATCCTGATATTCATCATCGGGAGGAATGTGTTTCAGGAAGGTTTCCAAGTCAAGGATGGCTTTTGCTCTTTGCCTGCCGCCTGATACATCTTGCCTCGATAGTAAAAACCTAGGGTAAATTCTTGCACCTCCATGGAACGGTTCATATATAAGATTGCCTGCTCATAATCTCCCAATTCATAATAGTCTCTCGCCTGTACTGTAATGAGGTGCTGTCCGCCACATCCGGGTGAAATCTGGTTGACTTTCGTCGCTGCATCCAGTGAATCTTGATACCTCCCGACTTCAAAATAGGTATAGGCAAGCATACAAAAGCTATGTGGTCTGTCTGGCATGGCACTTGCCGCCAATTCAAGATCTGCAATTGCCTTGTCGTATCTTTCGAGCCAGTAGTAAACGGTGCCCCGACCGGAATAAGCGGCTGGGATATCGCCAAACTCAAGTGCCTTATTAAAATCAGCCAGTGCTTCATCGTATTTTTTTACATCTATCAACGCCCAACCACGATTGATGTTCGCCTGATAATAAGATGGATCTAACTCCAAGGACCTGGTGAACGAATTTATCGCTTCTTCAGGTAAATTGAGTGCATGTTGCGTGGTACCCAGATCGTACCAAATTATTGCATCCGTGGGATCATGTTCAAGAAAAATCTTGAAATCTGTAATTGCTTCATTATTCTCACCAATCAATTGTTCACAAACCCCGCGATCAGAATAGGCAAGCCACTCCTCCTGGTTAATGTTTAACGCTTTTGTCGTATTCTGAATGCACTCATCGTAACGTCCTAGTTTGGACTGGGCTTCTGCCATACCAGCCCAGGCAGATGACCTTGTTGGATCTATGACAACAGCCATGCTATATTCATCCAAAGATTTTTCGTAATTTCCTCGCTGATAATAATCAACCCCAAGATTATGATGAACAAATGCGAGACTTGGATCAATGGAAAGAGCTTTTTCATAATCTTTCGTTTTCTGCTCTTCGTTCCCTAGACACGCATTGTTCAATCCGCGTATAGCCCAGGCCGCCGCATAGTCGGGTTCCAAAGAGATCGCTTTTTCCGCATCTGCAAGTCCTGCTGTACACTTTCCAGTGAGCCCTAAGGCAGCACCGCGATACCGGTAGGGTGGAGCTAGGTTTGGGTTGGCTTCGATTACCGCGTTCATCAGGATAATCGTCTCCTCATAATCGCCGTTATAGAAGGCTTCCACTCCCTTGATAAAATTGGAGTCGTTAATATCGCTGCCTAGGGGGGTAGCTGTAGGATTCCCAGGTATGAAAGGAACAGAGGTTTTTTCGATGAGAGGTATTGCTTCTTTAGATAAATTACATGCGATTAATATAAGAAACCCAAAGCCAAGACCGAGAATAGTTTTTCGTTGTTTTGCCTTGTTATCCATATTGACCTCCTGCGGGTTGAAACAGAAAAAACATGTGATGCTCATTCGATTACAAATTTTGTCTCTGTTCAGGGGAAATTATAAACCCGAGACACCT
>CAVSRF010000021.1:0-65630 GCA_963730175.1 uncultured Chloroflexia bacterium | reverse complement strand
GAAGATAAACAATGGGAATCATCCGATGCACAAGATCACGCTGATGCAGTAGACATGTATAACAAACTTGAGAATGAGATCATCCCCATGTATTATGGGCGCGATATCAATAATATTCCCGTTGAATGGGTGAACCATATGAAGGAATCTATCAAGACGGTCACGCCGCAATTCTCCACGCGCCGTATGGTCAAGGAATATGCCGAGCGTTTGTACGTGAAAGCGCTGAAATAAATTTGTAGGGGCGAGGTTTTCTCGCCCCATGCTGGGCGGGGAACCCCCGCTCCTACGGAGAAGCGATGATCCCTGAAATTACTGTTACCGAACTTGCCGAGAAATTAAAATCTGAGGATACATTCATCTTATTGGATGTGCGTGAACTTCAAGAGTTGGAGTATGCCAAATTAACGGACAGCAGGCTTGAGGTCACACCCATGAGCCGTTTGGGCAGCGAAGGCACGGACGCGTTGTCTGAATCCGCACGGTCACAGGATGCAACGATCTATGTCATGTGCCATCATGGAATCCGAAGTGCACAAGTGACAGGTTGGTTGGTGGGTCAGGGCTGGAAGAATGTTTTTAGCGTAGACGGTGGAATTGCCGAGTATGCGCGCAGGATCGATAGTTCGGTTGGGTTTTATTAATAGTTCGAATGTTTCGAAGTTGGCAAGTTAAACAAAGAAGGTTGAGAACTGTTCTCAACCTTCAAACATTTAAACCTGATAACTTGTAAACTATTTTCCAAACACAAACTTCCCATTCTTATAAAACAACTCACCATCCACAGTGATCTCCGAATCGGTGCGCAGATCGCAGATCATATCCCAGTGGATCGAAGACTTGTTGTGCGAACCCGTTTCCGGGTAGCCTGCACCGAGCGCCATATGGAAAGTGCCACCGATCTTTTCGTCGAACAGGATGTTC
The DNA here is from genome assembly GCA_963730175.1 of uncultured Chloroflexia bacterium. Classification (GTDB taxonomy): domain Bacteria; phylum Chloroflexota; class Anaerolineae; order Anaerolineales; family Villigracilaceae; genus Defluviilinea. Next base: position 64,706 of record CAVSRF010000021.1, on the reverse strand, counting down.
CCTGTGAATTTGTTGATATCATAATTTGTGCCGATGGCAAACTCACCGACATAGCGTGAGCCTGCATCCGAATCAAGCATCTTAAGCAGGTACTCCTGATTCTTTGCAGCGGTTGCCTGTTCCACGCGTCCGTTCTTGAAATGGAGCTCTGCGCCTTCCACTGCTACGCCGCCATAGATGGCTGGATATGTATACCTTACCCAACCGTTGAGCGACTCTTCAACAGGTCCTGTATAAACCTCACCATCGGGCATATTGTACATGCCCGTTGAATTCATGAACTTACGCCCCTTGATCGAAAGCGTCAGGTCAACGTTGGGTCCGCGCAATGTGACCTTATCCTTGGTTGAAAGAAAGTCGATCGCTCTTTGTTGACCTTCCGCTGTGCTGTTCCAGTAAGCGATCGGGTCGTCCTCGTTTGCATGGACGGCGTTGAAAACAAAGTCCTCATAGTCTTTTAGGCTCATTCCGGCGTCCTGTGCAAATCCATCAGTGGGGTAGAGGGTGGTGACCCACTTGAACTTTCCTTCGGCTCCACGTCTCATCTGTGATTCGGTGATTGCACTGATCGCCTTGCTATGTCGCTGTGCCTTGACCGGGTCGATGCTGGATGTTGCACGTGTGTTCGTCGCAGAATGAATACGGATGCGGCTCTCGAATTCATCGTAGGCAAGTTTATAAAAAGTTGGCACGAAATCGAGTTGCGTATCTTTTGCATATGTCAGATACATTTCTTCCTGCACAAATGGCACCATACCCGGAAAACCGATCATTGGATGAGGCAAACCACCTTTTTCTAAAACTTGGGTATACAACTCTCGTATCAAGGGCTCAGCAGCTGTGGTCGCCTCGATGAGAACCCGATCTCCGGGAACGATACGCGCTGAATGTTCAACCAAAACTTTTGCGAATTTTTGAACTCGTTGGTCAGCCACGAAATTTCTCCTTGGTAATTGAATTTGAAAATTATATCATTTCCCCGATTGGGTTGTTTGTATACAGCAAAAGGTAACTTTTGTCACGTGAAATTCTTTCAAAAACAGATAAGATGGATGTGAATTGGTTCATTTGTAAGGAGAGACCATGACAGTTCTATCAACGAAACAGACCACCGCCTGGGCAGAAGTGGATGAACAGGGACGCCTCATTCTTCCGCCCGAAGTTGCCCGTCAATATGGGCTGAATCCTGGCTCGAAGGTTCGAACTCGACGAAGGGCACAACTTTGTCCGCATGCACCGTCCCATTACGCATCTCACCAAAGTCTATATCGAGCCAACGGTTGCCTGCAACCTCGATTGCATCACCTGCTTCCGTAATGCGTGGGATCAACCCATCGGACGAATGACCGAAGAGACTTTTGAAAACATCTTCAACAGTTTGAAACAGATGGATCCGATTCCCAGCGTGTACTTTGGTGGGATCGGGGAACCACTCTTTCATCCGAAAACCGTTGAGTGGATTCGACGTATCAAGAGCTTAGGTGTTAAAGTGGAGTTGATAACCAACGGTACCATTCTGAACGAGAAAATAGCTCGACAACTTATCGACGCCGGACTTGATGTACTCTGGGTATCCATGGATGGCGCGACACCTGAAAGTTTTGCAGATGTTCGGCTTGGCGCTGAACTTCCAAATGTTATAAGCAACCTCCAACGATTTATTAAAATGCGGGCTGCTGGACATTACCCAAAACCTGAGATCGGCATCGCTTTTGTAGCCATGAAACGAAATATTGCCGATCTTCCCAAGGTCATCAAAATTGGAAAATCTCTGCGTGCAAGATATTATTCGGTCAGCAACCTGCAGCCACCTACGGATGATATGCAATCCGAGCGACTCTACAACCGTACCACACGAGACATTGCCTATTTACAAGCCCCGCATCTTCCGCAACTCAGTCTGCCCAAAATGGACTTTGACGAGTTTACCCGTGAGGCTCTTTTTGAATTGTTCAACAGTGGTTTGAACATCAGTTATGCAGGTAACAATTGGGGTGGGGCAAACGATGTGTGCAATTTCGTTGAGAACGGTACCATGTCCATTGCGTGGACGGGAGAGGTCAGTCCGTGTTGGCCGTTGATGCACACACATATGAGTTACCTCCACGATAAGCCGCGCCTCTCGAAAAAGCACATTATTGGGGATGTAAACCAACGTTCCATTTCTGACCTTTGGCTTGATCCCGATTATTTGGCATATCGCGAACGCCTGCATAACTTTGTCTTTGCTCCCTGTACCTTCTGCGGTGGATGTGACCTCTCTGAAACCAACGAAGAGGACTGTCTGGGCAACACCATTGCGCCTGTCTGTGGAGGTTGCCTTTGGGCGCAGGGCATCATTCAGTGTCCATAGGTATAGGTACGCTATAACTTTAATTTCTTAAGCCAGGCTCGGAGTCAAATCCGAGCCTTTTTGTTGTATACTTTTGTTTGAGGAGAGTTTGGAGCATGGTAGATACGATCATGAAGGTCAATTTCTATGCTACGTTGCGTCCCATTGTGGGCAAAAAGACGGTGGAATTAAGCCTGCCAGACGGGTACGACAGCCATTCAACTTGTGCTGATGTTCGTCAGGGATTATCCTGCCATGCGCAAGGAATTGCTTGACGAGAATGATCAATTTCTATCACATATGAAGTTTTTTATTAATGGGCGTGAGGCGGTATACCTGCCCGATAAATTTGACACGATCATTCAACCAAATGATAAGGTGGATATTTTTCCTCCTGTTGGAGGCGGATAGTTCAATGCGGACCGTTGTCCACGAAATGCGCGGTATTCCCCATTATTTACTTAAGGAATATTTACAGGAATTGGGTGGCACATTAATCGGCGAGGATTTGATTCAAGGAAATGGCTGGAGTGTGAAGATCGAGAAGATGGAGCCGTTTCGACTCTTTTCGCTTTCGGTGGGACAATCCCGTTTGACGATGGAGTTGGATGATGCGGTTGCAGATGATTTCTTGGAGCGGTTTAGAAGAAAACACTCAGGGCTGGGGGATAAGTGCAGAATGCTGAAATAGAGATAAAGTTTTGGTAGACAGAAACAAGTTTGAGGTTAGGAAAGAAGCGAGAAAAAAATAAAAGACGACGCATCCTAATAGGTGCGTCGTCTTTTTGTCGATTACTGTTTACCGAGCTAAGCGATTTCCAACTCTTTCAATTTGGCTTCGCTAACCACGCCGTTATTCCAGCCGCGCGCGGTGTAATATTCTGCAAGCATATCATCCAACTCACAAACATGACCCACTGAGCCGGGCTGAGTGGAGGCTTCTTCGGTGAAACGCTTTGGCAGAACGTCACTGCCTTCGCCAAAGCCTGCGAGGTTGTTGTAATGGCGTTCAAGATTGTAAATACGCTCGCCTGTCTTCAAAACATCATCAGATGTGAAGGGGATGCCAACCATGGCAGAGTATTGCTGGGCATATTCATCAGTGCCCATGGCAAATGCGCTGAACTTGCAGAGATCCATACTGTCGGAGAAGGCGTGGATATCCTGGAAGACCTTGACCAAGCCGCCCTTTTCTTTCCATGCCAGCGGATCAACCTTGAGCGAGCCGAAGGGCATAACGCCCAATTCAGCGGCGGCGACATAGGCGCGCAGGTGACATGCACCACGGTTGGATGTTGCGTAGCCGAGTCCCATGCCTTTCATGCCACGTGGATCGTACGCAGGAATGCCCTGACCTTTGGCTGTCATCGCGAGTTCTGGATGACCAAAGTGTTTGGCGGTGGCATTGGCGCCTTCTGCCATGATGTCGCCGAGTCCCTCGCGCTTGGCGATCATTTCGGCGGCTTTGGTCATGCCATCGGGATCACCCCAGGCGAGTTTGCCATCGCCGTTGGTGTAGCCTTTTTCGCTGGCTTCCATCCAAATCGAAAGCGGGTGACCGATCTCGATGGCATCGAAGCCAAAATCGTTGGCAAGGTCGATCATCTTGGCGACAAGGCGTGCATCATTGTTACCGCAGTTTGAACCGACGGACCAGGCGGGTTCGTATTCGACGGATTCCATGTGTAATCCCTTGTATGGACCATCCTTGACTTCCACTTCCTTTTTGCAAGCCACAGGGCAGGCATGACAGGTGGGGTTGTCCACCAAGAGATTATCGTTTACATATTCACCGCTGATCTTTTCAGCGTTTTCACCGAAAGAGGTAAGCTGACTGTTTTTAGCGGGCAAAGCGCCAATGCTGTTGGTGATATTCATCAATACGTTGGTGCCGTAAACCGAGAGACCGCCCTTGCGCGGGCTGGTGATATTCTCTTCAGCCATAATGTTTTTAAGAGCACGATCATGCGCAGGCTTCCAGGCATCACGGTCCGCGGCTTTGACCATCTTCTTCTTGGCCTTGACCACGACGGCTTTGAGATTCTTGCTGCCGCCCACGCAGCCTGTGCCGCCGCGTCCACTGGCGCGGTCATCTTCATTGATCCAACATGCAAACTTGACCAGCTTCTCGCCCGCAGGACCGATGGAGATCACGGTCAAATCTTTTTCGCCGTATTTTTCTTGAAAATGTTTTACGGTAGCGTGCACACCTTTGCCCCAAACCTCTGATGCATCCAGCAATTCCACTTGACCATCATGGATGTAAGCGTAGGTTGGTTTTGCGGCTTTGCCTTTGAAGACCAAGCCGTCGAAGCCAGCCCAGCGTAATCGGGCAGCGGACCAGCCACCTTGGTGAGAATCAGTTACGGTTCCGGTCAGAGGCGATTTTGTCACGATCGCCATGCGTCCGCTCATATTGGCTTCAGACCCAGTGAGAGGTCCATTCATAAAACATAAAATATTATCGGGAGAGAGGGCGTCCACTTTGGGACCGTTGTCATAGACCATCTTTACACCCAATCCACGCGCCCCTATATACTTGAGCTTGTCTTCTTCTGGGATGGGTTTGAATTCTGTTTTGCCTGTGGTCAGGTCAACCCAGGCAACTTTATCTGCATAACCACCGAGTGCCATGTTAATCTCCTTATTCTGGAAATGGTAAATGAACAGCTCGCGCTGTTCTTCATACTTATCAGCATAGCACTCGCAAAAATCAAAGTCAATAATTAAGTTTTTCCTTAACCGTAAAAGTGACATTTGTCATTGGTTGTCTGCTTCAGGTTCATGTAACAAGTTGGGTTATACTTTCTCAACGTAACTCATTCTCAATTCATCTAAACAATAAATATGAAACAACTCCTCCAAAATATCAAAAACGGAAAATCTGTTATCGAAGATGTGCCCATGCCAGTTCCGCGCGATGGACAGGCTCTTGTCAAAGTGTCAGCAAGCCTGGTCTCTGCGGGAACCGAACGTATGGTTGTCGAATTTGCCGAAAAGAGTTTGGTTGGTAAAGCGCGTTCTCGTCCCGACCTCGTCAAACAGGTTCTTGACAAAGCCCGCCGCGAAGGTTTGGTCAATACTGTTCAAGCCGCCTTCAATCGTCTCGATCAACCCATGGCGCTCGGTTATTCCTCTGCTGGAACCATCGTTGCGCTTGGCAAAAACATGCAGGGTTTCAAAGTGGGTCAGCGCGTTGCCTGCGCGGGCGGTGGTTTCGCTGTCCACGCTGAATATAATGTCGTTCCCCGCAATCTCCTCACGCCTCTTCCCAAGAACGTAGATTTTGAATCCGCGGCTTTCACCACCCTCGGTGCGATTGCCCTTCATGGATTTCGTTTGGCTGAACCGCAGATCGGTGAAAACATCGCAGTGATAGGGATGGGGCTTTTGGGACTTCTCGCCGCTCAGATCGCTTCTGCCGCTGGATGCAACGTCCTTGGCATTGACATTGATCCCGCCCGCCTCGCCCTCGCCTCTTCACTTGGAATTGAGGCTGTCTCCCGCGACCAAGCCGTGGACTCAGCTCAAGCCTTCACCGCCAACCGCGGCTTCGATATCATCCTCATCTGCGCCGACACATCCTCCAATGACCCGGTTGAACTCGCTGGTATCATCGCCCGTGACCGCGCCCGTGTCGTCGCAACCGGCGCAGTTGGATTATCCATTCCCCGCAAGGTCTATTACGAAAAAGAAATTTCCTTCATCAACTCCCGCTCCTACGGACCTGGTCGTTATGACCTCAACTATGAAGAGGACGGACAAGACTATCCCCTCGGCTACATCCGTTGGACAGAAGGTCGCAATTTCGAAGCAGTCGTGGACTTGATGTCGAAGGATAAACTCAAAGTCCAACCGCTTATCACACATCGCTTTCCCATCGAGCAAGGTATCAAAGCCTACGAAGTCATCACCGGAAAAAAGAAACAACCGTTTCTAGGAGTGTTGTTGACCTACGATGAAGCGAAAGAAGAAAAAGGAAATAAAGTTGAATTTCCATCCTCTGTCATTCGTCCTCAGTCCTCGGTCAAGTTAGGTGTTCTAGGTGCCGGTCTCTTCGCTAACTCTGTCCTCCTTCCCTCCATCAAAAAAGCCGGTGATATTGATCTCATCGGTATCGCCTCCTCTGGCGGACTCCACGCACAACACTCCGGTAAAAAGTTTGGATTCAAATATGCCACTTCAAATGATGACGAGATCATCAACGATCCAAACATCAACACCGTTGCCATCCTCACTCGCCACGACTCTCATGCGGATTTGGTCATCAAGGCATTGAAAGCCGGTAAGCATGTCTTCGTTGAAAAGCCGCTGGCTATTAATAGCACTCAGCTTTCAGCTATTAGCAAACAGCTAAAAGCTAATAGCCAATCGCTACTCACTGTAGGTTTCAATCGCCGTTTCGCCCCTCTCGCCAGCACAACTCAAATCGTCACTTGTTAATCGTCAATCGTCAATGTATGTTCACTACCGAGTCAATGCTGGAGCCATTCCCCTCAACCATTGGACTCAAGACCCAACTATCGGTGGTGGACGAATCATCGGCGAGGCTGTCACTTTATTGATTTCATCACCTTTCTCGTTGGAGAAGCTCCCGTCTCAGTGACCGCGCATGCATTGCCCGATAATGGCAAATACCGCGAAGACAATGTTTCCATGACCTTCACTTTCCCTGATGGTTCCATTGGCGTTGTGGACTACCTTGCCAACGGTGACAAATCCTTTCCCAAGGAACGCGTCGAAGTGTTTTGTGGGGGACAGGTGTCAGTGTTGGACGATTTTGTTTCGCTGCAAACAGTTCGTGATGGAAGAAAGAGCGAGGCGAAGGGCGCGCAAGATAAAGGTTGGGTGAACGAATGGAAAGCCTTCGCCAAATCCATTCGCGAGGGTGGCGAGCCGCCAATTCCGTATGAGCAGTTGATCGGTGTGACCAAGTCCACATTTGCGGCGGTAGAGTCGCTTCGGGCACATGAAAGCAAATCCATTTCATGAATTCTCATTTCAATCTGATCGCTCGGTTCTATGACCGTGCCATTCCGTTTGCGCGACTTGAGGAAATGCTCAAAGTATTGGATTTGCCGCATGTGGGCAATCTTCTGGATGCGGGCGGCGGAACGGGACGCGTAGCTGAAGCGCTTCGTCCGCACGTGGGCTGGGTCGTTGTTGCGGATGTCTCGCGCGGGATGCTCGCCGAGGCACACCAAAAAGATCTGTCGGCAGCATCAACCGAGACTGAACATTTGCCCTTTCCTGATGGCGCATTTGACCGCGTTCTCATGGTGGATGCTTTGCATCACGTCCTTGATCAGGCTGAAACAATTCGTGAGTTATACCGGGTGTCTGAAAGTGGGAGGCAGGTTGGTGATCGAAGAGCCGGACTTCCGCACCTTTGCTGTCAAGTTGATCGCGGTTGCCGAGAAGCTGGTGCTCATGCGTAGTCACTTTCTTGCTCCGCCACAAATCGCACAACTGTTTCCTTCGGAAGCAAAGATCAGGATTGAAGCGGAAGAAAATACCGCCTGGGTGATTGCGGAAAAGTAAACCCAATCTCTGATTCGTATAAGGTTCATAATATGAAAAATATCGTTTTATTGGTGATCGTTCTATCAGTCATATTGACATCGTGCAGTACTGCAACCCAGCAGTCACCTGCTTCCATGCCGCAAGGTGGATTCTCCGACAAGCCTGCCATTCCCAATGACAGTGGTATCACAGGCGTTCAAACGTTCCCCGATAAATCGGAATATCATGATCATGTAGATTCAGTGACCGATCCCAAAGGGGATACGCCTCCTGTGTTTGGCGCGCATTACAGTCAATGGCAGAATTGTGGAATTTATGATCAGCCCGTTGAGTTGGGCAATGCACTGCATTCCATGGAGCATGGCGCGGTCTGGGTAACCTACTCGACCAATTTAGATCAGTCACAAGTCGCTGACTTACAGAAAATAGTTGGTGGACATGGCTATGTATTGATGAGTCCCTATCCTTCACAGAAAACGCCCGTTGTGATGACAGCTTGGGGAGTCCAACTTGTGATCGATTCCCTGCCTGATGACCGCATTGCCAAATTTATCGCTTATTACGAACAGGGACCGCAAAACCCTGAACCCGGTGCGCCGTGTAGTGGCGCGGTGGGGAATCCGTTGCCGTAGAAAAAGTTTATGTCTCACACCTCCTTTACTGCCACGCGTGGACTTGGACTTTAATGGATTACATCCTCCAACTCCGCGAATACATCGGTCATCGTCCAATTCTCATGGTCGGCGCGGGGATATTTTTGCTCGATGAGCAGAATCGCCTGCTCATGCTGAGACGCTCAGATAATGGATGTTGGGGCTTGCCGGGCGGTTCAACTGAACCCGGTGAAGTTGTCGAGAATGCCGCCAAACGCGAGACATTTGAGGAAACTCATCTCGAAATTGGAGAGATGTCGCTCTTTGGTGTATTCTCTGGACCAGAACTTTATTACAAATATCCAAATGGGGACGAAGTTTATAATGTCACCATTATGTATTTGTCACATAATTGGCGCGGTGAGATAGAGCTCAATAACGAACATACAGAATGGAAATGGTTCGCTGCGAATGAAATTCCCGAAGATGTCAGCCCGCCAATCAAACCTGTGATCGAGAAATTTAAGACATTTTTTGCAAATTGATGTGTACTTGAGGAAAATTATTTTATGACGATTTGCCCGTGGAAAGTTTTGGAGTCAACTTATATTCGCCCGAGAATTCATGTCGATCATTGTGAATTGGCAAACGGTAAATTCTTGGATGCAACTATTTTGGAATTTGGCGCGTGGGCAAATGTCATTGCGTTGACCAAGGAAAATGAAGTGGTGTTGATTTGCCAATATCGTCATGGTGTGAAAGAAATCTTGTGGGAGATTCCCGGTGGCGCGGTGGAAGAAGGCGAAGATCCGGCAGAAGGGGCAAAACGTGAATTGTTAGAAGAGACAGGATATACCGCCAGTGAATTCATTGAAGTTGCAAAGCTATATGCGAATCCTGCCATACAATCGAACAGTGTATATTCTTATTTGGCGTTGAACGCGGAAAAGATCGATGGACAGCATTTGGATGATGGTGAAGATATTGAAGTGCATCTTATCCCAATAGCAGAAGTAACGGAGATGGTGAAGCATGGCGAATTTTCTCATGCTTTGATGGTCACGACGTTTTATTCTGCATTGGAGTGGTTAAAGTCCAATCATTAGAAAGGTGATGCCTCGTGCGAACACGTGCCGGAATTATTTTGATCGAAGATAACAAAGTCGCATTGATCGAGCGTCACCGCGGTGGGGTGGATTATTTTGTTTTCCCCGGCGGCGGTGTGGATGAAGGCGAAACTCCCGAGCAAGCCGCCATCCGCGAGACGATGGAAGAGTTGGGGTTGGAAGTCCTCATCAAACAAAAAGTAGTGAGCATCCATTTTGATCAAAGCACACAGGTTTATTATCTGGTGGAAAGAGTTGGCGGCGAGTTTGGAACGGGAACCGGGGAAGAGTTTACTGATTCAGACCCGAATGACCCACAGGAAGGGATTTACATTCCCATTTGGATGCCGATCGATGAAATATCCCAACACGAAAATGTGTTTCCCGTCGATGTGGCAAAGCTGGTTGTGAAATCGCAAACAGATGGATGGTCGAGCGAACCGATCGAGGTGGTTGAAAAAACCAAATGAAGGCAACTCCCGCTGAAATTCAGGAATATCTAAATTTGTTGGGGAAAACTTTGCATCGTGTTGGAATGGTGACCAAGAACGTTGATGAGTTTCAACTACAAGGCAGGTCTGATGAAAATGAATGGTCTGTGAACGACATTCTTGCACATCTTCGTTCGTGTGCCGATGTGTGGGGAGGGAGCGTTGAAAAGATGCTGGCGGAGGATCGTCCAACAGTGCCTTATCATCATCCGCGGCAGTGGATCAAGAAAACGAATTATCTCGAACTTCCATTTCATGAATCGTTTCAGGCATTTAAATTACAACGGAACAAACTGTTGAAAGTGTTGGAGAAGTTGTCATTTGAAGATTGGTCACGCGCGGCAACCATCCAAAGGCGTGAGCACACGGTCTTTACACAAGTGCGGAGAATGGCACAGCACGAAAACGAACATTGCGGGCAGATCGAAGAGTTGTTGAAATAAAACGGGCGACCACAGGGTCGCCCTACGTGTTATAGATTGGTTGCCCTGAATTTCACCGGGTATCCTTTGAAGATTTTGGGTGTTGGGGAACTTTCCATACCATAATTCGTCCATGATGTAACGCCGAAATATAAAATCTTTTTCACGGAGGATAAGATGAAAATTCGATCCGGTTTGTTGATGTTGTCTGTTATTGTGGCTTTATTGCTCGCTGCCTGTGGAAGTGCCGCGACGCAGGCACCCATGCGCGACTTTGCCCCTGCCGCAACTGGAGCGCCTGCCATGAATGAAGAATTTGCTGTTCAGGAGCCTGCGTTGAAGTCTGAAAGCGGAGCCGCTGTCCCTCAATCCGCGGATGTTGCCGCTTTGCCTGCTCCCACGATGGCGGCATTTGAGGTTAGCAATCAAGCGGGGGAAAGTGTGGTCGTACAGAATACCAATCGTAAGATCATCAAGAATGCAGATGTACGCCTGCTGGTGAAAGATACCAGTGTGGCGGTCAATCGTTCCACACAGATCGTTTCGGACTTGGGTGGATACATTGTCAGTTCGCGCGTTTGGTATCAGGATTATTTTGGCAATAACCTGATGTATGCTACGATCACTATTGGTATTCCTGTGGGTGAATTTGAGCACGCGCTCAATCGCTTGCGTGACCTGTCCATTCGTGTGTTGGATGAAAATGCTTCAGGCGAGGATGTGACCGATCAGTATGTGGATCTGCAATCGCAATTGACCAATCTCGAAGCGACGCGCGACCGGGTGAAATCCTTTTTGGAAGATGCCAAGACCGTCGATGAAGCGTTGCGTATCAATCAGCAACTCTCTGATATTGAGTCTCAGATCGAACAGATCAAGGGACGCATGAACTACATCTCTGACCGATCCGCCTTTTCGACGATCACTGTCAACTTTGAGCCTGATCTGCCCATACTGACTCCTACACCAACGCCGACCATTGCCCCGACGAACACGCCTCGTCCTACAGCGACGCTTGCCCCGTGGAAACCCGGCGAAACCTTCGGTGACGCGAAGAACACTGTTACCGTGGCTTACCGCGGAATCTTCAACTTTCTCATCTGGCTGGTTGTGGTGATACTACCGGTTATTCTGCCGCCCACGTTGATTATCTGGTTGTTGTGGAAGTTGTTGAATTGGAAGCCGAATAAGCCGAGTGGAGAAGAGAAGTAATCAGTCAGCAGTGACAAGTAATCAAGTAATAAAAAACAGGGACAGCGCTGATGTGTGTTGTCCCTGTTTTTCCTGTTTTATACAAGAAATAGAAGTGCCACCACAACCCCAAACGCACCGCATGCAAAATTGACCCAATCGTTATCCAGCCATTTCCAGCCGCGGATGTGAACCGTCTCCGTGCCGCAGGTGTGGAGTGGATGTTTCTCGGTCTCTTTTTTATCGGTGGGGCAGTAGTACATGGCTTGCACCGTCGCGCCGAGGAAAGAGTTCGAAGATGGAACCGGCGAGTCCGGCGAGGGTGATGAGTAGCAGAAGTGACCAGTTAGCAGTAAACAATGCCGCGGGGAGGGCGATGGCAAAAGCGCCCAATAGCGACGCGAAAGTTCCAAAGAGGGAGACCCCGCCCGAGGTCCCTTTTTCGACGCGCTTTCTTAGATCCGTGATCATACGCGGTGGAGTTGGATTCAAAACTCCCAATTCTGTTGCCCACGTATCCGCATTGACCGCCGCCAGCGCCGCGGCAAATCCGACCCAGCCGATGCTTGATTCGGGAAAAAAAAAATGAACCAACACAAAAGCCGTCGCCAGCCCACCGTTGCCGAAGACCTGCCCCGCGTCGCGTTCGTGTCCCTTCGAGAACTTTTCATTGAGTCCCTGTTTGCGTTTTTTGAACAAACGACTTAACGCCGATGATGTGATGAAGAAGATAAGAAGAAGAACTGCCCATTGCCATCCGCCCAAGCCAAAGATGATTGTGCCAACGAGGGTTGCCGCGAATGCTCCGCTTCTGTTGAGACTGTGTACGCGATAAGCAAGAACTGCGATGATGATTGCGAGGATGAAGCCAATGATGAGTTGCATAAATAATTTCTATTTCAACTGGTGGTCGAGTAGTCCTGAGCGAAGCGTAGCGGAGACGAAGGACGTATCGAGACCACGCTATGTGATTTCATGTTTGATTGAAATTGCCAGGTCTCGATACGCTCCTCGAAAAGCACTCGGAGCTACTCGACCAGCAAGGTTTTTATACAGGTGTTGTCACTAAAAACAAAACTGCCACGAGAAATAACACTGCAGAGATTGTGCTTGAAACCCAAACGATAAACGCAAGCGGACGTTGTTTTTCCCAACGATAAAAATACAATCCCGCGATGATGCCAATAATGAACATGAACGCGCTGATGAGCGGAAGCAGGATCAGTTGAGCGGACGAAGCGACTTCGTCAGGCACACCGAACGCGTTGAAACCGAAAGGGATTTGTGTTAGTGACGGTATCAATATGCCAACCCATACCATAAGACCGAGATTGAGAAAGAATCCGCTCGTCCATAAAAAGCGTGCCGCGGGACTTTCCCATGCCTGGGTGATGATAAAGGATGGATGAACCGATATGGGCGCGGCGGGTGTCAGGCTCCCTAATTCTGTTGCACGGGCAAATGTTTGAACGAGTGCGGCGGCGTTCTCAGGTGAGATCGCAAAGACATGTTTTGAGGTTGCGATCAGGATCAGGTTGTTTGAACTTGACGCAATGAATTCAACGAGTCCCACATCGGGGTGGCGGCGTGTACCGAGAACAGCTCCGGGAAATCGGAAATGAGGGAGGATGATGGTCGAGTTAGGTCGGTTGCAGGGCGCATCCATTCGATATCGGTCAGCGGAATATCTTCGACGCGTAATCCCCACAATATGGCGAGACTATCGCGGTCAATGTAATAGTCCGCGCGCTGGAGGGCGTAGGCGCGATAACCAAAGATGGGAATCGGCGCAAAAGCAAGAAAAGCAACAAGCAAGTAGGTCACAAATGATAGGTCCCACCTGTGCCCGCGAAAGATTCCAAAATCCCCATGCAGATGTGGCGGCAAGCGCGACGATGACGATTACGTGTAATGTCATGCCGCTTCGTTTTGCAGGGGGAAAATGTCCGGTTTTGGGGTTGTTCATTATTATGTTGGGGCGGGGGCACCCATATCATTTCAAATGGAATTTTGTTTTCTCAATGATCTCATCAACCAACACAAGTTGATTCTCTTTCACCTTGCGTGGTTTCAATTCTACCATTCCCTCTTTCAAACCCTTTTCGCCCACCGTCACACGGACGGGACAGCCGATCAAGTCCGCATCGTTAAATTTGACACCTGCGCGTTCATCGCGGTCATCGAATAAAACTGAAATGCCCGCACCTTGCAATGCGCTGTAAATCTCTTCAGCTTTGGCGCGTGTATCCAACTCTTTGCCAGCGATGTGCATAAGATACACGTCAAATGGCGCGGCAGGATGTGGAAGAGTCAAACCTTTGTCGTCGTGATGAGTCTCAGCGAGCGCCAGCAGAATATTCTCAAAATTATCGTCCAAACGGATCGCACTCAAAACTGAAAGCGGATTGCCGCAATGGATACAAGCGTCGCCTTCTTTTGCCTGAACCAAATCCGCAACGATCTCTGCGGAATAATCCCTTCCATAATTTGTATTCTTCAAATGCCACCCCGACTCATTTGCCCCCGCCACGAGATTTTGCGAAGCTGGGACTAAGATCATCCACGAGAATCAACGCATCTTTCAACCCGATAGCTGACGCGTACCCCGCCGCCGCTCCTGCGCTGACAATTTCCTCCGCCCTCGCCGCACGGACATCGCCAACCTGCGCTTTGAGCTTTGCCTCGCTAAGTTGCATATCCCCGCGCACGACGATAAAAATAAATTTACCATCACTCACGCGTGTGTACATCAACGCCTTGGCGGTCTTCTCTTTTGGAATGTTGAGAAGATTTGCCAACGACTCGATTGTATTGCAATCGGGAGTGGCGATTCTTTCAACAGGTAATTGCTCCTCTTGTGGAAGTGCTGTCTTGGCAAATCGCGCAAACTCCAATCGTTCTGTATATTTGCAGGATGGACAATGCGCAACTTCAATATCTCCCGATGCAATGGGGAAGAAGGTCTCGTTTTCGTTTCCAATGGTTGACAGAGAAAGTAACGCGTTATCCGATAACTTCCGTAAATGATCGAGCGTGTGTTCGCCCAACTTCGTCGGGAGGTTCTCTCGAGTCAAATACCCCGCGCGGACAAGGAAGGAGAATCCCTCCGTCCGTGCATTGTTTGGCGCTTCACGTTGTGTTTGGATTTGCAGGTCGCGATATTTCATGGTTTTCAAAAAGACCCTAAAGGTCTCCAAGACCTTTAGGGTCTGTACTGTTTATTCCGCCTTTTTCTTTCTCGGGAGTCTTTGTGTTTTTTCAGGGTCGGGAGGCACAACGATCGGCGTCGATGCGATGGATTCTGCTTGAGCCGCCTCCGAATGTGTCGTCTCAGTGGCAGGACCGAGGTCCAGCTCGACCGTTTCTTCCATCCGAATTTGACCGCGCAGGAACGCGCCTTCCTCTGTCACGAAAGCGGTTGTGACCACGTCCCCCCACACGCGACCCTGAGCCGCGAATTTCCAGTTTTTGAGTTGTGATGTTGCCGCGCACCGCGCCCGCCACGATGACCGTATTTGCACGCACGTTCTGACAGGTGACGCGTCCTGTCTCGCCAACGACGAGCATACCGCGTAAAGCGATCTCGCCCTCGAACGCGCCCTCAATGCGGACGCCGCCCGAGCCGGTGATCGAACCGTGCCAGATGACACCCGACCCAAGCACGGACGTAATGCGCTCCACGGCTTGGACGGGTGGTTGTGTTTCAGTGGGTGTTGTATTGCGTTTGAACATATGGGGATTATTTTACCGTAGAAATAATAACCGCTGGTCGAGTGTGCGTAGCACGTACACTTGCACCAGCACGCAAGTGCAGGTGTCGAGACCAGCGATTATAAGTGTTCTTGAAATTAGTGGTCTCGATACGTTTCTCGCTATCGCTCGAAACTACTCGACCACCGAATTGCTCTCTACTCGCTCTTCTCTTCCTTGGCGGCTATCTGCACACCCATAATATTGAAACCCGAATCAATATACAATACTTCACCCGTGATACGTGTAGAAAGATCTGAAGCGAGAAAGACCGCTGTATTGCCTACGTCGTCAATTGTTACATTTTCACGCAGAGGTGCAGCATCTGCAAAATGCTTGTACATATCGCGGAAACCCGCCACGCCTGCCGCGGCAAGCGTGCGGATCGGCCCCGCCGAAATTGCATTCACACGAATTCCTCTGTGGACCCAGATCATTCGCCAGATAGCGTGTGGATGATTCCAGCGCCGCCTTTGCCACACCCATCACGTTGTAGTTCGGGGCAACTTTTACTGCAGCCGAACATATGTCAAACATAAGATCGATGCGCCCGGATTCATGATCGGCAAAAACGCATTCGTCAACGCCACGAGCGAAAAGACCGAAATATCCATCGCGTTCTTGAAGCCTTCGCGGCTGGTCTGATAATAGGGTCTGCTCAACTCATCCTTGCCCGCGAACGCAATCGAATGAACCAATACATCGATCTTGCCAAAATGCTTTGCGGCTTTCTCGGCAGTGATCGCAATCTGATCGTCCTTTGTCACGTCACATTCTTCGACCCATTGGCATCCCACTTTTTCAGCCAGCGGCATCACGCGTTTCTCGAGCATCTGACCCGCGTAGCTGATTCCCAAATTTGCGCCTTCGCGATGAAACGCCTGCGTAATGCCCCACGCGATGGACTTGTCATTTGCCAGACCAAACACTAATGCGTTCTTACCTTCAAGTAATCCCATAAAGTCTCCTTTTATGTCATTGCGAGGAGCGAAGCGACGAAGCAATCTCCTCGTTTGATATCTTCCAACCTTTGACTAAAAACCGCCACGGCTTGGATAACCACGGCTCCGGCGTATTCATTTAAACCCACACGTGGACTTTTAGTCACGTTTTTATTTGGGACAAAATGCCCCGCCTCGATCCACAAGCCGGAGGCTGTTCCCGTTAAATCAGCATTGTTCTCACTTTTAGTGATTCCCATCGCCTGAGTCAATTTGCCGGGACCAAACGTATCGCGTCCCGAACGTCTCTCCATCATAACATCCACGCCTTCGATGGGTTGGATCGCCCGTATCAACACCGCCGCAGGGAATCCTTCCCGCTCCGTGACCGCGTTCAGCATCCAATGATTCCCATACGTGAAATAGACATACGCATGTCCCGGCTCACCGTACATCGGCGCGGTGCGTGGAGTCAGTCCAGCCTTCGCGTGACAAGCCAGATCTTTCTCGCTGATGTACGCTTCAGTCTCGGTGATGAGACCCAACGAGTTTCACGCCATCCAAAATTCGAACCAGCCGCGCACCGATGAGTTCACGTGCAACGGTCAATGTGGGGCGGTTGTAAAAAGTAGCGGAGGAGGATTGGAGTTGTTTCACCACAGAGTTCGACGGAGATCACGGAGAGGATTTATCGATAGAACCATTAACGAAACGTTTGATGCCGATTTTAACCAACTTTACATTGAAATTGATTAATAAGCCGACTTTACAACCAGAGAGTTTCAGGTACGAAAGGATTTGTGCGTCATGGATTGGAATAATCGCTTCAGAAGATTTAATTTCGACAATGACTTTATCGTTTACAAGAAAGTCCAGATCGATACCCTGCATCCAACTTGATCTCTTTATAGGTCATGGGTAAAGGTTTTTCGTTGCTCAACTGTGTAATAACCGCGTTGTATTGAGTTCATAAGCTAATGCCGCTGATATGCGGATTCGAGTAAACCTGAAACCATCAGGTGCCGATGTACTTCAATTGCCGCAAACAATGATTCCAGTCGGTGAATTTGATTAAGTTCTCCTCTCTCCGACAGTATTAGATGCTCTGTGCTGCATCATGTGCTCTCCGTGGTGATTACTTAAACCTCTTATCCCTCTTCATCGTCAACCTCAACCCATCCTCCAACTTGATGGATGAATGATATCCCAGCTTCTCTTTCGCCAGGGACAGGTCTGCACGCATCCGTGAGACGCCGCCAGAGGTTGTGGCGTTGTAGATGACTTCGGCGTTACTGCCTGTCACATTCAACACCTGTTTGATCAAATCTTTGATGCTTGTTTCTGCTCCTGAACCAACGTTGATGACCAATCCATTGATGTTTGGTGCGGTTGCCGCGGCGACCAGTGCGCTGACCACATCATCCACGTAGACGTAATCGCGAGTTTGGTTTCCGTCTCCGTGTGCGACCAATGTCCCGCCGCGCATGGCTTGTTTCAGGTAATGTGGCACAACGGGCGGATGCGACGCGGGCAGGTGTTGACCGGGTCCGTAGGCGTTGAAGATTCTCAGGCTGACGGTTTCGATTCCCCACAATCCGCCGATGGTGCGGACGTAGTATTCCGCCGCGAGCTTGGAGACGGCATAGGGTGAGCGCGGATTCGGGGTGATGGACTCTGTCAGTGTTTGATCGCCCAAATCGCCGTAAACAGCCCCGGACGACGCGAGAACGACGCGGCGTACGCCGACATCCCGCATGGCTTCCATGAGGGCAACCGTCCCGCCGACGTTGACGTTGTTGTAATCCCGCGGATACAAAACGGACTCAGGCACAGAGACGCGCGCCGCGAGGT
This sequence comes from uncultured Chloroflexia bacterium, assembly GCA_963730175.1. Taxonomy (GTDB): domain Bacteria; phylum Chloroflexota; class Anaerolineae; order Anaerolineales; family Villigracilaceae; genus Defluviilinea. The sequence goes on along the minus strand of CAVSRF010000021.1, from coordinate 46,506 downwards.
GATAGACGACATCCACTTCCTGGAGCAGAGTCCACAACTTGGGGCGGTCGCTGACATCGCCGCGCGTAAAATGGACATCGGGCGCGAGCGCTTGTGGATCGCCCGTGGAAAGATCGTCGATCCCGCGGACCTGGTGTCCCTCACGGGCGAGTTGATTGGCAAGAGAAGAGCCGAGGAATCCCGCGGCTCCGGTGATGAGAAAGTTCATAAGTAGGTGGGATTATAGCACTAGAGAATTGTCGCGCTGAGCGGAGTGAGCGATAGCGAACGCAGTCGAAGCGGGGGCGAAGCAATCTCCGCCTAAATTGAGGAACGCCTCGTCAGGCTATGCCTTCCTTGCAAGGACATAGATAATTTTGATTGACTTATTCTCATTACCCTGTTACTATTGGCTCAGTAGGATAACGGTAAGTTACGTTGGTTTGAAGAACAGCCACAGCTCACGGTTTCGAATCCGTGAGCTGTTTTGTTTTGTCCTCCGATGGAACGACCAAGACGCCTAAAAATCTTTAAATTGCCATAGGAGGCAAAAAATGTCTGACAGAATAACAGGTACAGTGAAGTGGTTCAACGGTGACAAGGGCTTCGGCTTCATCGAACGCGAAGGTGGAAAGGACGTTTTCGTCCATTTCTCCGCCATTCAAGGCGATGGTTTCCGCAACTTGCAGGAAGGTCAGAAGGTCGAGTTCACAGTCGAACAAGGACCCAAAGGACCCCAGGCAAGCAACGTCACAATGAGTAACTAGTTGACAAAAAAAGGAGCCTGATGCGAAAGCGTCAGGCTCCTTTTTGATTCGATACGTTGATAATTATTTTCTTAGAAAATCTTTTACTTCCTCAATAGTAAATGGTGGTTTTCGTTTGTGCAAGATGGCATGACAATTGGGGCAAACTGGGCGTAAATCTTTGATATGGATCTACTTTGTAAGTTTCACCAATTTCAGATATTTGCTTGAGGTGGTGAACATGAATAAAGTCTTTTCCAACATCTCCATAAACTTCAAAGAAATCGAAACCACAAATTGAGCATTTTGCTCCATAATGATTTATGCATTGCTTTCGTGCTTCTGGGTTTCTTTCGTATGCGTTTACAGTTACTTTGCGAACTGCTCCTTCGAATATCTCTTCTTGGGTTTGTTCAACTTCTTCTGGAAATGTAAAAGCTGTGGAATTACAAAAAATCAGCCAAAGATTTTCAAGTTCTAATACAATGTTTTCTGGAATTTGAACTCCTGACATCTGAGTATCCCAATGCATTTCTGAAAACGGTGGATCATTGAGTAATTCACTGTGGCAAAATTGGTTCTGTGTCTCGGATTTAGCAAGAGTATCATAATTTGATTTCTACATAGTTTGTAGTTTCCCCTAAAGAAGATTTTTCATTATCCCAATGTAAATCTTCGAATGATTTCTTACATATAATGCCTGAGGCAAAAATCCCCTTTGGTTCTTCTCCTAATCGAATTAGGAAAATCCTATCGCCTTTTTGAGTTGTCGTTTAGAAACTCCCGAACTCCAACGAGTCTTGAACATCTTTCTCCTAATTTGACATCTTCGGACATTTTAGGCAATATTGTCCCATATCCAACGTTTAGGATTCCAAGCAAGGAGATATGTTTTCATAATTTTGAAATTATAACTAAAACCCGCCTCTTATCGAGACGGGTCTGATAACTGTTCACTGCTAACTGCCTTACTTCCTTCTCCTCGGCGCCAACCGATTTTTTGAAAATCGATTTGGCGTGGGAGCGGGGCGCGGGGGGCGTTGTGCGCCGCGTCCACGGTCGTTCGCAGACCTCGGCGGCGCGGGAGGCGAGTAGTCAAAGTCTTCGAGGGTCCTTCGTTCGAGGGGCTGGCCCATGATGCGTTCGAGTTGTCGGATCAGGTCGTTATCATCGGGCGTGACGAGTGTGAAGGCGTCGCCTGTGCGTTCGGCGCGTCCGGTACGACCAATACGATGGATGTAGGCATCGGCGGTATCAGGCATGTCAAAGTTGATGACGTGCGAGATGCTTTCAATATCGAGACCGCGCGCCGCGATGTCGGTAGCGACCATGATCTGGAAATGTCCACTCTTGAAACCACTGAGCGCCATCTGACGCTGTCCCTGTGTGCGGTTGCTGTGCAGGCTCGTGACTTTATGTCCAGCGTGTGCGATCTGGCGCGCGATCTTATCGGCGCGATGTTTGGTGCGGGTAAAGATCAACACCGAATCGGTATCGGTCTGCTTGAGCAATTGCAACAACAAGCCAGATTTCAAATGTTGCGGCACGGGATACAACGCGTGCGCCACCGTGACCGCGGGTTTGCTGATGCCCATGGCGATCTTTTGCGGTTCGGTCAGCGACTGCCCGGCGAGCAACTCCACCTCAGAGGGGAAGGTCGCCGAGAACAACATGGTCTGTCTGCGCACAGGCACTGCCTTGATGATGCGTTTCACATCCGGCAGAAAACCCATGTCGAACATGCGGTCGGCTTCATCGAGCACCAGCACTTCGATATGTTCCATTTTTGCCTGACGTTGTTGGATGAGGTCCAGCAGACGACCCGGACATGCGACCAGGATCTCCGCGCCAGCGCGCAAAGCCTTGATCTGATTCCCGGCTCCGACTCCGCCGTAGATGGTTGCGCTCCTCAGCTTTGTGCCCAGCGACAGCGCATGCACCACCTGATTGATCTGCTCAGCCAGTTCACGCGTCGGTGTGACGATGAGCGCGCGCGGCATCCCGCGTGGACCTTGTAGTAATCTGTTCAAAATGGGGAGGACGAACGCGGCGGTCTTGCCTGTGCCGGTTTGCGCAGTACCGATAATGTCTCGTCCGCGCACTGCGGCGGGGATCGCCGCTTCTTGAATGGGAGTCGCGGTCTCATAACCCGCGTACTTGATTCCCTGCATTAAGCGGGAATCCAAATTAAATTGTTCGAAGTTCAAAACTTATTCCTGTTCCTCAGAAGTCAATTGTGTGTTTTTCAGGGGAATTGAGTTGCTTGCTCAAAAAACGAAAACAGCGATGGACTGCTGATATATGAGCCGTTAAATGGGACTCGATAAAATGTAGTAGGGGAATTATACACTACTATTTACACTCCACCCTGGTGATCGAGTGCCGCGAAGCGGCGTATCGAGACCACCAAATAAGCAAAGTAAAACTTGTTGTTGGTGGTTTCGATACCTTCGTACTCAACCACCGGGTTTGTAGTTGTGAAGAGCACCTCTCGCAATGACAGAGATAATGTCAGTCACGCCTTCAAGTAGGGTATATTTACATCCAATGGGCACCATATCCTCCCGTTATCCCAATCGTCTGATCTTTGCTTTCATCGTTTTTCTTACACTGATCCTTATCGGCACATCGGGCTATCACTGGCTCGAAGGGATGAGCTTTGTCGATGCCCTGTATATGACCGTCATCACCATTAGCACAGTGGGATTCGGTGAAGTCCGCCAGCTCTCGCCTCAGGGACGGATTTTCACCATGGCATTGATCCTGGGTGGTGGGGGAGTTGCCGCATTTTCAGTCACTGTTGGAGTTGAATTTGTGATGTCTGGTGAATGGCGAAAACTCATTGAGACCAGGAGGAGATCGCGTATGTTGTCGAATCTTTCAGAGCATGTCATCGTGTGTGGATTTGGACGCGTCGGGCGGCGCGTGTCACTGGAATTGACACAGGAGGGAATCCCTTTCATCGTGGTCGATACAGACGCGGAACGCGTCACGCACGCGCAGGAACTTGGATATATTGCAGTGGTTGGAAACGCCGCCAACGAAAACATGCTCAATCAGGCTGGTATTGAATGTGCACGCGCGCTGGTTGCCACAGTGAATTCCGATGCCGAAAATGTTTTTATCGTCCTCACTGCCCGAAGTTTGAACGCGAAGATCCAGATCATTGCGCGTGCAAATTATGAAGACTCAGAACCCAAGATGATTCGCGCCGGTGCAAACCGGACCATCGTTCCATACACCATCAGTGGCAAGCGCATGGTCACCATGCTCATGCGTCCAAGTGTTGCTGATTTTCTCGATGAAGTCGCGCATGTCGGTGGGCTGGAACTTCTTCTCGAACAGATCCATATCCAACCTGATTTGCCCCTGGCTGGGAAAACGATCGCAGAAACAAATTTCCGCTATGAAATGGGAGTAACGATCCTTGCTTGCCGCAGTGATGATGGGACGTTTGATACACACCCGGGTCCGCAGACGGTTATTGTTCCAAATGGTTTACTGCTCGTGCTCGGCACGCGCGAGCAATTAAGGGAATTGATGAAATATGCAAAAGGGGGTTGATGTGTATTCAACATTTGCAAGGAAGACAAACCCGCCTCAAAGAGACGGGTTTGTCTTTTTAGCTACCCTTTTTCAGATAATTGGCGAGTTTGTCACCTACTATGATGTATCTAAAATTTTTGCCTTGAAAAACCTGAATTGCTCCGATCAAGCCATATACAATAAAGATTGCACTGCCAAGAAACATGGCACCCATAACGATAAATGGGATCATAAATCCAAGGAAGAACAAAGGACCAGGTTCATTACCGTTACCTTGGGCCAATGGAATGGAAAAGAATGTTCCAAAGAATGAAAGCATATAACATCCCATGCCCACGAACCATGCAAGTATCATCAAAAGTTGATAGGCAACAGCCTGCAAGGCTTGAAATGCGACAAACTCAGATTTGTCCTTTTGAGTAGCCCAAATAACGATGGGAGCGATTACCCCCATAAGTGGCAGGATGGCAGATATATGCGCCAGTGCCGCCATGATTTTATCGTTTTGACTTGGAGTTGTGTTCTGATCAGTTGTCATTTTGTCCTCCGTTTTGAAACTGGATAGTGGATATAAAAATTATACTTCCTGCAATTGAACGGTATATCAAAGAAACGGGTTCGTGATTAATTTTCCGCTACCTTCCGCATTCTTCAATCTGCCTTCTGCACTCCTGTGGCTAAACCCATCCCAGATCTCTTGCGGATAGATGATGGCATTCGTTCCGGGGAGTTGTTCCATGGCGAGACCTGTGTTCAGGTCAATGCCCACTTGTTGATATGCTTTATATGCCAGTTGACTGCAATAGAACGCTTCTTCCGTTTCTGCGTTAAGAAGTTCAGGTTATAGGGTTTGCCAACCTGTGCAAGACAATACTGGGCGACTCTCTTCCGCATCTCTTCCTGCTCGTCCTCTGTCACCTCAAGAGCATCCAGCGGAGAGACAATTCCGTAGAACGTATCAAACAAATGCCCGCGTCGACGCGCCATGAGTTCTGTATCCCAATGTTCGTGCGGGATGTCAAATGTGATCACGCCGCGCGCGCCGGCTTCCACGCATCGCCCATCGGGACCGAGATAAACCGCCACATGGTCCACATCCCCAGGCACGAGCCGACCGATGAGGCGCCAGAATTCGCCAGGCAAAATATCGGGCTTGCCGTTCATTGTGCAGATGACGTCGCCTGTCTGTAGTGTCAACCCTTCGATTTGATAAGTGTGGATCATACGTTCTCCGTACCCATTATACGGATTTTTCCTCAATTCGTTTCATTATTCGAATAGGGCATACTGAACCGCGTTTTTGCCCTTGCTCTTGACTTCGTACATCAGCGCATCGGTCAAGCTGACCAATTTGTCAACTGATTCGGGCATGCTTAGGACGGTCAACACGCCGATGCTGAAAGTGATTTTCCAATCATTAAATTTCATCTTGTCGCTCAAGGCAGATTGCAGGCGTTGAACAATGAATTCCGCGTGCTCCTGATCGATATCGGTAAGCAGGATCGCAAATTCATCGCCACCGAGCCGCGCTAAGAAGTCTGTACTTCGGATCTGCTTCTGGGTGACATCAACAACGGTCTTCAGGACCAGGTCACCTGTTGAGTGTCCAAATGCATCATTGACCGCTTTGAAGTCATCCAGATCGATATATACCATTGTGTATGGACGATTGTTCACTTCCGCGGCAATCATCTTTTTCTCCGCGATCTCATTGAACGAGCGTCTATTCAACGCGCCCGTAAGCGGGTCTGTATTCGCGAGAAGATGTTCCTCCTCCAGTGTGTTCCGTAGTTCTGCAAGTAGAGTTGTAATAACCGAATAAAACCCAAAACGGGTCAACGTATTCCACACCCCAACGAACATACTCGAAAATTCCTGACCCGAAAGTAAATTGGAGGCAAGCCAGACGGTTGTACATAAGATGGAAAAGATCAGCCCTGTATCCTTACCGAGTACCCATGCTGTTAACACGACAGGGATTACATAAAAGAAGGAAAACGATAACTCAAACCCCGTCTGATAGTCGACAACGCCAAGAATTGCCACAGTTCCCAAAGCTATCGCGCTTAACCAGCCCCTTGGTAATGTTTCGAGTACGTTCAGTACACGATAAAGCTTTATACTGCTCGGCTTCATTTGCTTTTTATATAAACCTTTACCTGATTATCTCACAGCATTTGGTTGCTACTTTGCCTTTACCAAAAAATCCATCTGATGTGCGATATACACCAACTCGCCGTGATCGACCTGCGCGCGCCGTTTTGCAAGCCACCATGCAAAAGCATCCTTGTCCAACTCTGGGTGCTCCTTCAATGACTCGTCAAAGAAATGCAGGATGAAATGCAGGAAATACGCCTCATCCTCCACATACTTTCCATTCGCATGAACCACCCAATCCGACGCACCTGCCGCGAGAATCTCCGCACCGACATTTCGCAAATGACTAAACAGGTGTCGCCCACTTTTGCTGTCGCCGCCTGTTGCTCTGCTGTCCATCGTCTTGTGATACAACCGCTCGATCTGTTCATCTAAAACATCATCAATCGTTGGCTCAAAAGTTGTCATTCCATCGAAGTTGATCGTCAACCATGCCAAATCCTTTGTCAACGACAACAACTTTGGCATCGACTCTGGCATCGGGAGTAGATCCAAAAACGCGTGCGCGATCAACAGTTCCGCCGGTTCTTTATTCTTTTGGATGAAATCGAAAACGTCAGCCTGCTCCAATTGGATATGGACATCGTGGGCATCGTCAAACACCCGAACCTGATTTTTCCCGCCTCTCTCCACGCTCAAACCTGCTTCCTGCGCCCAATCCTTTACCCACGCTGACGCGTATTCGATATTCTCCGCCATCTCGTCCACTAATACATACTCACATTGATGAATGACATCCCACCGAATCAACCGCCTGAGCATCGTCCCGATCCCTGCGCCAACTTCAATAATGCGGAGCGGATGTTGTGGAAGATTTGCCTTCAATGCAGACAACACATCCTTATTTAGTGCGCGGTCATCCACGCTTTGTTTGGAGAGCAGATAATGTGGAAAGGAATAAATCATATTTTCCTATAGGGGCGGGGTCTCCCCGCCCAATATGTGGTCATCCACGGATTGTTTGGAGAGGAGGTAATGGGGGAAGGAATAAATCATGTTTTCCTGTAGGGGCGGGGTCTCCCTGCCCAATATGTAACATCCAACAACAGGGCGAGAAGATCTCGCCCCTACATCGCCATTTGATGCAAGAATTCTCTAATATTCTTTGCCGTCTCGTCCCATCTCGGCTGGGACTTATATCTCTTCAACGCATTTAACGACAAACTCAACAATAACTCTCGGTTGCTTGCCAGTTCATTGATATGGCTTGCGAGTGTATCCGCATCATCAGGCTCAATCAGATATCCATCCTCCCCATGTGTAATGACCTCGCTTGCCGCTCCAGCCGTTGTCCCAATCGCAGGCAGACCGAATCCCATCCCTTCGAGATACACGATCCCAAAGCCCTCATACGATGACGGCACGACCATAAGATGAGACTGTTTGTACATTTCGATCAGAGGTTGTTATCCAGCGCACCATGAAATGAGTAACATCGGAAGATAACCTATTATCTAGAGACAAACCTCCGCATTTCTTCTGCGTACTTTGGCTCTGCGGCTAACCCTCCAACCACTTCCACCTTAACCGTTAACTCGCGACTTGCTAATTGCTTTTAGTAATGTATGTAATCCCTTTCGGTAAATTACATTTCCTAAAAACAAAATCCGCAACTCGTTGCTCTGTGCTCGTTCCCTGACCTCATCTTCTGAGATCACCCTGTCGCTAAATCTATCTGTGGGCGGATAAGCAACAATGGATGGTTTACTACTGTCTACTACGTTAGTCACTACGCTCTTTGTGGTTTTTGAATTGAAAATAAATCCATCCACGCTTTGCAAATACTTCTTTTCGACAACTCGATAAAAATCATTCTGCCATTTGGGTCTTAACTCCGAACACCGTAAATGATGGACAAGACTGACGACTGGATACGGATGTTTTCCCGCATTTGCCCCGATCAAAGATGGATGATTGAGTTCGTCTTGAATTAATATATCGAATGAATGATTATTTGGAGATTGCTTCGCTTCGCTCGCAACGACATGTGGAAGCCGAAACCAAAAATTGTCCATCAAGTGCGCCGCATAGTTTCTCCACGGCAGGGAAATGATCTCCACCGTGTCGCCTTGCGCACGCAAATACTCCACCAGCTTGCGGTCATACAAATACCCGCCGCTGACCGTATCTAGTGAGCCGTAAATAACAAATCCAATTTTCATATCAGCTATGGTGGTCGAGTAGGGCGAAGCCCGTATCGAGACCAAACCTGTTAACTTGCCAACCTGTCAACGGAATAAGCTGCCCACGCAATCTCATTCTCCCACAACACCACCTTCACAGCGGAAATATTCTTCGCCTTGATTCGTTCACTCAACGATGTTGCCAATATCCGCGAAAAATGCTCAATGGACGGGTTCAACCCTGCAAACTCAGGCTTATCGTTCAGCATTTGATCCTTGTAATAATTCACGATCTCATCGAGATGTTTTTCCACATCCACAATGTCCACGAGATAACCGTGTTGGTCAAGTTCTGCACCTTCAAGTTGTAACTCAAGAACGTAATGATGTGAGTTGGGAAAGTTCTCAGGTCCCCAATCTCCTCCGATCAGAAAATGCCTTGCGATGAAATCACGACGAACTCCGAGTGTGTACATATCAGGTTCTCCAGTTTTCAGGGTTTTAATACGGCACGCATAACATGTCGTCCGTTTTCTTTGGTAACGAGCATGACGAAATCAAATAAGTCGATGTTCGTACAGAGGTCAAGGTCAGATTTTGGGAACTCAGGTGCATTCGGGTCAAGATGTCGGAATGCATCCCGTGACTTGAACACACGCTCGACGAATGGAACAGGGTCAGGCTGTTCGTTTTTCAATAACAACTCAAGATACTCCGCACATGCAAGGTCTTCATCTCCATGTTCAGGCTTGTATTGACCTGTGATCACAAAGGTAACTGTTTCCGGCGAAAGTTCTCGAATGGTTTTTACTGTCGCGCTTGCAACAACAAAGCTTGCCGCAAGCATGGTGCTGCATTCACGCATCGGACAATTCCCTGTGTCCCTGCGCCTGTGCGTTGTACGATCACCTTGCCATTTAAATCCAACTCCCTGGTTTGGGTGGGGGAGTTGCCAAAGTCGAACCCTTCAGGTGGCAATCCGCCGACTTCACCACAAACGAGTGAGTTTGGAGTTTTCGCTTTGAATTGTAAAGCCTCCTCCACGGTGCCAACGGGATAAATCTCTTTTGCGCCGCGTGAAAACGCAAATGCCGCGTTCGAAAATGCACGTAAAACATCTATGACCACGACAACACCTGTTGCTTCATGGCAGGTTTCTAGGTTGGTGTAATGGAAATTCATAGGTATTTGTGTAGTGGCGACTTCAGTCGCCTTTTGTTTGGACGGCTGACGAATCATTACTGCGAATAATTAAAAATAACCTGTATTGTCTCTTGTGGGTTTTCATCAAGCAACTGATAAGCCTTCTCTGCCTCTTCAATGGGGAAGCGATGTGTGATCCATTTTTCAGGCTTGACCATACCAAGAGCTTTCCATGCCATTTCGAAGCGACGCAGTCTTATCCCACCGCCCAGATAGTTCCGGCGCGATCGTGCTGACTTGGGATGAAATCAGTTTGATGCGGGAGCGATGGAACGTACCACCAAAATCTAACTTCTGCGTGCTTCTCTCCATACCATGAACCGATGACGATCCGCCCGTTGAATTTGGTTAGTGCAATGGCATCATTCAATGCGGATGGATTGCCGCTCAACTCAAAGACCAGATCGAATTTATCCTGCGCGTAGGCAGACTGGTAAATATGTTCGAGATCGAATGATTCGTTTACTCCAATATCGAGAGATGCCTGACGGCGTAACTCGAATCGGTCGGTTGTCACCAATACTTCGATTGGAAATGCATACAGCAGGGAAGTGGTCAACAACCCCACCACGCCCTGCCCCAACACAAGGACGCGCTCACCCAGAAGCGGCGCGGCATCCTGGACAAAGTTCACAGCGGTTTCCATGTTTGGGAGGAAGGAGCAGGCTTCGGCTGAGAGTGACGCGGGAGCGAATATCAAGGAAGAAGGTCGACAAATAAAGGCTGAAGTGTGGGGTTGAAATCCAAAAACAAGTTTGTCCTTCAAGCTCTTGTCCACCTGTTTGCCTGTTTCTTTTATACGACCCCACGCAGGCGTATCCATAGGCACAGCGGATAATTTAAATCACTGCTGAGGGTATCGTTCGAATCCTGAATGCGTGGAAACTCCCCGCGATAGACAAGCATCTCAGTGCCCGCACTGATTGACGAGCAGATCGTCTCCACCAAAACATCATCCGCGCCGAGGGCAGGCAATGGCTCCTCACGGAGTTCCACCTGACGTGGCGCGGTGAAGTAAATAGTTTTGCGATTCACAAGTCTATTTTACCCCCAGCACATGTGATTATTGCTTGTCGGCGCGCAGGAGAAAGATCAACGCTACTTCTGCGATCTTGGCTGGAATGCCATACAGCGAATCGTGTGCAAAGAAATTCTCGCCGCCGATGATCACATATTGAATGACCCAGATAAAGATCCACGCGCCAATGGTGATGATCGCAAAGCCGATCATGCCCTGACGAACAAGATTATGTCTTTGCTGAAAGAATGGAATGGGAAGGATGTATGCCCCAAGTAAACCAAGAAAGCCAATTGCATTAAGGATGAACAACGGGTCGGCGCCATCAGGGAATAACTGTTTGTCGAATGCGGCGAGCAAATGCATGAGTGCTGTAACGAGTGCGGCGATAATGATTCCATAACTTCGATTTGTAAGTTTCATTTTATGCTCCTTTAGTGGTTTCTTTTCAGACGTAGCGTTCGAGTTGATTGTTACTTTCCGATCCATCGTCCTGCCAGAAGCAGACCGATACCGCCATTTAATATATCACGGGCACGCATCAACAACGTCAAACTGATTGCTATCGAAGCGGGTTGCCCGAACGCTCCCAGCGCAAAAACCTGGCTCGCCTCCAATGCGCCCAAGCCGCCGGGCAACGGCATCAGGAACGCCACCTGCATAAACGTCAGCGCGGCAAAAATCTGCACCGCGTTGATCTGTATCCCAAGAAAATGCACCATCGCATAATATTCCGTTACGATCCCCGCAATGGCAAGCGCCGAAGCGCCAATGGCAAGGAACATTGCCCGCAAATGTTTTTGGCAAAACACCGAAGCCATGCGTTCCGAAACGATGATCAACCGAATGCTCGCATGATCTTTTTGGATGAAAGGCAGGCGGAGAAGGATTCTGGAAATGGGCATGATCCCGTGATAAAGCAGGATGATCTGCACGATGGGCAAAATCAACAATCCCGCCAGCCCGATCAGACTCAGGGTAAGCCTGCTCCCGTTTCCTGAAACCAATCCAACTCTGACGATTGCCCACGCGCCGATTCCCAGCAAGATAAAGTTGACAAGGAACTCCAGTAATTTATCCATGATGACCGCAGACGTTGCACGTGCAAACGTCAAGCCATGATTGCGTTGTAAGTACAAGACCTGTAATGGCTCGCCGCCCACCTGAGGTCCCGGTGTAAAGTAACTCAACCCAAACACGGACAGCCGATACCCGATCAGCGGAAGAAACGGCACTGACTTATTCTCCGCATGGACGATGATCCACCAACGCGCTGCCATCATTACGATGACGAACGCGTTGATCGATATGATGACCCCGATCTGCCAAAGTTGAAGTTGCCTAAGCGCGTTCCATATATCGATGAGAGGCGCGTTGCGCAGGGCGAAATAAAGTAGGGTAATGAGAATGGAAAGCCAGAGGAGTTTGATGGATAGACGTTTTGCCCTCATCCCCAGCCCTTCTCCCATTGGGAGAAGGGAGTCGTTCCCCTCTCCCCGCGGGAGAGGGACTAGGGGTGTGGGTAAATTATTCAAAGCGCCGATACCCCTTCATCTTTCGGAGGCGTTTCGATCAATCCCCTCATTCTTTCGATCACAACCTGATGAATCGCTTGCGAGTCCGTGGAGCCGACCTCATCCAGCGTGATCGGTTCTGCAAATCGCACAAGGACGGTTGTTGGACGGGTGTTGCGTGTGACCATTGCCAGTAATTGTAAAGCCGCGGCGAGTTTCTCGCGCTCCAAGCGTGTACGTTTGAAACGCGTTAGCCAATGACGTGCAGTCTTTTCCCAGATGACTCCGCTTACGAAAACAGGAACAATTTTCGTGTCGCGCGCGAAGCGGATAAAGACTCCGGCTGAGTTTGTCCAGTTCTTGAGTGAGTCCAGTGCGCCAGGGTAGGTGGTTGGATCGGGTTCGATCTCACCGGCAGGGAAGGTGAGCGCCGCGCCGCCGTTCCGCAAATGTGCAGAGACCTGTCGCACGGCACGTATCCGCTCTGCCGCGTCGTCGCTGATGTAGGAAAGATTCTTCGTTACGTTGACGAGCGAAACCAAAAACGGACGATGTAAGGCAATGATGTTGAGGTCGGGTCTGTTGATGGCAGTGAAGAGGCTGACCGTATCTGCCATGCCGGGATGATTGGAGAGGAAAAGGGCAGGTTTGTTTTTTGGGATATGTTCACTGCCGTGGACTTTTACATCCTGTACATAATGGTTTTGCAGAGTTTGTCGGGAGCCTTCACTTAATCCCAAACGACCGACGGCGGTATCGAATTCCACCATCTGTGTTCCGAATTTGCGTGCCGTCCCTGTAAAAATAACGCGTAACATAGCAGCCAACACTGGATACTTTTCCCACCCAAAGGATGAGACAAGGTCGTCGAGGTTGATCTGTGTGAGAGTGTCGAGTTGGGAGGGCATGGGGGAAAGCGAATGTAGAATGATGAATGATGAAGGATGTTGTTCTGCCTGCAACTTGCCGCAGGCACAGGTGAGCGAAGCGAAGAATTCTACGATTGTCTTAGAGACCCTTCGCTTTCGCTCAGGGTAATATCTTGAAAATTACTCTGGTTCCATTGTGAATTTCAACGGGTAACCTGCATTGACTGCTTCAGCGTGTGCTTTTCCAATTCGTTTTTTCGCTTCTGTTCGTTGCAGGGTTTGTACGTAGGCAGTGTTGTAAATGTGTGCAGTGAACATGATGTCTGCCGCCTTGTCATTGGAAAGATAGAAGGTAGTCTTCAGTACGTGGATAACAAAATCCATCGGCGTGACGGGATCATTGTGGATGATGACACGGTAGAGCGGCTCGAGTTCCTCTTCGGTCTCTTCGATGATTTCTATATCCGGAAGGATTTGGAGTTTCATAATATCGCTTGTGAAAGGATTACCAAGCGTCTGAAAGTTGGGACATTTCTTTTTCGCCGAGCTCGATCTCTGCCGCGTCGAAATTTTCCTTGATGTGTTGTGGGTTGAACGACATGGGAATGGTAATCACGCGCGGCTGACTGATGAGCCATGCCAGCGCAATCTGATGGGACGTGGCTGAATGTATTTCAGCAATTTGTCCCAATATCTTGTTGGCGCGTATGCTTCGAAATTTTATGGGCGAATAGGCAGTTAACAAAATATCGTTTTGCTGACAATATTCCAAAACGCCATTGGCCAGGTAATTTTTATCTGGCAACCTATAGGGAACTTGGTCCGTAATAAGTGGTGTCTCTGATAACTCCACTGCCTGTTTGAGTAATTTGAGCTTGAAGTTGCTTACTCCCAAATGTTTTACCTTGCCGTCGCGTACGAGTTTGTTCAGGGCGCGGAATGTTTCTTCGTACTTCACACCTGTGCCGGGCCAGTGGATGAGATATAGGTCAATGTAATCCATGCTGAGACGGCGCAGGGAGTTTTCACAGGATTTGAGTACGTCGTCATAGCTAAGGTGTTCGGGCGAGACCTTGGTGGTGATGAAAGCGTTCTCCCGCGGTGTGTTTGTCTCGCGGATGGCGCGTCCGACCAGCTCTTCGCTGTGACCTGCCGCGTAGAACTCGGCTGTGTCGAAGTGGGTATAGCCGATCTCAAGGGCAGAGCGTAGAGCGGTCATCGAAGCCGAATCAAGTTTCGGGTCCGCATTGGATTCGCCGCCGATGCTCCAGGTGCCGAATCCGATTTTGGGGAAGAGTCAGAGTGGGGAGGGTTTCGTATTTCATATCCCAATTGTACAACAGGAGGGAGCCCGCCTCTCCGCATGCTTGGCGTTTTATTTCATGAACCCTTTTGTTCTTTTGCAGGCAGTGTAAAACAGAATGTACTTCCTGTTCCTTCGCCATCAGATTCGACCCAGATGCGCCCGCTATGCACTTCAATAATCCGTTTTACGAGGGCAAGCCCAACACCTGTCCCATCTCTCATGGGGTCAAGCTTGTTGAACAGATCGAATACCCTCTGATGAAATTTGGGGTCTATGCCGATGCCATTGTCTTTGACAAAAAATACGTTTTCGTCGTTTTCCTTGCGCACTCCAATTTCGATACATGGATTGGGCTGGTCTCCTGAAAATTTGGCGGCGTTGTCTATCAGGTTTTGCATCACTTCCACCAGCCGTGGGCGGTCGCCGTTCACAGAGGGTAGATTGTCCTGAACTTCCACTTTGACATTGCTTACCATGATGCGTCCTCTTGCCAGTGATAGCGCTTCCTTGACGATAACTTCAAACGGAATATCTGAAGGCGGGTTCATGATCCGCCCAATTCGTGAAAGCTCCAGCAACTCATTGAGCAGGCGCTGCATCTTATCCTTCGCCGTTCGGATGTGATTCAAATCCTTGTTGAGCTTTTCCATATTGCCCGAGCGCGCATCATTCTCGAGAAGACCCACAAATCCCCCAATTGTGATCAATGGACTCTTGAGGTCGTGCGATACTGTATACGTGAAGCGTTCCAATTCGGCATTCTTGGTTTCCAGTTCCTTGATGACCAGCTCGTGTTCAGCTTCCACGCGTTTTCGTTCTGCAAGTTCGCGTTCAGTATTTGCGCGCGCCTCATCGATTTTTCGAAGGGTCTGGCTGATCAGAAAAGTGGATGTAAGGATGTACGCAGTTTGTGCCGCCCAAAAGGCGAATGGCAGCGCCGTCGTGGTTGATGCAGGCAGAACACCAGATTTTCCAAGGCTGAGGATGACTGTGCTGGTAAGAACGCTGAAGAGGCTCCAGCCAATGGCAGCGCGCGAATGTAAGATCAGCCCTGCGCAAATGACCACCACCAAATACCCCATGAAAGCCGGATTTTTATAGTCTGCACCAAGTGCCATTGCCACTGTGAATATGAGCCAAAGTGAAAAGACGACCAAATATCCTGTAAGGCGTGTATAACCCCAATTGGTCAATTGCTTTAATACCAGCATGACCAACACAAACGGAACGATGATGGTTATCCGTAGCATCCTTGTCTCTGGCTCGATGGGGGCAAGAAAGCCATAGAGACTCGAAGCTATGATAAAAGCCCACAAAATGATATTTAACAGCGCGGCTGTGCGTGTCTTGTCTTCATCTCCCTCAAAAATTGGACTTGAAATCCATTTACGGATTTTTCCAAGCATGAATACTCCCGGATAATCGACTAAAACCTGGACAACTCCGATGCTTATACAACAACTTCCGATTTGATGCAACTGGAATAGCGCCTCGCACACGACGGGGACCTGCTTCTGTTACGAATAAATTTTCCTGCCCCTGAAACAAATCCATGAACGCAATATGATATGATGCCGCCATGCCCGATACCGAATCTCCTGCCACCACCTTATGCAAAGAATGTGGACTCTGCTGCACAGGTCATCTATTTGTTTGGGCAAAGCTTAGGTCTTCTGAGTTGGGTGCCGCCGAGTCTCTGGGCTTGAAAGTTTTTCGGGAACCTCACCAACGTGGATTCAACCAACCCTGCCCTTTATGGGATGGTGTATGCACGGTCTATACTTCTTCCCATTATCCGCGCTTTTGTCATACCTATAAATGTAAGCTGCTCAAAGAACTTATTAATGAAAATATTCCATTGCCCGAAGCATTGATAGCTTATCGAGCAGACCAAGGAAATGATTGACGAGGTCGAGTTGCTTTTGCCTGTTTCAACAGCCGATGGTTTCCGCGAGCGTTTGGTTGCACACATGGAGCATGGAAATCTTGACCCGGAATTCCACCTGAAAGCGAATGCGTTGTTGCGCGTTTTTGAAAAGCGGTTCGGTGTCAATGATTTTTTCGATAAGCCTGATGAAGAGTAGCCTGGAATAAAAATGAACCCGTCTCACTGAGACGGGTTCATTTTACTAATGACCACCAAGATACGCTTTTCTCACATTTGGATCTTTCAGCAGCTCATCGCCTGTGCCCTGCATTGTGATTGTGCCGGTCTCCAACACATATGCACGGTCAGCGACTGCCAGCGCCATTTGGGCGTTTTGTTCCACCAACAAAATACTTGTACCTTGCGCATTGATGTCTTGAATGATGTCGAAGATTTGCTCGACGAGAATGGGGGAGAGACCCATCGACGGTTCATCCAGCAGCAACAATTTGGGATGCGCCATCAAACTGCGTCCAATTGCCAGCATTTGTTGTTCGCCGCCGGAGAGCGTTCCACCGAGTTGGTTGCGGCGTTCGCGCAGGCGTGGGAATCGTTCGAAGACAGCCTCCGTGTCACGATTGATCGTGGCGCGATCAGTTTGTGTGTAAGCGCCCATCTCCAGATTTTCTGCGACGCTCATGCGTGAAAAGACCTTGCGTCCTTCCGGCACTTGGATGACGCCTTTGAGGACGATGTCCTGTGGCGGCGTAGTGTGAATCTCTTGATCTTCAAACGACACCGAGCCTTCACGCGGACGAAGGATGCCTGAAATGGTATTGAGCACCGTGGATTTCCCTGCGCCGTTCGCACCGATCAGAGCGACGATCTCGCCTTGTTCAAGATGGAAGCTGACACCTTGAAGCGCGTGGATCGCGCCGTAATAGACCTGTAAATTATCAACTTTGAGCATAGCGTTGCTGCTTTCGTAATTGGTATTTCTGGGTCAGGCTGGTTACATCCGGACCGAGATACGCTTCGATCACACGTTGATCGGACTGTATTTCCTTTGGCTTACCTTCGGCGATCTTCGTGCCATAATCCAACACAGTGATCTGGTCAGAGATGTCCATGACCACGTTCATGTCATGTTCGATCAACACAATGGTGATGCCCAGGTTATCACGTACGCTGCGGATGAAACGCGTCATGCTTTCGGTCTCTTGGGGGTTCATACCGGCTGTCGGTTCATCGAGCAACAACAGGCGTGGTTTGTTCGCGAGCGCACGCGCAATCTCCAAACGACGTTGTGCGCCGTAAGGCAGGTTGCGTGCAAGGTTGTCGCCCAAACCTTCCAAACCGACGAACTTCAACAGACGACGACCTTCTTCTATGGCTTGCTTTTCTTCATCGTGTTCGCGACTGGTGGAAAGGATTGCATCCACCCATGAAGCTTTGAAGCGAGGATATTCCCCAAGCATGATGTTTTCAATCGCGGTCATATCGCCGAACAAACGGATATTTTGATAGGTGCGTGCGATTCCGAGAGAGGCTACTTTGTAAGTGGGCAGCCCTTGAATGGGCGAGTTATAAAAGAGAATATCGCCGATTTCAGGAACATAGTAACCAGAAATACAGTTGAAGAGCGTGGTCTTCCCTGCGCCATTCGGACCGATAATACTGGCAATGGAATTCTCCGGCACGATCAAGTCCACGCTGTTGACAGCAGTCAAACCGCCAAAAATTTTCGAGACTTGTTTGGTTTCAATACAGGTGGTCATGCTTGCGCTTCCTTCTCCAATGGCTTTTGGGCACTGGCTTTTTCCAAGTCAGGTCGTTTGGCTGGCAGGAAGCCTTCCGGTCTTAATCTCATCATCACGATCAACAACGCACCGAAGATCAACAGACGATAACTCTCCGTTTCACGCAGGATTTCCGGCAATCCTTTCAATGCGAACGCACCGAGGAACATGCCAGGGATGCTGCCAATACCGCCCACGATGACAAGACACAACACATTGATCGAAACCATCAATATGTGATCGTCTGGACCTGTGAATTGATTGCGTGATGCGAACAACACACCGGCGAGTCCGGCAATGGCGGCGCTGAGAGCCAGCGCCAAAAGCTTGGACATGAAGGCATTGATACCTGTTGCACGCGCCACGGTTTCATCGAGGTTGATCGCCATCCAGGCTTTGCCTGTGCGTGAATTCTTTAAACGATTGGCAAGGAAGGTCACGACCAACACGGCGATGATGATCAAATACATGAAGTCCACATCAGAAACAAAGGACTTGCCAAACAAACTCGGTCCTCCGATGTCACGGATGCCGCGTGGACCGGCTGTATAAGGAGTCATCAAGTCACTCTTGAGCATGATGCGGATGATCTCTGCAAAGCCCAGGGTAACGATCGCTAAATAGTCGCCGCGCAGGTTGAGGATGGGAAGACCGATCAAAAGTCCTGAAATGCCAGCCGCCAAAATTCCCAGTCCGAGCGCGATCCAAAAATTCCACATGAGGTGATGCGGCTCGGGCGCTGTAAGCAACGCGAACGTATACGCGCCAACTGCAAAGAAGGCAACATAACCGATCACAAGTTGTCCCGCCCAGCCAGTGATAATGTTCAGCCCCAAACCTAAAATAACATAGATGCCAACGGTGCCAAGCACGTAATTCCAATAACCGCCCCAAGTGCGCGGCAGAATGATCAGCAACGCGGCAAAAATGAACAGAGCGACATAACGCGAATAAGGATTATTCACGGCTTTGGTCACGCGTTCTGAATGAACGACTCCCAACATGGAGTCGGTTGCTTTGCGTGCACTGGATTTCAACTTATCACTGTTACGCAGGAAGAACGCAAGTGCGCCTCCTCCTAAGCCGGAAGCTGTCAGCAACACCAATTGAATTAGACTCCCCGCGAGCGGACTCTGATTAAAGAGGAGCATCTTGATCGATTCTGGCGAGACCGATGGCAGATAGGTGCGAGGGTCGATCTTATCCGCGATCAACGTTCCGAAAATGAATCCGATCACTGCGGCGAATATACCTGTCACGACTCCCGAAGCTGTGCCGGCGGTGATGGCGCGCTTTATCGTGTCCGTTTCTGTGACGGGCTTTGCGGCGGCGCTTGCTCCTGCCCATGCCCCGATCAAGATCATAAAGATGATGAAAAATGCGAGTGACGGTGTGCTGCTATACGATGATGAAACACCAAACAATTTTCCGACGAGTTCTGCACCGGCAACGGTGAAGCCGATTAAAATCATCGTGACGACGATAACTCCGAAAACTACTCCTGTGCGAATTCCCTTGTCCAAAGCTGATGATTTCATAGTTTTTCCTCGGAAAGTTTTTCGCCCAAAATACCTGAAGGACGCACGATCAAGACCAACACGAGGATCGAAAAGGCGATCACGTCCTTGAGTTGGAAGTCAATTCCCAACAGGGCAGGACCGGTGGATTCGATGATGCCCAATAACATGCCACCGAGCATGGCGCCCGGAATATTGCCGATACCACCCATCACCGCCGCAGTAAATGCTTTGATGCCAGGCAGGAAGCCGGTGTAGTGGTTTACCAAGCCCATGTGGATGCCCCACATGACACCTGCCGCACCAGCCAATGCGCCGCTGATGACAAAGGTCTTGCTGATGACATCATCCACGTCCACGCCCATGAGCGAGGCGGTATTCTGATCCATGGCGACGGCACGCATGGCGCGTCCCAGTTTAGTGCGCTGGACAAGAATATACAATGCGATCATCAGAAGGGCGGAAAGCACTAGCGAGAAGACACCGGTGTAGGAGATCAACACATCCTTGCCGCTGATGCTCACGATCCAACCGGCACTGCGATCCAGAATATCGGGATTGACCACGTTCTTGCGTTGCGGACCAAACAGCAACATTGCCAAGTTTTGCAGGAAGGTGGATGCACCGATTGCAGTAATCAACAAGATCAGACGCGGCGCTTTGCGTAAGGGACGGTAGGCGATCTTTTCCAAAAAGAAGCCTGCCAATGATGAAATACAAATGCCAACTGCGAAAGCCAGAAAGACCGAAAGAAAAGGATGAGCGTTCAGAAAATTTAGATCGGGGTTGGCAGTTGTCGGCGCGGGAAGGAAGCGCAGCGCTTCGAAAGTGAAGTAACCGCCGAATGCCCCCAACATCATCACTTCACCGTGAGCGAAGTTAATCATAAACATGATGCCATATACGAGGGTGTATCCTATGGCGATAAGTGCATACATTCCCCCCAAGATTAGACCAGAAAGAGCAAAACGAACCCATGTGTCGGCGCCAAAGCTCTGTTGCACAACTAAGACGTGGTAGATCCGCCAGGCAAGAAAAATGCTAACGATAATTCCGGCGATTGCGCGGGTGTATCTGTCAAGACGTAATTTTCCCTTGGCAGATGGTAAGTTTAATTTATCCATAAAGTATGACGCCTTCTTACTAAATTGTGGGGATTGCCGCGACTCGCATCGCGGCAATCCCCATTACCATTCCTATCCAAACAAGATAAGGAACATCTTACACTGAAAAGGCTTATTCAGCAGGAACCCATTCGCCACCCTTCACGATGTAGAACACCGGACCGGATGCGTTGCATTCGCCGTTGTCTTTGCAGGTGATAACGCCAGCGATGCCCTGATAGTCCTTCAGTCCACGGACAGCCGCTACGAGGGCGCCGCGAGGAATGTACATGGTGTCGCCTTCGACGATTGCCACGCTGTTGATCGCCTTGATCAATGCGCCGACGGCGTCGTAGGAGTTCCAGGTATAGGCGGAGAGAACGCCGGCTTCGGTGCCATAGGCGCTCAGGTAGGCTTTATCGAACTTGACGATTGGGTCAGTTCCGGGGGGAACGAGGGTCGCGGCATAGACGCCTTCACCCTTGTCGCCAACCTTGGCGAGGAAATCCTTACCATAGATACCATCACCGCCGAAGAAAGTTACGCCAGAGAGACCAGCCTGGTCCATCTGGTTAACGAGCACAGCGGCTTCTGCGTTATAACCACCGAAGTAAATGGCTTCAGGTGCGGCAGAGGCAATCGCTGCCAATGGGGCGCTGTAGTCAGATTCGCCGGGGGTAACGGCTTCGAAAGCTACAGCTTCACCGCCGAGCTTGACAAAGTTTTCCTTCACCACATTGGCAAGTCCCTGACCGTAGTCAGTACCGTCGTGCATGAGGGCGAGTTTCTTGATGCCGAGTTTTTCATACAGATACTTCGCGGCGCCGATGCCCTGTTCGGTATCGGTAAAGGCATTGCGGTTGAAGACTGTGGAACCCTTGGTGGTCAGGTCGGGGTTGGTCGCGGAGGGCGACATCATGGGAACGCCAGCTTTTTCATAGATTGGCATGGCGGCCGCGGTTGCACCAGAGAAGGCAGGACCAGCCATGGCAACAAAGGTCGGATCTGAGACCAGCTTGTTTGCCACTGCTGCGCCGCCTTCAGCGCCGCCACCATCATCTTCGATCGCCATTTCAACTTTCCAACCCTGGACATCGCCCATATCGGCGACAGCCAGTTTCATGGCATTCGACATGTCAATTCCGAACTGGGAATAGTCACCGGTCATCGGACCAGAGTAACCGATCTTGATGGTTTGATCCTTGGCGATGACAGCACAGCCAAGATCAGCGTTACAGGCATCTGGCGCCTTAGCAGCACCTGAGCCACATGCTGACAGCACGAGCGCGCTGACAAGCACAACAAATAATACAATACGTTTCATCTCTTCTTATCTCCTTTTGAAAATGTTTCCGACTAAGCAGCAAACCCATTCAGATCCATGATGAAGAATGCTCTTAAGTAACGGCTTGTCGAGTTTCAGCGAAGCGCAGATGACGCTTCTCTGTTACAACACGTTGAATACGGTTTACACATTCCCAAACGTCCTGAAAGGAAGTGTATAGAGGTGTTAAACCCAGCCGGATATTATCCGGTTCGCGAAAATCGGGGATGACATTCATCTCCTCGATCAATGCCAGATTGATGCGATATCCATCTGCATGACGGATACTGACGTGCGAGCCACGTTGTTCCGCTTCGCGTGGTGTCCCTAGTTGAAAACCAAGCGGGGCGAGAAGTGCGTCGAACAGGTCGATCATATATGAGGTCAGCGCGAGCGATTTTTTTCGTAGGCGTGGCATGCCCGCTTCCAATAGAAGGTCAACACCCTGCTCGATTGCCAATGTAGAAAGTACAGGTGGCGTGCCAACCAGAAAACGCTGAATCCCCTCGGCGGGTTTGTAATCAAGTTCAAAATTAAAAGGGGATCGTTCGCCGAACCAACCCCAGATGGGGGAGAGCGCCTCTTTTTGTAGATCGCGGCGAACATATAGAAATGCCGGAGCGCCGGGACCACCGTTCAGGTATTTATAAGTACAGCCTGTGGCAAAGTCCGCACCCCACGCATCCAACTCCACAGGGACAGCGCCAACGGCGTGACTTAAATCCCAAAGCACCAACGCGCCTTTTTGATGTGCGTACTCAGTGATGGTTTTGGCATCGTACATATATCCGCTTTTGAAGACAACATGCGATAACGTGACAAGCGCGGTATCTTCATCGATTGCATTAAGGACAGCCTGCGTTTCGACGCGCAAGCCGTCGGCTGGTTCCATTAAATGGAGTTGGTGCCTGCCCCCGAGCACATGCGCACAGCCCTGCAACATATATAGATCGGACGGAAAGTTCAGTGTGTCGGTAACGATCTTTTTGCGCTCGGGTCTGAGCATTAACGCCGACATCGCGAGTTTGTATAAAT
Source organism: uncultured Chloroflexia bacterium (assembly GCA_963730175.1). Classification (GTDB taxonomy): domain Bacteria; phylum Chloroflexota; class Anaerolineae; order Anaerolineales; family Villigracilaceae; genus Defluviilinea. The sequence continues at coordinate 23,400 of CAVSRF010000021.1, read as the reverse complement.
TGATGGTGGTCGAGTCGCTGACCGCTACCTGACCGGGAGCCGCACCAACCAGTTGAGCGATCTTCTCTCCTACTTTGATGGGAGCTTCAAACCAGTTGATACCCCACGAGCGGATCAGTTGCGTTCCCCACTCTTCTTTGACGATCTGCTCCACGCGGTCGATTGTTTGTAGGGGAAGTTTTCCCAGTGAATTGCCATCCATGTAGATCAGGTCGTTGTCAGCGGTAAAGAACTTCTCGCGGTACATTGCGAGTTCGTCACTCTCATCTAATTTCTGGGCATATTCACGAGATATATCAATGGTCATAATTGCATGTCTCTTATTCGCGGGTTCATCAATCGACATAATGGGAATAACGTCCCTCAGCCAGTCGTCTTTTGCCTTCTTCCAACAACTCATCTGGAATGACCTTGAAAGTCTCGCCGATGTTGTGGTCTTGCGGTTCGCGCGGCGCCTCTCCAGTGGCGAGGAAGGTCAGGGATTCAGCCATCAACTCTCCAGATAGAGTGGCGATGCGGGCGTTCAGGCTTTCGTAAGTGTCATTGTGGTGTACAGGTAATTCGCGTCGCACGATAATGTCACCCGTGTCAATGCCCGGGTCAATGAAGTGGGCGGTCGCTCCCTGCTTCATGTCTTTGTAGAGTGCCCAGCCCACAGAGGCAGAACCTCTCAGCCACGGAAGCAGACCCGGGTGCGCGTTGACCGTAGCGCGGCGCGGCGCTTCGAGAATGGACGGTTTAATGATGCGAGTCCCGCCCAAGACCAGTACATCCGGTTTTTCGGCTTCCAGCAGCTCTTTGCAGGTGGCATCGTTATGGTTCGCCACGCAATAAACTGGGATTTTTCTCCCCGTGATCAATTGCGTCAGGCGCGGGGGAACAGGCTGTCCAGCGATCCGGTTCAGGAACTTTTCTCGCTCTATATCACCGACTGCAGAGACTTCTTGAACGATCAGGCTGGGGATAAGATCCTGTTCCAGCAGAATACGCAACATTTCCCGCCCGTAGGGATGCTCTTCTAATACTAAAAATGCGAAATGCAAAGACATAATAAATTAATTAGGAGTAACTTGAAACAATTTACGTTTGGAATACGGCTGGGGAACTTGCCCGCCATAGTGATGCTCAAAGTATGGACTTTTTTTCACAAACGGATGATTTTCCATTATAAAGGATATTTCCCAATTCGCCACTCCCTAATTTTGTATGACAAATTTCCTTTTATTAACTCACATTACGCACAATCGTGATTTCCTGAGCGGAGCGAAGGATCTCTGAGGTAACCGTAGAGACCCTTCGCTATCGCTCAGGGTGACATGATCCTGAAACACGTGAACTGTGTAAGGTGAGTTTTTAAGAGAAAAACCGCCTCTCACGAGGCGGCTGAAAGGCTTGATAGATATGCTATACCAGCACCCTCTGCGCCACTTCAAAACCTCTTTCCAGTGCCTCATAGTTCTTTGGTAAAAGATGTTTGTGCCGTGCTGGTAAGTGACCTTCCAATGCCTTTCCTATATCTTCAATCGTAATTTCGGGTAGCGCCGTCAGCAACGCTCCCATCGCGACCATGTTCATCAACTTCTTCTCCCCGATCTCTTCGGCGATCTCGATACATGGCACAAAAATGACATTGATATCGCCGCGTTTTGCTTCGCGATCCACCATGGATTGATTGACTATCAATGTCCCGCCGGGGGCAACGACTTCTTCGTATTTGTCGAACGATGGCAGATTTAAGGCAATTGCCAGGGGCGGATTCTTTACAAACGGCGAGCCAATCTCATGGTCTGCGATGACGACTGTGCAATTCGCCGTTCCACCGCGCATTTCAGGTCCATAGGAAGGGATCCATGTGACATCTTTGCCTGAGTCCATTGCGGTGTAAGTCAGAATTTGCCCGCTAAACAAAACACCTTGTCCGCCAAACCCTGCGATAATGATTTCTTTTTGCATCATAACCTCCATGTCCTTGCGAGGAGCCGCTGGTTGAGTAGCCCCGAATACTTTTTGAGGGGCGTATCGAAACCAAGGCGACGAAGCAATCTTGTTCTTGCAGGTTACTTGAGATTGCTTCGGGCTATCGCCCTCGCAACGACATATGAAATTTAAATTTTTATTTGCTTGATCGCTTCGCTTACTTTGTAATCGCCAATCGGATACGCAGGAACCATATGCTCTTCCACAAACTTCAACGCGTCAACCGGGGTCATGCCCCAGTTGGTGGGACACGTGGAAAGCAACTCGACCACCGAAAAGCCAAGTCCGCGTACTTGTGTTTCAAACGCCATGCGGATGGCTTTCTTCGCGAGACGAATATTCTTCGGGTCATGTAATGACCTGCGGACACAATAACCAACTCCATCGAGTGTTGCAAGCATTTCCGATACTCGAATTGGATAGCCCTGCGTTTCCACATCTCGCCCCTTTGATGATGAAGTCGTCTTCATACCGGACAATGTTGTTGGCGCCATTTGACCGCCGGTCATGCCGAAGTTGGCATTGTTGATGAAGATCACGGTCAAGTTCTCACCGCGTGCCGCGGCATGGACGATCTCTCCCATGCCGATGGAAGCCAGATCGCCATCGCCTTGATAGGTGAATACAATTCGATCCGGCAACACTCGCTTGATACCTGTTGCCATCGCGGGAGCGCGTCCGTGTGGCGCTTCGACGAAATCGGTATCGAAATAGTTGTATGCAAAGACCGAGCATCCCACCGGTGCAACGCCAATCGTTTTATCGATCACGTTCATCTCTTCCAAGACTTCTGCGATCAAACGATGTGCCACACCGTGTGTGCATCCGGGGCAGTAGTGGGTGGGTGTTTCGGTAAAGCCTTCGGGTCGTTCGTAAACCAAATTATTTTGAACTGTTGCCACCATGTTTCACCTACCTTACCCTAACCATGCGCTCATACCATTCTTCGCGCGGGTTGGATGTCACGCTCAATTTGCTTGTTGTAAGGCGTTCGATCTCATGCACGATCTCTTCTGTGAACGGAACCACGCCGCCCATGCGCCCATAAAACTCAACTGGGACTCGCCCCTTCACTGCCAGACGGACATCATCCAGCATTTGCCCCGAGTTCATCTCTGTGACTAGGAAGCCGCTCACGCGTCCGACCAGTTGCTCAATCGCTTCGACCGGAAACGGGCTGACAGTGATCGGTCTTAACAATCCCACCTTGATTCCTTTTTCTCGCGCCTTTCTCACTGCGGATAACGCCACACGTCCCGCCGTACCAAAGCCGACGATAACGAACTCAGCATCGTCAAGATAATATTCCTTGTAACGGACTTCGTTCTGTTGAATGGTCTTCCAACGAGATAAAAGTCTCAGGTTCATCTTCTCTTCTTGAACAGGATCCAGATAAATGGACGTCAGGACGCGGCGCTCGCGCTTTCCCATGCGTCCATTCGTTGCCCAATCCCAATCTTTGTGCTGAACTGGTTGCATCTCGGGCATCTGCGCGGGCTCCATCATCTGACCGATGGAACCATCGAGGATAACCATGCAGATCGTGCGATATTTTTCGGCAAGTTCAAAAGATGTGCCCATCAAGTCAATAGCTTCCTGCACAGATGCAGGCGCCAGAACGATGTTGCGATAATCGCCATGACCGCCGCCATGCACGGCTTGGTTGTAATCGGCTTGTGCGGGGGCGATGTTGCCGAGACCGGGTCCGCCGCGCATTACGTTGACCAGCACCGCCGGAACTTCTGTGCCTGCGATGTAGGACAAACCTTCCATCATCAAGCTCACACCCGGGCTCGATGATGTGGACATGACGCGTACGCCGGTACATGCCGCGCCATAGACCATGTTGATCGCGCCGAGTTCGCTTTCGGCTTGCACAAAGGCGCGACCGAGTTCGGGCATTCTTCTTGAGAGATATTCGAGTATTTCTGTTTGGGGAGTGATGGGGTAGCCGAAATACGCTTCCAGCCCGGCGCGGACGGCGGCTTCGGCTATGGCTTCGTTGCCTTTCCATAGTTCACGTGTCATTCGTTTCTCCATGAAGTTTTTTCAGCCACAGATTTCACGGATTTTCACTGATTGAACTTAAAAAATCCGTGTGAATTCGTGTAATCCGTGGCAAAGACTTTAATCGAGCCTTGTGAGTTAATAAGTAAGGGCGTAGCATTGTGCTACGCCCTTACAGTTGCAGGAACTGCTTTGGTAATTTCACGATACACTGTAATTGCCGCATCGGGACAGACCAGTGCACAAATGGCACACCCCGTGCATCCGTCCGTAAACGTGTGCGCGGGGTGGTATCCCTTTGGGGTAAGCCTCGTCATGTCCAGCTCCATTACTTCCTGCGGACATGCACTCAGGCATAACTCGCAACCTTTGCAGTAGGCATCGCTGACTTCGATCCAACCTTTTGCAGGCATTGATACTCCTTATGTGAGATGTTAGACAGTAAATGGCGGAATTACCGCCACCTTCATTATGTCCAATTTGTCTGACAAAGGATAGTAACAAGCGTCATGCTGGAAGGCATACAAAAATCATTACATTTTGAGGGTGGATTTTGGGTGCAAACTTGTCGTTTGGTTGCCCTTTGGGATATGTGGCTATATAATCTGTACATAATAAAATTAGGTAGGAAGTCAATGAGCAAAGATCTGAACATGGCATCAAGCATCCACATCTACAAACCAAAGCGGGGAACACTTGCACTCAATATCTTTTCTCTCTTCTTTTTCCTGATGGTGATGGGAATTCCCCTTATCGCATTTGTGTTAATAATTATTTCTTTTTTTCGAGCCGAAAAAGAACTTGATACATTTGCTATTGTGTTTGGATGTCTCTTAACCCCATTAATCCATCTTAATGGCTTTCAATATTGTTCAAATAACGATTGGCGTTGTTATGTCTTTTTTCTCCTATATAAAAATCTCGCCAGATGGAATAGAGCAAAAGAATTCCCCGTACAAACATATTCGCTGTAATTGGTCTGATGTAGATAAACTTGGAAAGTTTTTTTTGTTCACTGATGTTATTTATCTAAATTCCTATGAAGTTCTCGGTTTTTCTCTATCGCTAAAATCACCGTTTAGATTTTTACGCCCCAAACAAGGTTTTATATCTCTCACGGGTTACGAAGGCTGGTCCGACGGGCACTTGGTTAATGACCTAAAACTATATGCGCCAAAATTATTTGAAAACCAGCCTGCTCCCCAAGTAGCACAATCCGAAAATCAGAAAGAAATCAAAGCGGTTGAGACACAACCAGAGTCATCTGCAATAAGCCAAGAAATTCGATTGCTAGCCGCAATTTCTCACGCTTCTGTTTTATTTCCCAATATCGGGGTTTTTGTACCTATTGGGGTTTATCTAACGCAAAAGAAAAAATTATCATATCTTGGGTTTCAAGCATTACAGGCTTTAATCTGGCAAATCGTTATGTTTGTGTTCAGCATATTAGCATCATCCTGTATGGTAGGCTCAATTTTCATCCCTGTTTTACTGACTACTGCTTCACAAAATGAAAAACTCATTGGGCTATCAAGTGGCGGTATTTTTATAGGAATAATGATAAGCATGTTTGTGATGACCATCGGAAATCTTGGATTTATAATTTATGGCATCATTGGTGCAGTAATGACATATCAAGGAAAAGATTTTCGTTATTTTATTATCGGCAATCGCATTGATAAAAGAAAAGGTGCTAAATCAACAAACAGCGCCTACCGATAAACAGCAGTGTCAAGGGTTCGAGAAAAACAGAAAGAAAAAGTCCCGAGCCGAGCAAAAAAGCATTGGGGCTTTTTCATTTTGGTAGGTGTTGAATTCTCTACGTGCCTTATGAAAGGTATAATTTAACGAAAAAGAATACATGCCACATTGATTCCCGCTTCCCTTATGAAAGGTATAACTTAACGAAAGGATGATGAAATGACAAATGCTGTGATCGTAGATGCGATTCGTACGCCGGTCGGTGCGTTGGGGGGACTCTCGCTTCGGTTCGTCCCGACGATATGGCGGCTCTCGTTATAAAAGAAATTGTTCAACGCAATAAGCTTGACCCTGCACTGGTCGAAGAAGTTTTCTTTGGATGTGCCAATCAAGCTGGGGAAGATAATCGTAATGTGGCGCGGATGGCGGCGTTGCTTGCGGGTCTTCCCGTGGAAGTGGCAGGTGTGACTGTAAACCGTCTATGTGCCTCGGGCTTGAACGCCGTCAATCAAGCCGCACGCGCGATTAAGGCGGGAGAAGGAGATGTATATATCGCGGGCGGAGTCGAATCCATGAGCCGCGCGCCATACTCACTTCCCAAAGGTGAATCAGGATATTCATTTGGCAATCTTACTGCCTGGGATACCACGCATTGGGTTGGCGTTATCCAAATCCGATGATGAAAGAAATGCACGGCACAGACTCCATGGGCGAAACCGCGGAAAATATCGCAAAAGAACGTCCGCATATTACACGTGAAAAACAGGATGCCTTTGCTTTGCTGAAGTCATCAACGAGCCATTGCCGCCATTGACTCTGGAAGATTTCAAAGAAGAGATCGTCTCAGTTGCCATCCCGCAACGTAAAGGCGACCCGAAAATTGTGGATACAGACGAACGTCCGCGCCGAGATAGCTCGATGGAGGCACTTGCCAGACTCAAGCCTGCATTTACCAAAGAAGGCGGGACAGTGACAGCAGGCAACTCGTCGGGATTGAACGATGGAGCGGCGGCATTATTGGTGATGAGCGAAGAGAAAGCGAAGTCGCTTGGGCTGAAGGCATTGGTTCGGGTTGTTGCATCAGCCTCGGCAGGAGTCCCGCCGCGTGTGATGGGATATGGTCCCATCCCTGCGAGTAGAAAGTCTTACAGCGTGCGGGTCTGCAAATGAAAGATATTGGACTTGTTGAGTTGAACGAAGCCTTTGCTGTTCAATCGTTGGCTGTGATGGAAGACTTGGATGTTGATCCTGAAATCGTCAATGTCAATGGCGGCGCGATTGCCATTGGACATCCCCTGGGATGTTCCGGTGCGCGCATCATGACAACGCTTATCCATGAGATGCGCTTGCGCGGCAATGTGAAATATGGACTTGCAACTTTTTGTGTGGGCGTTGGTCAAGGCGAAGCGACAGTCGTGGAATGGATGGGTGATTGATGCGGAACATCCCGATAGCTTGTGTCGTCCTATAATCTCGAAGGAGTATTGATATGCGATATAAGCTATTTATTGTTCTCTTATTGGCAAGTCTTTCAGCTTGCTCACTTCAAACACAAGCTCTAACACCTGAGCCGTTGATTCTTGTTACAGGAACGGAATCAGTAACTGTTATCCCTACGCTTCCACCTTCAACAGAGACTTTCACACCTAGTCCTGCACCGACGGACACAAATATTCCTCCGACGGTCACATCGGCGCCCAGAATTGTTCCCTCACCCATACCGCAGAATCCGAATATTCATCCAATTCGATTTGCTCCCAATGGAACCTATGTGGATATACTGGATAGCCTTCAAGCCGGAGAAAGCAAAACCTATTCTGTCGATGCAATGGGCGGACAGATCATGTCTGTTTCGATTCGTCTGGTGACCGGTGATTGGGCTGTGATCCCGATAAAGATTGTAGGCGCGGATGGTACGTCGCTGTGTCCGTTCAGTGGAAATCAAGAATGTTATTTCTGGCGTGGCGTTTTGCCATCGACACAAAATTATTTCATCACGCTCTCCTCAGAAGCTGAGGTAAACAGCTTCATGATGCGCGTTGCCATCAATCCACCGGGTGCGGCGACACAGTCTTTTCTTTACGAAAGCCATGACCGGACAGCCTCATTTTCTTATTCGGATGAGTTTGCGCCAGCGCGTTTTCCCGAAGCGCACCTTCAAAAGATCGCACCTGAGTTTGCACTTCAATTCATTAATACCCAGTTTTATGTCAATACAAATTTAAGCGAAGCCTATTTGTCGTTCAGCACTTCAACTGACGCCAGCATTGTTGCGAGTTGCACACAGACTTCTCCTAAAGCGGAGAATGAAAATATTGTCGGTAATGTCAACATTAACGGCATCAACTTTACACAAAGCGAAAGTGACGGTGTTGCCGCCGGGAATATTTATCAGCAAATTTTCTATCGTGCGGCATATCAAGGCGAGTGCTACGAAATAACGTTCTTTACCCATTCAGGAAATATCGGCAACTATCCCGCTGATTCCGGCGTTCGAGAATTTGACCATGCGGCGTTGACTTAAAAGTTTGAAGCGGTCCTCTCCTCGCTTGTTATACGGTAAGTCGTTTGGGAATAGAAAGGAAAGAATATTGTGATAAAGCCCTGGCAACCTGTCTCTTTGACAGTTTTTTTATTGTTTTTGTCCGCTTGTAGTGCGCCAACAACTTCGAATACAAGTACACCTACTAATGCACCTATCGTACAACCTACTTTGGCATCGGTCCCTGTTGTACCTACATCGGCAGGGATTAACGCCCCATTGGTCGATTCTCCCGCGTTGACAGCTGTCCAATTCCTGGACGAGCATAATGGTTGGGGAGTGACCGAGACTCAAATCGTCCGCACGGATGATGGTGGAGTGACTTGGTATAACGTCACGCCGCCGGATATTACAAAGGCAGGCTCTTCGGTTAAGTTGGTTGTTATGGATAACAATCATGTTTGGACGCAAATCCCCGATTACAATAATTACCCGAACAGCGGAACACTTTATCGCACAACGGATGCCGGACTGACATGGACGTCTACAACAACTCCTTTCAGTGAGGGTCTTATCCATTTTCTCGATGAGAACAATGGTTGGGCGCTTGCTACTCTCGGTGTGGGCGCTGGCTCGAATGCTGTCGCCGTGTACCAAACGACAGATGGCGGTTCAACGTGGGCTCAGAAATTTATCAACGATCCCAACAATGCGAATGCTGGTGATTTACTTCCATTAAGTGGACTCAAGTTTGGTCTTACACCGCTTAACATGCAAACCGCATGGATATACGGCACGGTCTATTCCTCGGGTACGGTTTATGTGTATCGTACAGATGATGGCGGCACAAACTGGTCTCAAATTCCACTGCCTTTGCCGCAAGGTGCAGAGAATGGTGAACTTGGGTTTGAACAAATACAATTTGTTACACCTACCGACGCCTTCCTCACAATGCGTATGACATCTGATACAACAAGCCTTGCAATCTACACATCCAATGATGCGGGGAAAACATGGACGCTCACACCAACCCTGATACCCACTGGTGGCTCGGTGAATTTCCTGTCAGCGACGGAGGCGGTCATTTATAACGGTCAGCAGTTCTACGTCACGCGTGATGCGGCGCAAACGTGGAGTACAGTCACACCGGATATAAATTTTGGCGATACGTTCGCCATGATGGATTTCGTCAATCTCAATACCGGGTGGGCGATTACAGCTGATGGAAACAATCATCGTTCCTTTTATAAAACGGATGACGGAGGTGCAACATGGTTTCCCATTATCGAATAGATACTCGCGCTGAGACGAGGCGCATGTTGCTTATATTTGTTATATTTGCTGTCTTCCTCTTTGGATGTAACCCCGCTTCACTCTCCCCGACACCTGCTCCGACCTCCGAACCAACTTCCCTCCCTGCTACCCCAACGCCCGTGCCTGATTACATCACCCAGATCCGTAACTCGGAATATCAACTGGGCTTGACGGATGCTTTGAAGGTTGTGCAACTAACCGACGGAAAATTTGAGCAGGGTACACCTTCAGGTACAGATTACACCAATGTAACCATGACTGATACCATTGCGCGCGGCGATTTGAATAATGATGGCGTCGATGAAGTTGCCGCGCTGGTAGCTGAGAATTATGGCGGCTCAGGTGTCTTTGTGTTTTTGGCTGTATACAAGGATGTGGATGGAGCGTTTAAATTTCAAACATCCATACTGTTGGACGATAGGGCACAGCCAAATAAACTCTCGATTGAAGGCGGCGAGATTTATTTGGACGCCACCATCCATGCGACCAACGACCCGATGTGTTGCCCAACATTGCAGACCACGCGCCATTATGTCTTGACTCAAAATAATCAATTGGACATGACCGACTACACAACCCTCACGCCTGAAGGCAAACCGCGGACGATCACGATTGAATCTCCAGCGAATGGTACGAATGGTATCGGGTACTGTTCAGGTCAAAGGCAGTGTGACGATTGCTCCTTTTGAAAATAATTTGACTTATCGGATTTTGGATGTGGCGGCGTGGAACTTGCCGTTGGCTCCATCCCTGTGAATGCACCCAGCCCCGGCGCGCCCGGAACATTTGACTCAGTCATTTCGCTTGGAAATGTTTTGTCTGGTGCGGTGGTGCGACTTGAAGTGCAGGATATCAACGCGGAAGACAATTCCTTGTTTGCGATGGATTCTGTCGAATTGGTTGTAAAATAATATTGAGCAATGGCTCCACTCCGCTCCATGCTTTCAGCCGCCCGGCGTTGAAAGCAAGAAGACCTAACCGGAGGAGAACATGACCAATACCGTTCGTGATTGGATGTCCAGCCCTGTTGTTTTTGTCGATCCCGAATTCGAAAGTTTCCTACGCGCTGACATTGATGCGGCGTCACAAGATCCATAGTTTGATCGCGGATATGTCCGAGAAGAATCATTACTATGGCATTCTGACGACCACCGACATTCGCGACAAGATCGTTGCACTGGATCGTAACCCCGCTGAGACGACCGTGCGCGAGATCATGTCGGGTCCCATCTCTACCGCGAAACCCGAATGGACGTTGAAGGAATGTGCCCGTGTTATGCACGAGCAGCGTGTACATCATTTTCCCGTGGCTGATGAACACGGAACGTTGATCGGAATGATCTCAGCGACGGATATTTTCATGGCGGTTGAAGAAACTGGTTGGAAGGAAAAATAGATATGTAGGGGTGGGGTTTCCCCGCCCAGATTTGATCGGTAAACCATGTGGGGCGAGAAGACCTCGCCCCTACAATATAAATCATGCCAAAACAAAAATATTATGTCGTATGGAAGGGAAGAAAGACCGGCATCTTCACGTCATGGGCGGAATGTGAAAAACAGGTGAAGGGTTTTGTCGCGGCGGAATATAAGGCGTTTGGCACGCTCAAAGAGGCAGAGACAGCTTACCAGTCCAAGTATGAAGCGTTTAAAGGGAAGTCATCCTCTTTAGGTAAATGGAAAGAGTCCGATGCGCCGCCCATCCTGCCATCCATTTGTGTGGACGCGGCTTGCAATGGCTCACCGGGGAAGATGGAATATCGCGGCGTGTTGTTGGAATCAGGCAAGGAGTTCTTTCACATCGGACCTTTCCCGGATGGGACGAATAATGTGGGGGAGTTCCTGGCAATCGTGCACGCACTGACATGGTTGATGAAACACGAAAAGCAAATGTCTGTTTATTCGGATTCTCAAAATGCCATCTCATGGGTGTATACGGGAAAGTGCAAGACCCAACTCAAACATACTGGGCGTAATGTGCCGATCTTTGTGTTGATCAAAAGCGCCGAGAACTGGCTGGCTGAAAATGCATTGCTCGATAATGCGGTTTTGAAATGGAATACGGAATTATGGGGTGAGAACCCGGCGGATTTTGGAAGGAAGTAATTTCAATTTAACACGAAGGACACAAAGGAAAAAGATGAAAACAGCTCTACTTGTCATCGACATACAAAAAGATTATTTCCCCGGCGGGAAGTTTCCGCTGGTAAACCCGGAAGATGCGGCGAAGAAAGCGTATATGCTGCTTCAATGTTTCCGCGAGCATGGCGGACACCATGTCCACATTCAGCATATTTCGATCAAGCCTGATGCGACCTTCTTTATCAAAGGTGATAGCGGTTCAGATATTCACGATCTGGTTGCGCACTTTGAAGGCGAACCTATCGTATATAAACATTATCCCAACTCCTTTCGCGAGACAAATCTGCTTGAGATGTTAAAGCAGTGGGGGATTGAGCGTGTGGTTATCACCGGCATGATGACCCACATGTGTGTGGACGCCACTACGCGTGCCGCCGCCGACCTTGGCTTTGATGTCATCGTTGCAGAAGATGCTTGTGCGACGCGTGATCTGAAATACGGCGATACAACTATCCCTGCTGAACTTGTCCATAAATCTTTTCTCGCCGCGTTGAAGTCCTATGGCAAGGTGATGAAGTCTGAAGAGATTCTCGCTTTGCTGGCAGGTGAATTATCATCGCGCTGAGCGGAGCGCTAGCGCAGACGAAGCGCCGTTGCATGGCGTATAACGCTTCGTCTGCGTTTCTCACTTCGCTCGTCACTCCGCTCAGCGCGAGTAAAATCAAAAATCGGAAATCGAAATGACAACCCTCGATCCTGAAAAACAAAAACAAGCCAAACAATATGCACGCATCCGCCGCCGTTTGTGGCTGGTGGATACATCCTTTAGCGCGCTCTATGCACTTGCGTGGTTATTCTTTGGTTGGGGGATTTCATTGCGTACCTGGCTTACTGATAACTGGTCACTGTTCACCAATCCCTGGCTTCTCATCCCCGCCTTCGTCTTTGTCTTTGGCGGCATCTATTCTGTCGTCAACATTCCCCTCAGCTATTACAGCGGATTTGTCCTGCCGCATCGTTTTGATCAATCCAATCAGACTCTCAAAGACTGGATCGTTGACCAGATCAAGGGACTTGCGGTCGGCGCGCCCATCGGTTTGATTCTGCTCGAATTGCTTTATCTTGCCCTACGCGTGACCGGTCCCTTGTGGTGGTTGTGGGCAGCAGGTGGCATGTTACTCTTCAGTGTTTTACTTTCCAACCTTGCGCCGATTCTGATCATGCCGTTATTCAATAAATATGTCCCATTGGGCGATGAACACAAGGAACTTGCAGATCGTCTGCTTGAACTTGCAAAGCGCGCGAACACAAAAGTAAAAGGTGTCTTCAAGTACGATATGTCCAAGCGGACGAAATCTGCAAACGCCGCTTTGACGGGTATCGGCAATACACGTCGCATTGTATTGGGTGATACGTTGATCGACGAATTTTCTGTCGACGAGATTGAAACTGTCCTTGCACACGAGTTGGGACATCATGTCCATAAGGATATTCCGTTGTTCATTACCTTTGGCGCAATCAGCACAACTCTTAGTTTATTCCTTGCGTCGTTGGTTTTGAAGTGGGCGATTGGCTATTTCGGGTTTAATGGAATTGCAGATGTTGCCGCGTTCCCCGCGTTGACTCTCATCCTAAGCGCATATGGACTAGTCACCATGCCGATCGATAACGCCGTATCCCGCTGGAGGGAGAATATGGCTGATGATTACGCGTTGCAGTCCACGGGTAAGCGCGAAGCGTTCGCGTCCGCTTTTACGCGGTTGGCGAATCAAAATCTTGGTGAAGTCGATCCCGAAAAATGGGTGGTCTTCCTGTTCTATTCACATCCCCCGTTGGGTGAGCGCATCGCAAAAGCGAATGATTGGAAGGCGATATAAGCTTGCCAGATTTATGAGTTCCTCATCCATGCCTTACGACGCGCAAGAATGGGGATGATCACGATCAATGTAATGATGCCGCCCATGATGACGATTCCATCTGTGGAGCCCACCACCGATTTGTCTTCTTCGACTTTAGGGGTGGGTGTGGTTTGAAAGAATAAAGCCGCACCGGTTTTATTCATAAAGGATGTTGGTTGGATCGAGTATGCTAACTTTGCGCATGAAAGCAATAGCAAGGCGCCAATCCCAAATAGTATGAACAGGCGGATAAACTTTTTCATGGATAAATTAAAGTATAACATGTGCTGACTTAACATTATATATACCTGACCGTGCTTTTGCAGTATAATCGCCACCGTTGCTGGCGGGGACAGCGACGCGGAGGAGCTTGAATTGATGTGTAGCTTAGGAATTATTCTTATTTTAACTCGTCCTAATCATTATTCATGCTGATCGGACGAGTTTATGTTTCTTCCTCTGTTGTTCATCTACTCTATACTTTTGTGGAACACCCGATGTTTCTTCTAAATCAAATGTTTACTTTTTAGATAGGATTTAGTAAAATATCGTGCTGTGTTTCACGAACAAACTTCGTCACAGGAGCATGCATGATCAAGAAATCCTTTGAATGGCTGATGAGTTCAATGGGGCGGATAGGAGTGCTTATTGCGGCAATAACATTATTCAGTTTAGCCGCATATGGTATTTACATAACTCAACAGCCGCCTGAACAACCCATTGCATTCAGGCATGATATACACGTGAATTTGGGTGTCCAATGTTTATATTGTCATCCCGGCGCATTACGTGGACCTTCTCCCGGCTTACCGACTCAAAGCAAGTGTTGGGGATGTCATCAACAGATCGCCAAGACTTAAACAAGTGCACGGTTGGCAGTGTTGGTCGATTATGTAAAGAACAATAAACCCATTCAATGGGTGCCTGTGGCGCAGGTGCCAGACTTTGTTCATTTTACACATCGTCCACACATTGCGGCGGGCTTGAATTGTGAGACTTGTCATGGTGATTTGTCCAAAGAAGAGATCTATCAAAATCCCCAGGTTATAAATATGGGTTGGTGTTTGAATTGTCATCGTGCCAAGACGGAGGACAATATTCAAAACAATCCGACTCATGATCCAGCCGTCTCTGCCGCGCTGGAGAAGAAACGAACCAAGCTTACCGACTGCGGTACTTGTCACTACTAAACCGGGCGAAAAGGAATAATAGACTATGAGTGAAAAAATTTCCCGGCGTGATTTTCTAAAATTAGCCAGTGTGGGTGCGGCAACCACCGCAGTGTTGACCGGTTGTGGTCCGGCTTCGCGATATGTGAAGCGCGAACCTTATATGAAGATGCCGGAATATACCTACAATGGCTTGAGCACCTATTACGCCACAACCTGCCGAGAATGCTCGGCGGCATGCGGGCTTGTTGTCCGCACCATGCAGGGACGCGCCCTCAAAGTAGAGGGCAATGCAGATAACCCTGTCAATCTTGGAAAGACTTGTGCACGGGGGCAGGCTACTGTTATCGGATTGTATAATCCCGATCGTATTGAAAACCCCATCAAACAAAATCGAGCAACAAATTTGTCGAAAGATTCATTGGATTGGGATGCTGCCATTCAAGTCGTCTCTGATGCGCTAAAAAATAATAACCCATCCGAAATTGCCTTCTTGATGGGGATGGCTCCCGATCATCTCTTTGACCTTGTTTCTGATCTTGCCAATGCCATTGGCGCGCCCGCTCCTGTTCGCTTCGGCGCATTGAGCATGTTCGAAACGCGCGCAACCTTGAGCAAGGCGGCTGAGAATCTTTTCGGTCAATCTGCCATGCCGTTCTTCGATCTCAGCAGGGCGGATGTTGTCCTTTCGTTTGGCGCAAACTTCCTCGAAACATGGCTTTCGCCGGTTGCCTTCACCCGTGGCTTTGCGAAGATGCGCCGCGGCAACCCTCAAAAGCGTGGGTACTTTATTCAATTTGAAGCACGGATGTCCCAGACTGCGGCGAAAGCAGACGAATGGATTCCGATCCAGCCTGGGACCGAGGGCTTGGTCGCGCTTGCCATTGGCAAACTCGTCGCTGATGCAAAAGGCGCGGCTGCCTCTGCGACATTCGCATCGGTAAATGTAGATCAAATTGCATCTCAAGCCGGTGTGAAACTGGAAACGCTTGAGCATATTGCTCAGATGGTTGTGAAAGCAAACAGCCCGCTTGCCATCCCTGGCGGTCTCGGCATTGGGACAGAGCAATGGCTTACAAACAGCTCAGGCTGTCCTTGCTTTCAATGCTGAGGTTGGTAATTTTGGCAAGTCTGGAGGAGTATTCCTCTCGCCGCTTTCACCGAATGCAGATGAATATCATCGTCCAGCCAGCCCTCAGGAAATGACAGACCTTATTAATAAGATGAAGAGTGGCGGCATCAAGGTGTTGTTCGTACATGGTGTCAACCCTGTATTTGAACTTCCTGCTTCTTTGGGTTTTGCAGATGCTATTAAATCCGTTCCACAAGTGATTTCCTTTGCAACGTTCCCTGATGAGACTGCACTACAGGCTGATTATATTTTCCCTGACCATCACGGACTTGAATCGTGGGGTTATCAACGTCCTGCGACCGGTACGACGCAATCTGTGCTTTCGGGTGCCCAGCCTGTTGTTTCACCCTACTACAATACGCGTGCAACCGCTGATGTGTTGATCGCCGCCGCTCAATTGGCGGGAGGCAACTTTGCAAGCGCTCTACCCTTCAAGGATGAAGTTGAATTTATTCAAAGCAAACTTGTAAACCTCATTGGGGAAGGGAATGGTTTCTTCTCTGCACCCGAGATCAATACTTTTCTGCGGACTTCCAACAGCATGGTGGCTGGTGGAAGATGACTTCTGAACTTTAAGCACCTTCTGCTTCAACTGCATTAGAAAAAGCATTGACAGTTATCCTGCCGAGTTTGCAGGTGAAGGTGAATTCTTCTTTCTGCCATTTGTTTCTCCGACCTTGGGCGAGGCAGGCGCCAATAAGCCCTGGTTGCAGGAACTGCCTGATCCCAATACAACGGTCATGTGGAATACCTGGGTTGAGATCAATCCGAAGACCGCTGAAGATCTTGGGATCGAGGATGATGATGTTGTAAGGATCACGAGTCGAGGCTGGGGCGGTGGAAGCGTCTGTTTATCGGTATCCAGCCATTCGTCCAGACGTGATCGCCATGCCGTTCGGGCAGGGTCATACTGCTTATGGTCAGTTTGCGAGCGGGCGGGGCGCAAATCCAGCCGATGTTTTGGGAGTCCAGATTTCAATGAAGCAGGTGACCTGGCATTTGCCGGAATGAAGGTTAAGATCGAAAAGACTGGTAAGAAACAGCCATTGTCACGCCGTGAAGGCAAGTATGGTGTGTACGGATTTACAAAGGAATAGGAGAGTTTATGACAACCAACTTGGAATTACCGGTTTTTACAAATACATCAGAAAAGGATTTGGGTGGACGATGGGGGATGGTTATTGACCAGGATATTTGTACGGGCTGTCAGGCTTGTGTCGCTGCCTGTTCAATGGAAAACAATGTTCCGTTTGTGGGCGAGGAGGATGCCGGCTATGGTCGTTCCATGCAATGGATTCGTGTTGAGCGTTTATGGGAAAGCATGGAATATCCCTGAAGTCAAGATGACCCCCTTCAACCGGTCTTATGTCAGCAATGTCATAATGCGCCCTGTGAGCCTGTTTGCCCGGTTTATGCTTCGGTGCATAGCATGTCTGAAGATGTTAATTTGCAGGTTTATAATCGCTGTGTTGGTACCCGCTATTGCGCCAATAACTGCCCATATCAGGCACGTGTATTCAACTGGCGCGATTACACTGATTTCCGGGAAGGTAATATTACAAATACTGTAAATACTACAAATAATCATCCGAGTTGGAGCTGTTTTTCAAAACCAACTCAATCCAGATGTAACTGTCACGACGACGTGGTGTGATGGAAAAATGTACATTCTGCATTCAGCGCATTCATAAGGCTGAGGATAAAGCCAAGTCCGAAGGGCGCGAGGTTCGTGATGGCGAGTTCACAACCGCCTGTGCCCAGGCTTGCCCGGCAAACGCGATTACTTTCGGCCGTATTGATAATCCGAGACACGAAGGTAAGTAAAGCCGCTGTTACCAGCCGCGGAAGTCACCTGCTTGAGGAACTTGGAACTCTACCGCGTATCACATATCTGGCGGGAGGCGCTTAATGGCGAGTTATGCAAAACCTTTGGCTGGAACACCACACGCTGAGGAGCATGATGAAGATCCTCGTGAACATTTGATGCATGACCCGCTTCCGCGTGGACGAATGAATGAAATGGTCATGGAGGCGATGCATGAGACCAATTGGAAATTTTGGGTGGTAACCGGTTTCCTGACAATCGTTGTGCTGATTCGTTTAGGGTACTACTGGTACGAAATGATCATGAATGGGCTCGGTATTGCCGGAGTAAACATGCCGGTATTTTGGGGCATCTTCCTGGTGAATGTTGTTTTCTGGATCGGTATCAGTCATGCAGGAACCTTCATCTCTGCGATTTTGCGCGTGCTGAAGGTTGAAACTCGCCGTCCGTTCACGCGTGCTGCTGAATTGATGACCACTTTCGGATCTGGTACAGGCTGGTTTTAGCGTCTTCATGCATATGGGTCGTGTTTGGCTGGCTTATTGGATGATCCCCATCCCAAATGAACGCACCATTTGGCCCGATTTCCACTCCCCGTTGATGTGGGATTTCATGGCAATTACAACCTATTTATTATGCAGTACCATGTATCTCTTCCTGCCGCTCATTCCGGATCTGGCAATGGCTCGTGACCGCACCAAGGACGGCTGGATGAAGTCATTTTATAAAATTCTGGCGCTTGGCTTCCGTGGCACGGAAGGTGAATGGAAGAACTTAACGACCGCCATGAACCTGTTTGCCTTCGCGATCATTCCGGTCATGTTCTCGGTTCATACGATCGTGTCCTGGGACTTTGCGATGGCTTCCCGCCCCGGATGGTCTTCGACTGTGTTTGGACCCTACTTTGTGATTGGCGCTCTACATTCCGGTATGGCAGCGGTGGCAATCGTGCTCTTCCTCCTGCGCTCCACAATGAAACATTATAAATATTTCCTCAGACCCGAAGCTTTTAATACGATTGGCATGTTGATGTTGCTGGTCTCCATGGCTTGGGCATATTTCTATTTCAATGATTATCTTGTTCCATGGTATGGCGGCGATAAGTGGGCTAAACTGGTTCAAGAGTGGGCTGAAAAAGGTCCACTGGCGTATCTGTGGTACATCATGTTGTTCTGTAATATCGTTGTGCCATGGTCCATACTTATGGAGAAAGAAATGGCGTGAGACCCCATGGTTACTTGCCATTGCTGGTCTTTTGATCAATGTCGGTATGTGGCTGGAACGCTATATCATCATCCCGGAAGGTCTGACGATCAACCGTATGCCCTTCACCTGGCGGCTTGTATATCCCTGGTGTTGAAATTGCACTTACCATTGGGTTATTTGCATTGTTCTTTCTGCTGTATATGTTAGCCTCACGAATTATTCCATTGGTTCCCGTTTGGGAGGTTCAGGAAGGGCAGGAAGCTCATCTGCTTCGCAAGATCGGTAAAGCCGAAGTTTCAACCTTGAGTGATCTCGAGTAAGGAGAGAGTAGGATATGTCTGATTCAATTACATTACTTGCGGTATTTGAAGGCATGGAGCCTGCCGCGGAAGGTATCGAGAAATTGCATACTCTTGGTCTTGAACGATGACCAGATGAATGTCATTTCAGGTATCCCGGTCAAGGGAACCATTTTAGGCAGACCCTCAGCCATCACCTATGTCTCGCGGATTGCCATGCTAGGCGCTATATTGGGGATGTCGCTGGGTATATTCCTCATTTATGGCATACCTTACCTCTATCCTTTATTGGTCGGCGGACAGCCCATCTTCCCGGTACCGCAGGGTTTCATTATTACCTTCGAAATGACCATGTTGGGGCTGATGGGATTTGCATTCATCGGGATGTTTGTGGATAGCGGTTTCCCATCTTACACGCCAAAAGAATATGTGCAAGAGATCAGCGATGGAAAGATCGCTGTACTGTTCAGTTGCCCAACAGATGATCAAAAGAAGTTTGCAGACACCTTGACAAAAGCGGGCGCTGAATCAGTTTCACCAGTGGAGGCGCGCCAACTATGAGCACAAGTTTAAGCGTAATCCTTAAACGCCTTGCGATGGTCTTTGTGGCTGTCGGCATACTCTTTGGTGTAACTCTCCTGTTTTCCTATGATGTCATCAAGATTGACTGGCCCTCCTTCATGGAGATTCAGCCATCTTTTAAACCGATGGAAAACCCGCTTCCTCCTCCCGAACGCTCGATCCCGGTCGAAGGAGCGATTGCCATCCCCGGCATGGGCGCGCCCCAAAACCCGGTCACAGCTGATGAAGCGTCCCTCGCACGTGGCAAAGAACTTTTTGCCATAAATTGTAAGATGTGCCACGGCGACAACGGTCAGGGAGATGGTCCCATTGCTCCATTCCTTGTAAATTACAAGCCTGCCAACCTAACCAGTCCTCTTTTGAAAGCTCTGAGCGATGGTGATGTTTTCCTTATAATCACCAATGGTGTGCCCGATCGTATGCCGGCGCTTAATGAAAACCTTACCGTTCGCGAACGATGGGATGTAGTGAACTACATCCGTACCTTGAAAGCACCGAAGTAGGGGAGGAGCAACGATATGAATGATGTTCGTAAATGGATATTTGGAGCTTTTTTTGGGCTTTTTCTGTTTGTGGGGTTGATGGTTGGTGTTGCCTATGTTTCCTCCTGCGGGCTGACCCTCTCGTGTAACCGGGCAGCGCCCAAAGTGGAGCGTACGTCTGTCCCCACACTTGTACCGGCAACTTTGCCAGCCGCTATTCCAGTGGCTTTACTTCCCTCCGCCACTCCGGAAGAACCAGCGGTTAATATTGCCCGACCTTCTAACTCCGGCGGACCTGGCTTGGCTGTAGGTTTGACCGGGAATGTAGATTCTGGCAAGGAGATTTTTGCTGCAAACTGCCAGACTTGTCATGCCGCAGAAGGTAAAGGTGGTGTCCCCAACTCTGGAACCGTTGATGGGACAGTTCCACCGCTTAACCCAATCGATAGCACACTTGTCAGTTCTGATTACCAGACATTTGCAACCAACCTTGATCTCTTCATTGAGCATGGTTCCACCCCGGCAGGAACGATCCCGAACTTTTTGATGCCAGCCTGGGGAGATAGTAAAGCGCTTGCTCCTCAGCAGATCGCTGACGTGATCGCGTATATAATCAGTTTGAATAAATAGACCGATATCACTTGGATTAAGGACTGGTTTTCTAAACTACCCCCCTAAAAACGGACAGGAAAAGAAAGTACCCCCTGTGAGAAAATAGAAGCAGGAGGTACTTTTTTATGTCAGGTAAAAAGGGAATGAGCCATTATCCAGCAGAAATGAAACTGAAAGCAGTACGGCTATTTTATGAGGCAGGCAAGACCTGTGCAGAAATCACGAAGGTCTTGGAGATACGCGATCCCAAGCGTGTCAAAAATTGGCTCTGGCAATATCGCCGGGAAGGGGCTGCAGGGTTTCAGCAAACCAAAAGGGCGTCCGCGAAAGCAGCCAGAAAGTGAGCAAGCTGAGTTAGAACGGCTGCGCATGGAGAATACCCTGCTAAAAAAATATCATACCGAATTGCGAAAGGAAGTGCTCGCGAAGCGCAATATCGGGTTATCTATCAGCACCGAGAAGAATACGAAGTGAAAGCGATGTGCAGTTTCTTCAATCTTTCGCGAGCCGCCTATTACCAGTGGGTCAAACGCTCTCATGAGCCAGACAAGGATACCGAACGCATGCAGTTGGTTCAAGAAGCCTATCAGAAGTCACGCAAAACCTATGGTTATCGGCGGGTGACTTGGTGGATTCAACAGAACAAAGGTATTTCGATCAACCACAAAGCTGTTCTGCGTCTGATGAACAAGATGAACATGCGCTCGATAGCCAGAAAGCGCAAACCCTACAAGAAAATGAGCCAATTGGATAGTTATCATCGCTACGACAACATCCTGAACCGTGACTTCAAGGCGACACAACCCAACCAGAAGTGGGTCACCGATATCACCTACATTCTCACCCAACAAGGCTGGGCTTATCTATCTACCATCAAGGACCTGTTCGATGGTTTCATTGTTGCCCACCAGCTTGGGAAATACAATTCGGTATCGCTGGTCACAAACACCCTCAAGCTAGCCCAACATAAAGAAAAGGTTACGGATGGATTACTACTCCATAGCGACCAAGGACATCAATATTCTTCACAAGCATATTTCGTTCTTACCAGCCAATATCACATCACCGCTTCCATGTCTCGGCGTGGCAATTGTTGGGATAACGCTCCGATGGAGAACTTCTTTGGTCATCTCAAACAAGAAGCCTTACAACAACACCAGACACTCTCCTTTGAACAGGCGCATCAGATCATCGATGATTATGTTCACTTCTACAACTATGAAAGGATACAATTGAAAACAAGACAGACACCTTACCAAACCAGGTGCCTGTCTATGTAACCACTTCGGGGTCTTTCTTTTCGTGTCTTGTCTATTGGGTGCAGTTCAAAGAGACCATTCCTTTTTATTTGTAATGTCATAGATTGTTCCGAGTTCGCTGAAGAACTCCGAAAAAGCATCCGAAACAAGAAATCTACAAAACCTCAATTCTCTACGGGCCCTGAAGATGCCGACGGATGGTATGTAGAAAGCTCCGAGCGAGAGAAATGATGCAATAGACCTCTTGCATAAGTATGTCATAATAGGCAAATGAGATATGAAGACATCAAAGACTGGAAAGAACAAGATTTCAAACGGCTGACAGGAGTGAAATACAAAACATTCGAAAAGATGTTAGTCGTTCTAGACCAAGAGTTGTCAAGCTTTGGTCGCCCGCCCAAACTGAACCGGGCAGACCAATTGCTGATGACCTTGATGTATTGGCGAGAGTATCGAACACAATTTCATATTGCTGGTTCGTATGGCATCAGTGAAGCGACAGTATGTCGAACTATCAATAAGGTTGAAGATGCGTTGGTACACTCGGGTAAATTCCATTTACCAAGCAAGAAGGTACTTCAACCAAGCGATACGATCATCGAAGTTGTGCTGGTAGATGCAAGTGAGCAACCGATTGAGCGTCCGAAAAAAAGCAAAAACAGCACTACAGCGGCAAAAAGAAGCGTCACACCCAGAAAGCACAGGTGATTATTCACCAGCAAAGCAGGCAGATCATCGCCACTGCCTTTGCCAATGGCAGTGCGCATGATTTTCGCCTGTTCAAAGAGAGCAAGACGTTTATGGCTGCTCAAGTGCTTTGTCTGGCAGATGCAGGTTACCAAGGTTTGACTGAGTTACATGCCAACAGTCAAACCCCAAAGAAGAAGTCCAAGCATCATCCGCTGACACCTGAACAAAAGTCTGCCAATCGTGACTTGGCTCGCCAACGCATCTTTGTTGAACACGTTATTCGCAAGATAAAGATCTTTCGTATCCTGAGTGAGCGCTATCGCAATCGACGCAGGCGCTTTGGATTGCGTTTCAACCTGATCGCTTCACTCTACAATCTCGATCTCTCATGACTTTTGCAAGAGGTCTACTAATGAAAGTGGTGTAACGGGGGTGCATTCATTTCGGCTTTAAAATGCTTGTGGGATTACGAGGATGTGGTAACGAATGTTGTAGGTTTGGTTCAATACACCTCCTGGATTGAGATCAAATGGATGGTTCATTGCATGGCAATGCCGACACGCTCCCCGAATTTTCAGGGGGTGGCACAGAGCATGTTGATTGAATTCAGTTTTGCATAATTTGCAGGATGGATGTTCCTATTATCCATTAGCTTATGACTTGACCCTGCAAATCAAGTTGAATTT
>CAVSRF010000020.1:7500-53592 GCA_963730175.1 uncultured Chloroflexia bacterium | reverse complement strand
CTGACCGCTGCCCTGCAAATTACCGAAATTGTTTTTCCCTAACCAACAACCAGCCTCTCGCCTTCAAAACTTATCGGGTATAATCTTGCTCGCCCGCTCCCCGTAGCTCAATGGATAGAGTAAACAGACTTCGAATCTGGTGGTTGGCGCGTTCGGGACCCCTGTGCCCGGGGACGCTCTTCTTTTCATGACGATCCACAGTCAGACTTGCAAATCATCAGCATGTTAACCGATGCTCGACGCAATCTCAGCCGATTTGGTTTGGGGCATCCGGCAAGCGGCGTACGGGTGCGGTTCACTCCGAACGCTCGACCAATTACAAAACGGGCATAAGCCCAGATCCAACATCCTTTTCACAACTGGTTACAATCGCACTGAATTTCTTTCACATGCCGCAAAACGTGCGTAGGCAGAACTTTCAGTTTGCAAAATCACGATCAATCGGAGTAGCGGGGTAAGATTTCATTCTCTAAAAATCATCCATGTTTCATAAATAAAATCTATATCGAAAGCAGGGATATGAGCGACCTCTACACCCTCACTCCAACTCAGATCGTGATGTACGTCACTGAATATTGCGCACATTGTATGTGCGGGAAACCCTTTGCAGAGAATAACATCCCCCATATCCGTGTAGGGCTTGAAGGGAATATAAAGCCATCGAGTTTGTAATGCAAATCGAATAACGGTTATCGAAGTGTCCCAACCATTGTCTTTCCCGATGGCACCGATCGTCGAACCCAATTCAGAAGAACTCAAAGCTAAACTTTTGAATACATAAAACCTTTTTGCAGGAAACTTTATGCATGACACAAACGGCAGACATCGTTATTTGCGGGGCTGGCATTACAGGCGTCTCCGCCGCGCACCTACTCAGCAAGCCCGGCTTCAAAAATATCCTGCTGGTTGACGAGCGCCGCCCCTCTCTTTTACAAGCGACCGTTCCACCGAGTGTCACCGCAACTGGTGGCCCGACCCCGAAACGCTCGCCTTAATGAACCGCTCCATCGATTTGATGGAATCTCTCGCTGATGAAAGCGGGAATATCTTTCGGACGTTCGACGCGGCGACCTGTATGTTACTGCCGATGAAAATAAAATTGCGGAATTAAGATCCGCTTCACTTCGGACCTCGGAACTGGGTGCGGGGGTATTTAAGAATTCACTCTTCCGAATGCTCCTGACTACCAACCTTCCCACTTTGAGGCTTCCACGATCGCCCGATGGCGCTGACTTGCTCATCGGCTCAGAGTTAATTCGAAAATATTTCCCATATCTCACGAACAAAGCAATAGCCGCCCTTCACGCAAGGCGCGCGGGATGGCTCAGAGCACAACAGCTTGGCATGTACCTCCTCGAACGGGGCGCAGTCGCGGGGTCCGGTTCGAGTCTGCGTGGGTGACAGGCGTGGACGTGGGAAGCGGTCATGTAACAGAGTCAAGCCTGAGTTCCGGAGAACGTGTCGATTCCCCAATCTTCGTCAACGTGGCGGGACCCTTTCTAAAGACGTAGGCAAACTACTCGGCTTGGACTTACCTTCCATACCGAATCGCATCTCAAAGCAGTCATCAAAGATTTGTTGGAAGTTGTCTGATGCGACGCACCATTGTTGATCTGGAATGACGCACAATCATTACCTTGGGAAGACTACCAGCCCAAACATTGGCAGAAAATGAGGAGAAATGCGCTCGGCTGACAAAAACATTTCCATCGGCGTGCACACCCGCCCCGAGGGCCGCGGGAGAAATGATATATTGATGTTGTGGGAACATCCAACCAAATTAACGAGCCGGTGGACTCCACCGCCCAACGGACGACACGAGCCTCTGCGCCGCACTCGCCGCGCCGCCGCCCGCGCGCACGGAAGGAACAGTTCGTACGAATGCCCCGCCCGCAACTCGATGGAGGCTTTTAGCACCAAGACGCGCCGAGAACCATCCGCTGGTGGGGAAAATGGGTGTGGATGGCCGTGCTTGTGATCGGCGCAGTATCTTAGGTTATGGAATTATGTCCGCATGTGGGGTCGGCAAATCCGTCGGCAGCACATATTACAGGTAACAATTTACCAGACTACACGCCCGCGCTTCACTATTTGTGGAATATAGCCATCCCTGTTTATCAAAGAAATTGAAGGATTGGGCTGATAGCGGGGCAACTATAACCTTTAAATCGAATAGGTTGCTATTTGAGGGGCAACTTCGCCCATATTCACCAAAGTGGGATACAATGAATTAGAGGTGAAGAATGAAAAAAATTACTCCGGTTGTCTTATTTACATTTTTACTTTCCGGTTGTAACGGCTGGATCATTCAACCCGATTCCCATCCATCTCCTTTCCTGCCTCGATTACCTCAACGAGCCACTTCACACGGCCGACACCCATTATCATTTTGGTGCTACGGCTGCATCAGCAACTCCGATTATTATGCTCTTCAACAACTTCCACACCCACATTTCTTCAACGCACAATATGGTGCAACTTATCAACAGAGATACCCGCCAACACACTTACCCCAACCAGCGCGTATAATGTCGCTACAAGATTTGTCAATTGGATATTGCCTGTGTTTTTCAACGTGACAAAGGCGTTTGTCACTTCGCCCATGCCGTGCAGGACATCGATGCTGGTGTTGCATCCAAGTACAATGATTTGCAGGGCGGGCATGTCTACTGCGCTGGTTGGGGTAAGTGTGTTGGCGGGTATCTCTGTTGCAGTAGCCTGCACCATATTGGTGCTGGTTGGAAGAAATGTGGGTGTGGAAGTTGAAGACATAATAATCGGAGTTGCTGATGCAGGTGTCACGCCGATGATAATGGGTGTCGCCGTGTAGATGGCTGGTTGAGGTGATGGAGGGCAGGAAAGGAGATGGATAGGGAATCGGTTGAATGATCCAGCCGTTACAACCGGAAAGTAAAAATGCAAATAAGACAACCGGAGTGATTTTTTCATTCTTCACCTCTCATTCATTGTATCCCGCTTGGTGAATATGGGCAAAGTCCCCTTCGAATAGCAACCTATTCGATTTAAAGGTTATAGTTGCCCGCTAGCGCCCCAATCCTTCAATTTCTTTTGATAAACGGGATCGCTATATCGCGATAATTCAAACGCAGGCGCGTAGTCTGGTAAATTGTTACCTGTAATATGTGCTGTCAACAGACCGCCGACCCCACATGCGGACATGATCCCATAACCTGACACTGCGCCGATCACAAACGCGCCATCCACACCCACTCCCCCCACCAGCGGATGGTTCTCGCGCGTCCTGGTGTAGAAGCCTCCATCGAGTTGCGGGCGGGGCATTCGTGCGAAATATTCCTTCATACGCGGCAGCATGGCGGTGAGTTCCGCGCAGGGCAACTTCGGGGTATTGCTCATCCATTGGCTGTGAGTCCACCGGCTCCATTAATTTGGTTTGATATTCCCACAACATCAATATATCATTACCCGCACCTTCGGGGCGTGTGTGCACGCCCGATGGAAATGTTTCTGTCAGCCAGCGAGTTTCTTCATCTTCTGCCAATGCTTCGCGCTCGTCATCTTCCCAGGGTAATGATTGTGCGTCATTCCAGATCAACAATGGTGCGTCGTGTTGGACAACTTTCAACGAATCTTTGATGACTGCTTTGAGATGCAATTCGGTATGGACAGGTAAGTCCAAGCCGAGTAGTTTGCCTACGTCCTTGAAAAAGGGTCCCGCCGCGTTGACGAAGATTGGGGAATTCGACGCGTTCTCCCGAACTCAGCCTGACTTTGTTTACATGACCGTTTGCCACATCCACGCCTGTCACCCGCGCGGACTTAAACCGGACCCCGCGGCTGCGTCCCGTTTCGAGGAGGTGCATGCCAAGCTGTTGAGCGCTGAGCCATCCCGCGCGCCTTGCGTGAAGGGCGGCTACTGCTTTGTTCGTGAGATATGGGAAATATTTTTGAATTAATTCTGAGCCGATGAGCAAGTCAGCGCCATCGGGCGAATCGTGGAATCCTTCAAAGTGGGAAGGTTGGTAGTCAGATGATTTGAAGAGTGAATTCTTAATTGCCCCGCACCCAGTTCCGAGGTCCGAAGTGAAGCGGATCTTAATTCCGCAATTTTATTCTCATCGGCAGTGACATACAGGTAGCCGCGTCTATTTATCCGAAAGATATTCCCGCTTTCATCAGCGAGAGATTTCATCAAATCGATGGAGCGGTTCATTAAGGCGAGCATTTCGGGGTCGGGCCACCAGTTGCGGTAACACTCGGTGGAACGGTCGCTTGTAAAAGAGAGGGGCGGACGCTCGTCAACCAGCAGGATATTTTTGAAGCCGGCCTTGCTGAGATAATGCGCGGCGGAGACGCCTGTAATGCCAGCCCCGCAAATAACGATGTCTGCCGTTTGTGTCATGCATTAAGTTTACTGCAAAAAGGTTTTATGTATTCAAAAGTTTAGCTTTGAGTTCTTCTGAATTGGGTTCAACAAGAATCGTGCCATCGGGAAAGACAATGGTTGGGACACTTCGATAACCGTTGTTGATTTGCATTACAAACTCGATGGCTTCTCTATTCCCTTCAAGCCCTACACGGATATGGGGGATGTTATTCTCTGCAAAGAATTGTTTGGCGCGGATACAATCTGCGCAATATTCAGTGACGTACATCACGATCTGAGTTGGAGTGAGGGTGTAGAGGTCGCTCATATCCCTGCTTTCGATATAGATTTTATTTATGAAACATGGATGATTTTTAGAGAATGAAATCTTACCCCGCTACTCCAATTGATTGTGATTTGCAAACTGAGAGTTCTACCTACGCACGTTTTGCGGCATGTGAAAGAATATTCAGTGCGATTGTAACCAGTTGTGAAAAGGATGCTGGATTTGGCTTATGCCCGTTTTGTAATTGGTCGAGCGTTCGGAGTAACGCACCACGTACGCCGCTTGCCCGATGCGCCCAAACCGAATTGGCTGAGATGCGTTCGAGCCGGTCGGTTAACATGCTGATGATTTGCAAGTCTGACTGTGGAGTGGTCATAAAAAGAAGAGCGTCCCCGGCGTGGGTCGAACGCGCAACCACCAGATTCGAAGTCTGTTACTCTATCCATTGAGCTACGGGGACGGGCGAGCAAGATTATACCCGATAAGTTTTGAAGGCGAGAGGTCGGTTGTTGGTTAGGGAAAAACGATTTCGTAACTTGCATGACAGCGGTCAGATTGGAACCTTTCCCAGTCAGCCATCGTCATTCTTCGGCTAAAAAGTTGTAAAAATCGATCGCTTTCAGGACTAATAAATCAGTGAAAGATATTCACCCTTTTCAAAACGAACCACCCAGACTCGATTGGCGGGCTTTGGGACAGTTCAAACTGTCAATCGAGCCTGATGCAGACTCTGTGATCAATGCCTGGCTGAAGGAAACACTCGCTCCACTTAATCTGCCAAAGGACTTTTTAGGCAAGGTTTTGAAGTCTGCGCGCGAACTTGTGACACGCGTTGTGGAGACCGCGACTATAACGGAACCTGGACACCTTCACTTTTCCGTTTTTGCATCGACAGATCGTATCTCTCATGGACAAGCCTGGGGATTTTTCCGTATAGAAAAATTGGAGGACGCCACCGAGGGGGAAGGCATTTCCAATCATGCAATTGAGTTTTATCTATACCCCGAAGGCTGATTGATTTTTGCCGCTTTATTCGATTGCCAATTCCTGGATCAAGGAACGCAGGGTCATGGATTGTGCACTCGATCGAGCCTCTTCGATCTGTGGGGCGTGAGTTTCGATTCCAATTCGTTACGCATATTTTTCTGTGCGCTCTTTTGCGCCCTGTGAGCTGGCACTGTGTTCGAGGACAAAATATGCCAGTTCAAGTGCAATCTGATGTTTTCCCTGTTGCGTATGGATCACAACCAGATTTGCCAACGCTTCCAACGCGTTCAGGTTGTAATCCACCTCAGCGGCAGCTTTGAAAGCTTTGATTGCACTATCTTCCGCTTCTTTGATTTTGGACTGGGCAAGTTCGTGATGAGTTAGGGTGTTCAGTGCCCTTGATAAACTCCAAAGGTCACCTATCTCGCGGTATAGAGCGACACTTTCCTGAAGCATCTGGCGTGCTCTGGCGTGGTCGCCTTCTGCCTGTGCAATGGATGCCATTTGCTCCAATCCCAACCCGATCCCCCAACGATTGCGGGACTCTTGTGCAACCTGCAGATTTTCTTGCAAAAGTTCCTGTACCTCATTCATCCGTCCTTGAACCTGGGCTGTACGGCTAAAGACTGTGCTGATCAACAACCTAAGATAAGGATCTTTATGTTTTCAATGCCTCGCTGAAAGTATCATACGCTTCAGCATATTTGCCCTGATCGTGCAGGGTTGCGCCAAGAAAGCACAACCCAACGGCACGAAGCCAGGAAAGTCCAAGCTTGTCCACTAGAGAAAGTCCCCGTTGCAGGTAAATCATAGCATTCTGAATGTCCCCAACTAGACCAGGATGACGTTCCATACATGATAAAAGCAAAGGTCAGGAAATAGGGTTCATCCAATGGCTCCAGCAAATCAATACTGGCAAGGTGTTGGGCAAGGGCTTCAGGATTTCTACCCATGCGTTGGAGGAAGAATGCCCGATGTGTCATGACGCCGCCAATGTTCCCTCCAGCTTTTTGCGTTGTCTTCCTTCATCCTTTTTACCAAGGTTTTCGATTTTAGATTTCAGCATCTCAATGGAACGCTGATAGAGAACTTCCGCTTCCTGGAAATATTGGTGCATCTCGTAGAAGTACTCTATCGGTCCTGTTGAAGCGTGCAGTAGATCAATTTCTTCACGAGCTACAGCGGTATCCCATGCGGCACGGAAGTTGTCAATGTCAGGTGCAAGTTCAGCAAGTGTTTCCCGTTGAAGCTCACTGTGGAGCCCTGACTCGCGTGCTTGCAACAGGGTTAAATAATATTCAGCATATTTCTCTTCTGTAGAGATTTCATCCTCTTTTTCCACTTGTAACTGAGTTGCCGCATATTGACGCACTAGCTCATGCAGATCGTATCGTTTGGCTTCGCTTCTGCGTACCAACGATTTGTCTACCAGCGAGGACAAGAGTGGCAGAGTAGCGCCTGCCACCTGTTCGGCGGCATCTCGCGTGAAACCACCTCGAAACACGGACAACCTTCGCATCACTTGTTGCTCTTCCTGTGACAACAGGCTCCAAGAGTGATCGAATACTGCGCGCATGGAACGATGACGTTGGGGTACGTCGCGCCCTGTGGTGCTCAGAAAATCCATGCTTTGCTCGATCTCTTGTACTACTTCCTTCAGGGACATCATCCGCACCCAAGTGGCAGCAAGTTCCAAGCCGAGAGGCAAACCATCCACAAGTTGGCATATCTTTGTGATGGTTTGCGAATCTTCGGGCGTAAGCACGAAGTTCATTTTGACCTGCCGTGCCCGCTGAGTGAACAATGCCACAGCGCTATTTGCCTCGAGATTTTCCTGTTCCATGTTGGTGGGGATGGGCAAGCCTTGCACTTCGAATACCCATTCTGCTCGCAGGTTCAGTTGTTCGCGTGAAGTAGTCAGCAATTTGACACGGGGGGCATATTCAAGAAGTTCATCCAGCAACTCAATACCATTCAACAAATGTTCCAGATTATCCAACACCAAAAAGATCTGCTTCTCTTTGAGAAAGTTAAACAATTGAGTTTTCAGTTCGACGGTGCCAGAAAATATAAAGCCAAGCGCATCCGCAATGGCAGGGATGATGAATTCAGACGCACTGGTACCAACCAACGAAATAAAAGCCGTTCCGTATTCGAAGCTCCCTTGCAGATGGCGGGCAACTTCCAATGAAAGACGGGTTTTGCCTACACCGCCGGGTCCCGTAAGGGTGAGGAGTCGGCAAAAAGGATCTTGGATCTGTTGAATGATGGCTTGAAGTTCGTGCTCGCGCCCGATGAGCGGGGTAAGGGGGATCGGTAAATTAGCTAGAGTCGGATTGGGAGTTGATACAGGCTGAGGCGTGGAAAGAGGCGGGACGTTTTCAAGACTGTCCGTCATCTTTTCCTGTCTCGCCACTTTGAGGAACGAGTCGCGTTGCTCGGGTGGAATTTCCAAATGCTCAGCCAAAAGCTCAGCGATCTGGCGTGAAGGGCGACGTCCATCTGATTCGATTTTGAAGATTAAGGAAGATGAACATCCCACGCGACGGGCGAGTTCCTGTTGTGTGAGATCAAGCGCCTTTCGTCTACGCCGAATCCAGTTGCCGAAGGAAGAGTCCATATTGAATAAATTTATGTCCGTGGAATGAATTTTGTTATTTTACTACTTTTTGTCCAGTTATTTGTGCGATTTCCTTGCACCAAAATATTTGAAGAAAGAATAAATTAGGAGCATGGAATTTTGAGTGTGCCATTATGTTTTAGTTGCGAGGAGAGAGCCATGAATTATCAAACCCTATCCAACGATGTTTCAGAAGAGCTATTGATCAAGCAGGCGTCACAGGGCGATCTGGATGCTTTCAATCAATTGGTACTGCGCCATCAAGACATGATCTACCGCCATGCCCTCGCCTTGTTGGGCGATCCCGATTCTGCCGATGATGCCGCGCAGGAAAGTTTTATCAAGGCGTTTCAGGGATTGGGCGGATTTCGAGGCGGTTCCTTCCGTGGATGGCTGTTACAGATCGCCACCAATTCTGCCTACGACATTTTGCGCCGCTTCAAACGACACCCGGCCTGCCACTGTTTCCTGAAGATGACCATGGCGATGAAGTGGAATCACCATCCTGGATCGCCGACCCGAATCTATCACCGCATTCGACGATAGAAGCGAACGAATTTTCAAACAGTCTTTACAGAATGATCAGTGAATTGCCGAGTGCATATCGCAACGTGTTGACTCTCGTCGATGTGCAGGAACTGGATTATTCAGAAGCGGCTGAAGTGTTAAGCATCCCGATTGGTACGGTAAAGAGTTGTCTGGCACGCGCACGCGACCAGATGAGAAAAAAATTACAGGAAAACAACGTTACTTTTTTTATCCGCAGTAACAGAATGGCGTGCGCTGTTGCTGCGCAGTACGAATGCATGTAACCGAGTTTGTACTTTAGATATTTCATTTATAAGGAGAGAAGATTATGAAAAAGTTTTTTAAATGGTTGGGTATCGTGTTAGGTTCCCTGGTTGGGTTAGTTCTCGTAGCTGGTGCAACCTTGTACCTTATTGGGAATTCGCGCGCGAATAAAACATATGGTTTTCCGCCATCCAATCTTGTCATTCCAACGGATGAGGCAAGTATTGCCTATGGAAAACATCGCGTCGAAACATTGTGTGCTGATTGTCACGGTGCAGACTTGAGCGGCATCAATAACTGGTTCAATGTACCTCCGCTCGGAAGCATTGACTCTGCCAACCTCACGGCTGGTGAAGGCGGCATTGGAAGTACGTTCACTGACGAAGATTATGTGAAAGCCTTACGACATGGCATTGATCAGAATGGTAAGCCCATTTACATGCCCGCTGTGCTTGCCACT
Organism: uncultured Chloroflexia bacterium; assembly: GCA_963730175.1. Classification (GTDB taxonomy): domain Bacteria; phylum Chloroflexota; class Anaerolineae; order Anaerolineales; family Villigracilaceae; genus Defluviilinea. The sequence continues at coordinate 44,102 of CAVSRF010000020.1, read as the reverse complement.
TCACATCTGAGTGACCAGGATCTGGCTTCCATCATTGCCTACTTGAAGACAGTTCCGCCTGTGGATCACAAGACCAATGGTCATCAATTTAAACCGCTGGCAAAGATACTATTCGTAGCAGGAGCGCTCCCGCCATTCCCTGTGGAGATTGTCAGTCATGAGACAAGTGTTACCGCTCCTGCGGCTGGTGCAAGCGTGGAGTATGGCAAATACCTTGTGGATATCAACGATTGCCGTACCTGTCATGGACAAAATCTGGCTGGCGGAAAATTTCCTGACCCAAGCGTGACTGCCAAAGTTCCGAACATCACACCTGGCGGAGAGCCTGGCTACTGGACGGAAGAACAATATTTCACCGACCATCCAAACAGGTGTTACGCCAAGCGGACACCAACTCGACCCGAACACTAATGCCGTGGAAAACATACAGCAATCTCACCGACGATGAATTGAAAGCGATCTGGCTGTACCTGCAATCCCAGCCGAAGTTGGGAAGCAATTAACAACATAATTCCTGACAGGACAGGTTTGTCAAAGAACCTGTCCTGCAACAAGGAAGCGATGGAGAATTATGACTACAAAAAATATTCCACCCTTTGTGTTTCCTGTTGGTTACTATGATCTTCATCCAGATGTCAGTCTGAACTTCCAGATGAACCGTTGGTTTAACTGGGTTGGCGATGAAGAGATGTTGGATGAAATGCGTGCTGTGGCTCCCCAGATCACTTCGTATCAAGATTTCACGCGTGAGTTTCTCAAGCTTGCCGAGCAGGCATCCGCTAAACAACAAAATCTGAAAAGCGCATTTTATTTGCGTGCGGCAGAGTTCTTTATGTTCCCTGATGATCCTGCCAAGGATAAGATCTCGTTTAGAGTTTCTCAAACTCATCATGCAATACTACGGCGTTTCAGCCAGCGACCGCATCCTGGTTCCTTATGAAGCGGGTGCGCTTCCTACCTATCGCTTCACACCTGAACATCCAAAGGGAACGATTGTCATCTTTGGCGGCTTTGATAGTTATATCGAAGAATGGTTCTCTGCACTATTTGCCTTGCGGGATGCTGGTTACGATGTCGTGGCATTTGATGGACCTGGGCAGGGCGCCGCGCTGGAAGAGTTCCACATCCCCATGACCCATGCCTGGGAGAAACCTGTCAAAGCGGTTCTGGACTACTTTCAGCTTGATGAGGTGACCCTGATGGGATTCTCCCTCGGTGGCGGACTCGTGATCCGTGCGGCGGCGTTCGAGCCGCGCATACAGCGTGTTATTTCCGATGACATCCTGACGGACTTTTTCGAAACGGCACTACGTCAACTGAAACCCACAGCCAGAAGCGTAATCAAAATGTTAGTACAGGCTGGCGCCGAACTCCCCGTCAATGCGTTGATCCATTCTGCCATGCGAAAAAGCCTGGTCGCTGAATGGGGAGTGAAGGAAGGTATGCACGTCACAGGCAGCGACTCGCCTTATGCCTTTCTGCGCAAGATCGTGAATTATCAAACGGCATCCATCAGCAACAAGCTGACGCAGGATGTCCTTCTCATGGCTGGTGCAGAAGATCATTATGTGCCTGTGCATCAATTCGCTGACCAGGTACGAACGCTTTCCAATGTACGCTCGCTTACAGCCCGTCTTTTCACACGACATCGAGCAGGCTCAGAATCATTGTCAGATCGGGAATATGGGTTTGGCTTTGAAGGTCATCACCGCATGGCTGGATGAATTAAGCGAACAGCCGATCCATGTATACGAAGAGTTGAAAGTATAAAGAAAACATGAAAAAGATAATCATCATTGGCGGCGGCATCGGCGGACTCTGTACTGCCATTGCCCTGCAACAAAATGGATTTGAAGTCAGCGTTTATGAAAAGGTGGAAAAGTTGGGCACTGTGGGTGCGGGTCTGACTTTATGGACAAACGCGGTCAAGGTCTTGCGTGCCATCGGAGTGGCTGATCAAGTTATCGGCGCAGGCTCAAAAGTGAGCCGATCATATATCCGCACTTCAAATGGAGACATTCTCCACGATGCACGCATGGGCGAATTTGAAGAGAAGTACGGTGAGCCCGTGGTTGCCATCCATCGCTCTGCGTTGCACGAGATTCTTATCAACGCGCTAAAACCCAACACATTGAAACTTGGCGTTGGCTTCATGAAGTTTGAACAAGACGAAAGCAAGGTCACTGTTCACTTTGACAATAGCGAAACCGATTCCGCTGACCTGCTTATCGGCGCAGACGGAATCCATTCTGCCGTGCGCAAGCAGATGTTCCCCAATATCCAATTGCGTTATTCAGGTTATACCGCCTGGCGCGGCGTGGTCGAAACACAAGACGAAGTTGCGCTTGGGGTGACATCTGAATCGTGGGGCGTGGGTGCACGCTTTGGCATTGTCCGCGTGGATGCAAAACGTGTGTATTGGTTTGCCACCAACAATCAGCCCGCCGGAGAAAAGTCCACGGGCGAACAGCGCAAGGCAAAGCTGTTGAGTCTGTTCAAAGATTGGCATGACCCGATTCGATATTTATTGGATTTGACTCCTGCCGAACTCGATTCTGCAAAACGACATCTCCGACATCCCACCCTTCGCTTCATGGACTCAGGGACGCGTGACTCTGCTTGGAGACTCTGCCCACGCTACGACTCCCAATATGGGACAAGGCGCCTGCATGGCAATCGAGTCGGCTTACGTGTTGAGTCGCTCGCTGAAAGAGGCAGCAGACATCGGGTCCGCGTTGAGGCGCTATGAAAGTGAACGTCACGCCCGCACTGCGTGGGTCACGAATACATCATGGACAATCGGAAAAGGCGGTCAGGTAGGAAATCCGCTTTTATGTATGGTGCGGGATTTTCTCGTCAAAGCCACGCCTGCAAGTGCGATGCAGTCAAATATCCACCGTGTCGCAGGCTTCGATGTGACAAAGGACTAAAATACAGGACGGTATCAATATAAATCCGTTCAATAAAAAGGAGAAATCAAATGACTCGATTAATCCGTTCTCGCATCCTGCGCGCTGATGCAATTCTGCTATTTATGTTTGGCATATTCGGACTCACTGAAGACTTATCAAGTTATCTGGCTGAAACATTTGTATTAAAAGGCGCTCTAGAGTACCTCCTGTTATTTTCTCACAGGGGGTACTTTCTTTTCATGTCCACTTTTTTCAGTTCACTTTGTAAAAGATCCAATGTGTTGATCCCAACAAGAGCACATTAGAAAGGTCACATAAACTGGATAACTTTTGTATCTTTTTCTGGACTAGTGCATCCAATCAACATATCTGAAATTGGAGTAATTATGAGTCTCTTTAGTCTGCTTTTTGGGAAGCCAGTTCCAGCCATAAATGCAGTGGAAGTAAGTGAAAAATTGAAAAACGGAAAACATCCCCTTGTCGTCGATGTCCGTCAGCCTGATGAATATCGGAGCGGGCATATCGCAGGAGCAAAGCTTATTCCATTAGGCGAGTTGAATCGCCGCATGAAGGAACTTCCACAAAGCCGGGAGATCATTTGTGTCTGCGCATCAGGAAACCGCAGCAGGTCTGCAACAAAAATATTGAACGGCGCGGGGTATCAGGCGGTCAACTTGAAGGGTGGAATGCTCTCCTGGAGGCGTGCCAGTTTCAAGGTCAAGAAAGGCGACGCGGCTTAATGATCCCACTTGAGTTGGTCCTGGGATTTGGAATAGGTCTCTCGCTTGGATTACTTGGCGGCGGCGGTTCCATCCTGACCGTGCCTGCATTGGTTTATCTTGTCGGGCAGACACCGCAAGCTGCTGTAACCACCTCCCTTGCGATCGTGGGTGCGAACAGTATGGTGGGTGCGGTTTTCCACCGTACACAAGGGACATTGGACTGGAAGGTGGCGTTAACTTTTGGCGGTGCCGGGATGTTGATATCGTATCTCTCGGCAAATATTTCCAAACATCTCCCGCCTGCCGTTTTACTCGTGGCATTTGCGTTGTTGATGTTCACAATTGGAATTATGTTACTCGTCCGCCACGATAATAAAACCGAAACAACTTATTCTACAAAGCCTGCATGGCTTGTGCTTGCAAGCGGTGCGGTGGTGGGGCTTCTCACCGGTGTGTTGGGAGTAGGCGGCGGGTTTCTGGTCGTGCCGGCGCTGGTGATGTTGGTGGGGCTTCCCGTTCAGGTAGCAGTTGGCACCTCTTTAGTGGTGATCGCCATGAACAGCGTTGCCGGTTTCATCGGTCACGCAGGAAGCGGTTCTTTCGATTTCGTTTTGGTGTTGGTTTTTGCGTCCGCCGGGCTGTTGGGAACGTTCGCCGGAGCAAGATTATCCAACCGATTGTCATCGTCAAAGCTGCAAAAAGCGTTCGCGGGATTTGTCATTGTGCTGGCGTTTTTTCTGTTCTTTGATAATTTGCCGAATATTTTTTAGATGTATAAGGAGAGATAAAACATGTTCACACAACAATTTTTCATCGAGGGTTTGGGGTGCGCATCCTACATTGTGGGATGTGAAATCGAAGGGGACCGCGGCTGTGATCGACCCTGATCGTAACGTCCAAAAGTATCTGGATGTTGCAGAAAGCCGCGGACTGAGGATCACACATATCATCGAGACGCATCTTCACGCGGACCATGTCTCTGGTAACACCGATCTGGCAGAGCGCACGGGTGCGGACATCTATGTGCATGAAGCCAGCGGTGCGGAATATCCACACAAACAACTCAAGCACGATGATGTGATCGAGTTGGGCAATATTCGACTACGCGCCTTGCACACACCAGGGCACACACCAGAAAGCATCACCTTGCTTGTGGCAGACACAACACGTGCCGAGGAACCCTGGTTGGCGCTTACAGGAGATACACTCTTTGTCGGCGATATCGGTCGCCCAGACCTGGTCGGTGCAGAAGCCGCACGCGGACTGGCAGATAACATGTACGAAAGCCTTTTCGAAAAGTTATTGCCATTGAACGACAGCTTGCTGATCTACCCCGGTCATGGTGCGGGATCTTTGTGCGGAAAATCGATTGGCGCGATGCGATCCACTACGTTGGGCTTTGAACGCAAATATAACACGGCTCTGGCGCCGCGTGAAAGGGATGAGTTCGTCGACTTTGCTACGAGTGGTCTCCCAGAACAACCCGGCAATCACAAGCGGATCAAAGCCATGAACCGCAAGGGACCTAAACCTCTTGGGAATGTGGAGAACCGTCCGCTAAGCATACAAGAATCCATTCCTTATTTCCAGCGCGGCGCAGGTTTATTGGACACCCGCTCAAAGGATGTCTACGTGCAGGCACACATTCCAGGGTCAGTGCATCTTGAAGCAGACGATCAATTGAGCAATCGCATCGGCTTTGTGTTCCCACCTGATGCGCCCATCATCCTTCTTCTTGCAGACCCTTCCGAATATGAGCAGGTAGTGTACAGCCTGGCGCGCGTTGGTTATGACAATGTGCTCGGTTATCTTTCCGAAAGTCTGGATGTTTGGGAAAAGATGGGATTACCCATCACAGCTGGTGATATCAAGGATGTGGAGCCGAACGAACTCCATCAGATCCTGCAAAACTGCTCAAACGGCGATTGCCCGGTGGTGGTGGATGTGCGCGAACCATGGGAGTTCCAACAAGGACACGTCCCTGGCGCAATGCTCATTCCGCTGGGACAACTTTCAGCACGCGTGAGCGAGCTTGATCCAAAAAAGCCCGTGGCTGTTATTTGTGCCAGCGGCAGTCGCAGTCAATCCGCTGCGGCTTTGCTTGGTCAGAAAGGTTTCAAGACCGTTTATAACGTCTCTGGTGGAACAGGCGCGTGGATGTATAGTGGTCTCGAGTTGGAATATCAGTAAATCAAACCAAGTTATTTGATCTTAAAAAAATCATCCTAACGTTAGGATGATTTTTTTAAGAAATTTGAATTGAATATAGGGTTTACTGCTTAAACTAAAGAAGTATAATGTGTCATTAAATACCAGTTCATTGCATTTCGAAATCAAAAACCTAAGACATGAATGGACCGGGCTTACCTTCTCATAAATTTGGAACATCAATTTTGATCTAACTAAAAGGAGAAATAAGATGACAGCAAAAAAACACAAGATGTTCATCGGCGGTAAATGGGTAGACGCTGCCAGCGGCAAAACCTTTGAGGATATGAATCCCTATACCGGGGATGTTTATGCTCATGTCCCGGCAAGCAAGCGTGAAGACGCAAAGCGTGCCATTGATGCGGCACAGGCGGCTTTCCCCGGATGGTCTAACACTCCTCCTGGCGTACGCCGCAGTATTTTCCTTAAAGCAGCAGACATCATGGAACGCCGCCAGGATGAATTGGTCAAAGCCATGATGGAAGAGGCTGGCGGCACGATCGGTATCTCCATGTTCCAAATGTTCTTTGTGCCGGGCTTATACCGCATGGCAGCCTCAGCTGCATACGATGTAAAAGGTGAAACCATTCCCGCCGACCATAAGGATTCTTTCTTTATGGCGATCCGTCAGCCAGCAGGGGTTGTTTCATGTTTCGGACCTTTCAACGTACCTTATATTCTTTCCAGTCGTTCTTTTGCAGTGCCGATAGCTTACGGCAATACCGCCGTCTTGAAACCATCTGAAGAGGCGCCATTGACCGGTGGAATCCTGTTAGCAGAAATCTTTGAAGAGGCTGGGCTGCCACCTGGAGTTCTCAACGTAATTACTTGTCCTCGTGAAGATGCTGTCGAAGTTGGGGATGAAATGATTGCTAATCCTGCTGTGAAACGGATATCGTTCACCGGCTCAACTGAAGTCGGACGCCTCATCGCCGAAAAAGCGGGTCATTACCTCAAACGCGCCACGCTCGAGCTGGGAGGAAAGGATCCGCTAATTATCCTCGCTGATGCAGATATTGATTACGCAGTCGATGCTGCAACCTGGGGTGCGTTCATGCACCAGGGACAGATCTGCATGTCCACAGAACGCATTATTATCGATAAGAAAGTCGCAGATGAATTCACAGAGAAACTCCGAGACCGAGCACTTGCCCTCCCCATGGGTGACCCGACCAATCCAGCAACTGCGATCGGTCCATTGATCAACCAAAGAGCCGTTGACCTGGTTCACTCACATGTGCAAGAAGCTGTTGCAGGCGGCGCGGAATTAGTCTGTGGCGGGCAATACGATAAGCTGGTTTATCATCCAACCATTCTTACAGATGTGAAGCCAACCATGCGTGTCTTCACCGACCAGACGTTTGGTCCTATTGCCTCGATCACCACTGTTGATGACCCAGAAGAGGCGCTGGCTGTGGCAAACAACTCTAAATACGGAATTCTCATCGGGTATCCTCACAAAAGACTTTAACCTAGCATTTGATCTTGCATTGCGTCTGGAAACCGGCATGGTACATATCGGCGACCAAACCGTCAATGATGAGCCACAAGCGCCTTTCGGTGGCGTTAAAGGCAGTGGCTACGGTCGTTTCGGCGGTCAAGCTGCACTGGATGAATTCACCGAATTGCGCTGGATCAATATCCAACGCACTCCGCGCACCTTCCCGTAAGAATTAATCCAGGTTATCCATTTAGCAACAACAGGCTGAAAAAACTCAGCCTGTTGTTATTTTAAGGGATGTTTTGAATCAAATCGACCGTAATTATTCGTACTCGCAGTATAATGCACCGAATTAAAATTTAAAGTATCCTGATAGGAGGTGCCCGTTATGCAAACCTTTTATATTGTTATTGCTATTGTCGTGTTATTGGTGGTGGCGTTGGCGATTTTTGAATATCGCGTTCGCCAGCCTGATATGTTGGTTTTGTATGAATCCAAAGGCAAGATCGCTTTGCGAAGCGGATTGATGTACCCGCGTCATTTCAGCCTGCCGCTCAAGCGGACAACCAGTCCCATTCATTTGACTGTTGAGGCGACTGCGGTGGGTAATTTGGGCGTGAACGTCAAGCTGGTCGGCTCGGTGGCTCCTGATTTGGACAATGTTCAGGCGTTGATCCGCGTAGGCGGATGGAACAGTGAAGCAGCGTCCCGTGCTGCCGAGGAGACGGGCATTCTACTAGAAGGCTTGGTAAAAGAATATGCCGAACACGCCGAGATCAATGCGCTTTCCTCGACAGGTTTGATGGAGTATTTGAATAAACGCTCAGATTTGTTTAAAGAAAGGTTCGGAGTTGAGCTGATCTCGCTGGCTGTGCAATCCTTGGACCCGACCAACTCTGGAAATTGCGGATGCCCTGCGCCAACAGGAGCAGGCTCGCTTGCTCGAACAGACGGAGCGTTTGAACAATCAGGCTCGTATGGCGGTGGCGAAAGCCAAATATCAGGCGGATGAAGGTATTGCTGAAATGGAACATGCCCTCGAGTTGAAGAAAGCGGGATTGAAGAAGTCCCTGCTTGAGCAGGAAAGCGCATTGGCTAAACAACGATTACAAGATGAGTTGGCTCGTGATCGTGCGCGCCTTGCGTTTGAAAAAGAAGAGTTGGAAATTCTCAAGAGCAACCCCGAGCTGTTGGTGCTGACGCCGCAAGCCGCCCGTTTGGCAGAAGCCAGCCAGGGATTGAAGAATGCCCGCACAGTGATTTCGCTCAGCCCACAGGAATTGTCCTCTGGTTCAGACCTGCTTACTTTACTTCAGGGTTTGTTGAACAAGGCGCTTGAAGCCAAGAAGAACGGATAATGACGCAATCTGATCCACTGGCGTATTTTCGCCTGAAGCAGATTTGTGCCGCGCGTGTTTCAGAGATCAGTGAAGCCACGGCGGCTGCGCCTGTTCCCTCCTGAGGAACGGGTCAATTTTCATATTGGGAATCCGCTGCAGGATGTAAAACTTTCCTCGGCGTTCCTGCGCATCGCTTTGGGGATCGATGTCAATCGGCAGGATTTGGCAGATGCGAATCCCGATGCGATCCTTGAACATTTGGGGTGGGGCAGTGAAGATAAGCCGAAACTCGAATTCCTGATCCGCACGATCCAAAAGAGCAGTCCGTATATGCCTCGTGGCGGATACAACCGCAAGACGCCGCATCCTTTAGTGAAGGCGTTTGGCAAGTGGTTGGAGAATCAGAGCGATGCTTTAAAGTACGATATGGGCGAGCAATCAGGGCGGCGGGAAGTGATCATCGCTTCGGGTGGCATCGGCGAGACATTGCGTGTCATCCTGCATGCCATCTCTGAATATTTGCAGATCACGCCTGCACGCATCCTGATCTATCAACATGAATTTTCAGACCTGTTTACCACGATCCCCAACCTGCTCATTGATCGCCTATCCGACGATGAACGGGTGGCTCGTGTGGAAGTGGAAGAATTTCTCAAGCAACAACCTGAAACGCCGACCTTCCTTTTGATCGGCGGATCGCTGACAGAAGAGACTCGCCGTATGTTGCGCCTTTTGAGTTTTGAACGTCCGTTGTTCTTTATCGAAGCGAACAATGCGCCCAATCGGACGTCGCTGGCGCGTGAAGCGAAACTGGTGCAGCGTGTCATCCGCTTGTTGACGCCTGCCATCTTTGCGCCACGTCTGCATTCACTCTCCACGGTTTTCATTGCGGGCAATGCGGACTTTTTGAGCGTTATCGAAAATGTCCACTTTAGCTTGAAGGGAACACCGTCCGCTTCCGAAATTGAATTTTTGAATTTTCTTTTGGAACAGAATCTTGCCAAACTTCCCGACAGACTCTTCAGCCGATGTGTTTGAAGACAAAGCCTGGCTGGATGAATGGGAACGGGGCAACGCCGCCGAAGTGACTCTCTCCAAACTGGCATCACGAGTTGGCGCGCAACTCGATCACATGGTGCAGGATAGTTCCCAGTCACTGACTCGTGCCATCACCTTTGCGGACGAGAAAACTTCCAAGGCTTCCCGCATTATTCAGGATCGTTGGAAGGTGGGGCATATCGATGAACTGGCAGACGTGGACAGCCATGAACTGCTGGAGCAATTGATACTAAACGCTCACGACCCTGTATGGCAGGGAACTTTGCAACGCAGTTTTCTCAGTCAGTTTGTGAAGCATCAAAATCAATATCGTCCCGATGCATGTATGGTGGCGAGCGGTTCATCCCGCACGGCTTTGGGCTTGCTCGGTTTTCACTGCGGCATCACCGATGTTGTCATCCCTGATCTCAGTTGGTCTTACGAACAGTGTTTTCCCAATGTGCATACCGTTCCGCTCACCGAAGACCTCGCCTTGGACGTGGACGCCATCATCGCAAAGATCGAACAGCTTTCTCATCTTGATCCGCAGTGGCATGAGCGTGGCGCATTGGCGATCAACAATCCGCACAATGCTACGGGCAGAATTTTCGCTGAAGAAGATGTCCGCAAGTTGATCGCATATTGTCTCGAACATAACATCTATGTCGTTGACGATCTCGCTTATCAAAATGTCGCCCCTGTGGATGGACTGCCTGAGATCAAGACCGCTCGTCAGGTTGCGACCGATCTCGTTCGTGACGGCATCCTGAGCGATGTCGATACCGAACGTGTGATCAGCGTCCACTCGATGTCAAAGACCGATTGTTTGGCAGGAGCCAGACTATCGGTAGTCGAGATCCGTGAAGCGGGATTAAGAGAACGCTTCAGACTCCTGAATGAACTGATCCAGCCCAATCTGTCTGCTATTTTCATCTGTTACCTTTTTTATCGCGGTCCAGTGGAAGGCGCCCGCACGTATTGGCGTCTGCGCAATAAAATTTTCAAAGAACGCACGCAAGCCCTGATGACTGCGCTCGAAAATTTGCCGTCCGACCGCAACCCATTTGAGCTGACCATCATCCCGCCAACGGGGAGCATGTATCCGCTGTTGCATGTTGGGCGTTTGCCAGATGGATTGTCGCTGGACTGGCTGGCTTCCTCACTGGCTCGGCGTGGCATCGGGCTTCTTCCGTTGGCAACCTTCGCTCGCACTGAAGAAGGGTTTGATACGGGACGAAGCACTTTCCGCCTAACTCTCGGCGGAGTCGACAATGCCGACACGATGTTGATCAAGACCCGCCGTTTGTTGATCGATCTCAACCGCCTGATCGCAGAAGAAGATGCGCGCTATAACCGCAAGCAATTGAAGGTTCGCAACCCATCTCGCAGTGGAAGCGGCGTTGCAGAGCGTTTGTCTCGTTGGAATGATATTTCCAACCAGTTACGTAAACAATTTGAGCGCAATCCATCCCTCCAGCAATTGACCGAACTGCCAATGATGGATGCGGATCGCCTGCGAAAAGAATTTGTCTCCGAATATCTTCCCGAACGCTTGGATATATTCCGCACCCGCCTCGCAGACCGTGCCATGATCAGCGATGAAATGATGCGCAGGGCAGTGACTGAACCTGGTACGTGGCTCACTGACCGACTGGAAGGCGAGTTCATGAAGGATTTGCTCGCGCGCCGACAGCGTTTGTTCCATTTGCGAAGTTATGACCGCACGGTTCATCCAACGCAAAAGTATTCAATGAAAGCAGAGATGGCGTTCGATCTTATCCTGCGGGCATTGATCGCTAAACAGCCTGTTTCACCTGCGTTGATCGAAAAGGCAGGGCAGGAAGCGCTCCATGAATATTTGGGGAACAATGTCAGCATTGATTCGCAACTCGAAGCGGACGAGATCCTGCTTGACTTTGGTTCGCTCATTGCTGGCGAAGCGTATTCATCATTATTTACCGACACCACACTCAAACCATTCCTCTCCTTCTGGAGCGATTGGGATGGAAGCAACCGTCCGTCAGGTCAGGGACATCGCCTGATCGCCGCCGCCGTGATGGCAAATGTCCGCCGCATGGCACGCATCCTCGATCTGCTTCGACAGGCTGATTCACATCTTGAGATCGATCCCAACCTTTTGGTCGAGTTGGATCGCCTGCCGCAACGCAGTCAACGACTTACCAATCTGCTCAACAACATCACGCAGTTGACGCATCAACTCGAACAACGCTATCGAGGCATCCTGCCTTTCTCCGTCGATTCCACTCCGATCCAGCGGCTTGCCACAAGTCTGCATCTGCGCCGTGACTCTGCAAAGACGCTTTGGCAACATAACGACCGCTACGAACAGAACATGCAGGAACTTCGCCGTCAACGCAGGGAGATGCTCGAGACCTACTTCGCATTGAACAAGCAGTTGCGCAAGCAACTCCATGCTCTGCTCCCTGCCATTCATGCCAACCGCACGGTTGAACCGTTGTTGCGTGAAACGGTCGGATACTCCGATATTTTGCAACGCATTGTGATCACGCCTCGCATTCATCAAGGCATGATCACCGCACGCGACCAGTTCGCCATCGATACCACCGCCTACAACATGCAGGAGATCAATGCCATCGCTGGCAAGTATGGCAACCCTGGCATGACCCTCGCATTGCAGATCAGCATGTCCTCCAAATCGGATGCATTGATCGCACTCGACCGCAAGATGGGGATGCAAGCTGAACACATCCGCCGAGACTATGCAGATGCGGATCTTCCTTCCATCTGGCTGATCCCGTTATTCGAAGACTTTGACGCTGTAACAAGCATTCCCACCTACCTCGACCGCATCTGGGACTACGCCACCCAAAGCCGTCACACCGACCAAACCCCGCAGAAACGATTTACCGAGATCATGGCTGAAGTGTTCATTGCGGGTTCAGACCTGAGTCAACAGATCAGTCAGGCGAACGGAGCGTTCCAATATCTCAAAGCCAAGTATGGCGTGCAGGCATGGCTGGCGGAACACGGCGTGGCTGAATCCATCCGCATCAAAATGGGAAGCGGCGAACCGATGCAACGTCAGGGCGGCTACTATTCACATGTGGCTGGTAAGGCGGCGTTCGTCAATACAGAGAGTCAAAAGCGACGCTTATCCCGCAACCTGCCAGGTGCCGCACAGAAGAGCGCCGACTATGCAGTGACTCCGTTGCAGGGCGTTTTCCTTGGCGGCGACCTGCGTACCTACCAAAGCAATATCTCGGAAGAAATGCGCTACCTGCCTGTGCAGGATCTGGTCAACCTTCTTTATCATGTACGTGACGCACAACAGACGCATCGACAGAATCTATTGCGTGCCGCAGAGACGCTCGCCGAAAGCCGCATGAGCGCACAAAGCCGCAGTGTGCAGGAACTCGAACGCCTGACCATCGGAATGCCCGAGCCGCTTTACGAAGGCTTTCTGCAGGAACTCACCGAACACTTCCGCCACATCCTTTACGGACGACCCGAAGATGTGATCGGTATCCATGTCATTTCGTATTTCTTCGGGCGCTCCATGCCCCAGTTGCGTGACCGTCCCACGTCACGACCTCGAGGCGGTTCAGGTGTAGATCGTGGTCAGCAAATTCTGGCGAACATCGCCGAGATCATTCCCTTCTCCAAGCAGGGCAGTCTCTTGCGGGCGATTGCTCACAATCAGGCGCAAACCGCTGTACTGGGAATCAATCAACTCACAACGGGTCTGTTCCGTGCGTTGGAGTACTATGCTCAAAAAGCTCTCCCCGAAGCCGAACGTGACAGCCTGATCGCCGAACGAATTTTGCCGCGTCTGCCCGTCTATGAAATTCTGCATACGCTTCGCATCTATCAGGATTGGCAGGGCGATTTCCTCAAACGCATCGAGCCCGCCTTCCCTGCAGGTAACTCCGCTTTTGTGGCATTGCGTGAAGATAGTGATGCCATGCACCGCTTCCTGCCTCTCTTCCAACAGGAGCTTCTGCGTCGACACGGTTTGAACGTCAGTGATTTTGTTTCCAACGGCGTCTTCATCCCTGACCTGTTGCCAACCCTGCGCCCCGATCTGGCAGTGTTGATGCAGCGCAATCTCTTCAACACCGATATTGATCTCTTGCTGGAAAAGCCCAACGGCAAACTGGATGATGCCTGGCTCAAGCAGACGACCCAACTGCTTCAGCTTCCCAACCAGATCCGTTACTGGCGTTCGATCATTTGGGATCTGATGGGAGACTCGGTCTACCAACGTGTTCAAAGCTTTACGGAACTGGCGACCGCCCTGCACTCCTTCTCTTCGACACGCTCGTTCAAAGCCACAGGGACAACTGTTCGCGGTCCGAAATTATCCTCCACGCTGACAGGTTTCATCCGCACCGCCCGCTCAGACGATGAGATGCGTCAATTCCTGACAGGCGCCGTCGAATACCTGAGTTCCTTCACGGAAGGGAGCATCGAAATCCCCGTCAGCATCATCCGTGCGATGAACGATGTGGAGCGCCTTGCGATGATCGAGGAAAACGTGTTGTCCGCTGAGAAACAGGCTGTGTTGCGATGCTGTACATTGCAGATCGCCCGTCTGGCAGGGGACAATGGATAAGACTTTAGGGACGCCTTCCTCAACATGGAAAGTGCTAACCGGTCTCATATTCTTGCGATAACTGCTTTAGCTGGTGGTTTAATCTACCGTCATACACAGAGAGTATGTCATATAAAAAAGCTCCCCCAACTTTGAAAGTGGGGGAGCTTTTGTTGCTTACATCAATTGGATTTTCAACAATGACAAATTCTCTTATTTCCTTACCTATTTATCACAGTTTATCAACCAGTTTTTCGCTTCTTCAGGTTCACTGAACACCGCGATCCGAAGTCCCTGTTTATAGTAGGAATCTACAAACTCTTTCAAGTTCATCCTTGCCATCATATCTTTGGGAACGACCAGCGCCCAATATTTCCATCCGGCTTTAACTGCTTGAGGAAACCAAGTATTCATACTCCATTCTGTATCCTCCGGGGACAATGCCGAGTTTCCCCTATCATCAGATAGCCACTTTGACGCTTTGTATTGCTCAAGTGTCTTTATTCCAGTGAGTAGAACGTCGCGAAACTCCTGATTGCCGATCGGCTTATGAAAAGTATGATGTACAATTTTCTCATCGGGGTTGTAAACCAGGGTTGCATATTCATTTTGAATAATGGTTATTTCAGACATTAAACAGCCTCCTACGGGCAAGTTAAGGTGTTCAACTAGCGCAAGTTCTACATAATTATGAATTTACAGTATAGAACTGAGTGGATTTTACCATAGTCTAATCAAAGACTCCATTTCTTACAGGGAACTTGAATGGCTTTTGTAAAGTCTGTTTTATGTCACCCTGATGGATCGTTTTTCCGAAACCGAAGGGTCTCGGACATGACTTGGAGAGATACCTGCACCGAGTGTGAGTTTTGAGTAAGTTCGCCCGCTTCCGTCAAGTTGGGAGATGATTTTGTTATACTATCGCCCATGTCCTCCCCCGCCTCCATCCTCAAAGAGACCTTCGGCTACGATACCTTTCGTCCGCTTCAAAGCGAAGTGATCGAAAATGTTTTAGCGCGTAAAGATACGCTGGCTGTCATGCCAACAGGCGGAGGTAAGTCACTGTGCTATCAAATCCCATCGCTTCTATTTGAGGGACTTACGGTTGTCGTCTCGCCGCTCATTGCGTTGATGAAAGATCAAGTGGAGCAACTGCGTGCGTATGGCGTGCCGTCGCTGTTTCTCAACAGCACCTTATCGCCACAGGAATATCAAGAGAACATGGAATATGTCCGTAACGGCGAAGTGAAACTGCTTTACGTTGCGCCCGAAACGCTTCTTACGCAACGCATCCTTTCGCTTCTCGATTCTGTTCAAGTGGATTGCATCACCATCGATGAAGCGCACTGCATCTCCGAGTGGGGACACGACTTCCGCCCTGAGTATCGTCAGATCATCAACGTACGCAAACGTTTCCCCAAAGCAGTCTGTCTTGCACTGACTGCTACCGCCACATCACGCGTGCGGCAGGATATTCGTACCACGCTCAAGTTTTCCACCACGAATGAATTCGTCGCCAGTTTCAACCGCGAAAATCTTTACATCGAAGTCCTTCGCAAAGGTGATACCTTTCAACAAACCATTGACATGCTCGAACGGTACAAGGATCAATCGGGCATCATCTATTGTTTCTCGCGCAAGCAAGTGGATGAACTTGCCGCATATCTTGCCTCCAAAAAATATTCTGTGCGCCCTTATCATGCGGGGCTTGAAGATTATGAACGACGCAAGAATCAGGAGGCGTTCATCCGTGACGACGCGCAGATCATCGTTGCCACCATCGCGTTCGGCATGGGTATCAACAAACCCAACGTGCGGTTCGTCATTCACTTCGATCTCCCCAAAAGCATCGAGGGCTATTATCAAGAGATCGGTCGTGCAGGGCGTGACGGTCTGCCTGCGCACTGCCTGCTTCTTTATAGTTATTCGGATGTCGCCAAGTTAAATTATTTCATCGATCAAAAAGAAGGCAGTGAGAGACGCGTCGCAAAACAACATTTGGATGCCATCGTTAATTATGCGGAAGATGAACGGACCTGTCGCCGCAAGCCGCTCCTCAACTACTTCGGCGAATCATACCAAGCCGATAACTGCTCCAACTGCGACAACTGTACCTCCGCCCCCACCCCTCTTACAGACATCACCCTCTACGCCCAAAAATTTCTCTCCTGCGTCAAACGTGCGGATGAAAAATTTGGCGCAGGTCACATCACTGATATTTTGCTTGGCTCCAAAAATGAAAAGGTCTTACGCTGGGAGCACGAGAAACTGTCCACGTATGGCATCGGCAAAGAACTGACCAAGAAACAGTGGATGCATATCGCACGTCAACTTTTAACGATGGGATACCTCACGCAGGAAGGCGAATATCATACGCTGAGTCTCACAGTCAAAGCGTTGGAGTCGCTCAAGAAAAGGGAAACAATTTTCGGCGTCATGCAAGAAGCGGAGCGTGTCCGCATAAAAGGAAAGAAAGCAGAGATCGAATATAACAGTGCCCTGTTTGCCATCCTTCGCCAAAAGCGAAAAGAGATGGCAGATGAAGCGGGCGTGCCGCCATATGTAATTTTCTCCGATCAAGACGCTGACAGAGATGGCGGCATACTATCCGCAGTCAAGCAAGAGCTTACTCAACATCGCTGGCGTGGGACAGGCGAAATTAGAAAAATATGGCGAACCATTTTTGGAAGTGTTGAAGTCATACTGTGAGAAACATGGTCTCAAAGAAAGCTCTCGCCCGTCTGCATCCCCCTCTCCTCGTGGGAAAGGGGCTAGGGGTGAGGGAGAAATCGGCACGCGCACACGGATCGTAGGTGAAGCCTTCAACGATGGCGCAAGCGTTCAGGAATTGATGGAACGGAATGGCGTTACAGCCAACACCATTCTTGACCACTTGAATAAATATTTATTGGCAGGCAATACACTGCGGAATGGCGAAGACCTGCAATCACTGGTGTCTGCAACGCCTGACCAACAACTGGCAACCTTTGCCGCATTCGATGAACTCGGATACAACCTATCTCAAACCCGTGTTTGACAAGTTGAACGGCATGTTGAATTATGATGAGCTGAAAATTTTGCGAATGTTGTATTTGATCTCGCATCAGGACAACAACCAATGAAGAATGATTGGGACGTTATCATCGCAGGCGGCGGACCGGCGGGATTCTTTGCGGCGATCCGTTGTGCGGAATTGAACCCAAAGCTGAATGTGCTGATCATCGAGAAGGCGAGTCAGACACTTGGGAAGGTCATCATCTCTGGCGGGGGGCGATGCAATGTGACTCATGCCTGTTTTGAGCCTGCACAACTCATCACCTATTATCCACGCGGGGGGAATGAGTTGCGTGGGGCGTTCAGTCGCTTTCAGCCAAAGGATACGATGGAGTGGTTTGAGTCTCGTGGGGTGAAGTTGAAGACAGAAGCTGATGGGCGCATGTTCCCTGTGACGGATGATTCGAATACAATCGCAGAATGTTTGCGGGAGTTGGCGCGGAAGGCTGGGGTGAAGGTGGAATTAGGAACGAGCCTGCTTGGGGTGGAAAAAAGTTTGAGAGGAGGATTTAGGCTCGAGCTTAGGAAAGAAGCGAAGGTTTTTCATCTCCAAACAAATAAATTGATGATCGCCACGGGCAGTGACCGCAAGACGTTGGAAATTATCCAAACGCTTGGACATTCGATTGAGGAACCAGTACCTTCATTGTTTACGTTCAACATCAAAGACAAGCGCATCGACGGCTTGGCAGGCGTGTCGGTTGAGAATACAACTTTGAAAATGGATTCAATTACGCAACATGGCGCGTTGCTCGTCACACATTGGGGCTTGAGCGGACCCGCTGTGTTACGTCTTTCAGCATGGGGCGCGCGGGAGTTGTTCGAGAAGAAGTATCGCGGGACATTGACTCGTGAATTGGCTGGATGATTATTCGTTCGATAAGGCGTTGGATGTTTTACAGCGCAACAAGGATTGGAAAGAGAATGTGCGCAAGAAGGTTGCATCTACACCTGCATTTGCAGATTCCATTGCGGTTGTGGAAGCAATTAACTCATTTTATCGGCGATAAGAATGGGGCGCATGTTCCCTGTACAGACGATTCGAATACAATCGCGGAATGTTTGCGGGAGTTGGTGCGGAAGGCTGGGGTGAAGGTGGAATTAGGAACGAGCCTGCTTGGGGTGGAAAAAAGTTTGAGAGGAGGATTCAGGCTCGAGCTTAGGAAAGAAGCGAAGGTTTTTCATCTCCAAACAAATAAATTATTGATCGCAACTGGCAGTGACCGCAAGACATTGGAAATTATCCAAACGCTTGGACATTCGATTGAGGAACCAGTACCTTCATTGTTTACGTTCAACATCAAAGACAAGCGCATCGACGGCTTGGCAGGCGTGTCGGCTGAGAATGTAACTTTGAAAATGGATTCAATTACGCAACATGGCGCGTTGCTCATCACACATTGGGGTTTGAGTGGACCGGCAGTGTTACGTCTCTCGGCATGGGGGGCGCGGGAGTTGTTTAAGAAGAAGTACCACGGGATGTTACTCGTGAATTGGCTGGATGATTATTCATTCGATAAGGCGTTGGATGTTTTACAACGCAACAAGGATTGGAAAGAGAATGTGCGCAAGAAGGTTGCGTCTGCGCCTGCGTTCTCACAGATCCCAGTGAGGTTGTGGAAGCAGTTGGTTCATTTTATCGGCGAGAAGAATTGGGGAGATGTTTCAAAAGCGGAGTTGCGAAGACTTGCAAACGAGTTGACCGCGGGCGAGTTTGAGATTCAAGGCAAGGGACAATTCAAGGAAGAGTTCGTCACTTGCGGGGGTGTGAGCTTGAAGGAAGTGGATTTCAAATCCATGCAAAGCCGCATCGTGGATGGTCTGTTCTTTGCCGGTGAAGTATTGGATATTGACGGCATCACAGGCGGATTCAATTTTCAGTCATCGTGGACAACGGGGTGGCTGGCAGGGAACGGATTGAGTAACGGATCTGGAAACGGATAAACGGATTCTTTCACGGATCCGCGGACAGAAACAGATGGGGGATAAACTGAGTTATCCATTTGCAAAATATGATGTTTGTCAATTGTACGTCTCCCTATTCCCATCTATACTGGAATCAAATTGCATGTAACTTTTGCACGCGTTTTGCATCTAACTGATATTGGAGTATTCAAAATGAGTTGTAAGAAAACATCCCGTCAAAATAAAAAACAGAATTTCAATCCAAACCTGCTGTGGGCTGGATTGGGTATCATCCTGGTCGTGCTTGCCGGTATTTTCCTGTTCAAGCCGAAGAGCACCGCGTCTGCTGATGGTTTGCCGCGCGAAATATCCGTTTCTGAGGCATCTACCATGCGTGATGCTGGCGCGTTTGTCCTTGATGTACGAGAACCGAGTGAATGGGAGCAGGTGCATATCCCTGGTGCAACGTTGATACCGCTTGGAGAACTGGCTTCGCGCGTAGACGAGTTGCCGAAAGATCAGAAGATCGTCGTGATCTGTCATTCTGGCAACCGCAGTGCAAAAGGGCGTGACACCCTACTTTCGGCTGGTTTCACTCAAGTGACCAGCGTAAAAGGTGGCATGAATCAATGGGAAGCCGCGGGATTGGAAACCGTAAGCGGACAGTAACCATTCTGTAGATTAAATGCAACATGGGTTGGACAAATGTCCAACCCATGTTTTTGTTTTAATACCTTTCAATTTGAGCATATCGCGCCTTGTGTTTGCCATTGACCATCCATCTATCCTCCCGTAAAATCACAGAGCAAAATTATATATAATCTCAAAGGTCAATATGGCAAAATATCGCATCATGTATTGGAAGCACATTCCGCAATCATTTACTGTTGAAGGGGATGGACGTACGCTCAAAAAACAACTTTCAGAAAAAATTCAGAACAAGATCGATACCTACGCAATGGCAGAAGGATTAACTTCCACTTCAGACTATGCCGCGCAATTCAAACGTGGAGACTGGATCGAACGTGACGGCGTGCCCGAAGAGGTTGCATCTGCGCTTCTTTCTGAACTGGAAGCTGATGCCGCCAAAATAGAGATATCGAAACGAGTGAAAGAATCCCAATAAAGACCGAGGACGAAAGACTATTGACCGCGGTCATTCGTCCATCGTCCATTATCCTATGAAAAAACACAACATCATTCTGCAACCTTCCGGTCGCCGCGGACAGATTGACGAAGGCACATCTGTTCGTAGTGCGGCACGCGAGTTGGGCGTGGAGATTGAATCCATCTGTGCGGAGAATGCGACCTGTGGCAAATGTATGGTCTTGATCGAAGAGGGGCGCTTTGAAAAATACAATATTGATTCCAAGCGAGAGCACCTCTCCCCCGTTTCGGCAGAAGAAGCCGATTACTTTTCCCGCAGACCTAAGTTATTGAAGGATAAAGGCTGGAAAGTTGGACAAGTCCGCTTGTCGTGCCAGTGCAAAGTTCTTGGCGATGTACTGATCAATGTGCCAGAGGAAAGTCGGGGCAATAAACAGATCGTCCGCAAGAGCGCGAGCAATCGAGAAATTGAGATCAAGCCCGCAGTTCGTAAATATCTGGTTGCGCTGAGTCCACCCACGCTGGAACGTCCAATTGCGGATTGGGAACGACTTGCCAAGGGGCTGGAAACTTCGATGGCACTTGTCCATGGCTCAGACGCGAATCTTCCACGTTGGTATGACATGGATATTGATTACCAATGTCTACGAACATTGTCAAAGACGTTACGCGATGCGAAATGGAATGTCACTGTATCAGTGTGGAATAACAAAGAAGTCATCGCTGTACAAGCTGGTTATCACGAAGATAGTTATGGCGCGGCAGTGGATATTGGCTCAACGACAGTAGCGTTGTATCTATGCAATTTGAGAACCGGAGAATTACTTGCGGCAGAATCAGAGATGAATCCGCAGATCGTGTATGGCGAGGATGTGATGTCTCGTATTCAGTATACGATCGAACATGCGGATGGGCTGGAGAAATTGCACAAAGCAATTATCTCTACGTTGAACAAGTTGCTGAAGCAGGCAGCACACGAGGCAAAGATCAAGACCAGTGAAATACTAGAAATGGTCTTGGTTGGCAATTCGACCATGCACCATATCTTGTTAAATTTGTCCTCCGAAAGATTTGGGATTGGCTCCGTTCGTGCCTGCAATCCACAAATCGGTGGATATCAAGGCGCGTGAACTGGGACTGCATATCAACCCATCAGGGAATGTTCATGTCTTGCCAACGATCGCATCCTTTGTCGGTGCGGATACGAGCGCGGTCATCCTTGCGGAAGAACCACATAAACAAGATGAGAATTGGTTGTTGATCGATGTGGGCACAAACGCGGAATTGGTACTTGGCAATCGCAAACGCCTGGTTTGTACATCCACACCGACTGGTCCAGCGCTTGAAGGGGCACATGTGGAATATGGTATGCGCGCAGCCCCGGGAGCCATAGAACGCGTCCACATCGATGAGAAACTCTCGAACCGAAATATAAAATCATCGGTGAAGATGAATGGAACACAGGCAAGGCAAAGGGAATCTGTGGTTCCGCCATCATCGACGCGGTGGCAGAATTGTTCCGAGCTGAGATCATCAATTCTCGGGGCAAGTTCAAAAAGGAGTTAAGTACGATCCCGAAGCGTGTGCGAGAGGGAGAAGCAGGCTGGGAGTATGTCATTGCCTGGGCGGAGGAAACATCCATCGGCAGAGACATCCCCATCACACAACAGGATGTGAGACAAATCCAATTGGCAAAGGCGGCATTGTTTACAGCGGCGCGCACGTTGTTGAAACGCTTTAGTTTGCAGAACCCTGATAAGGTGATTTTGGCGGGTGGGTTCGGAAGTTATATCGATAAGGAGAAAGCGATGCTGATCGGGTTGATCCCCGATTGTGAGTTGGAGAATGTGTATGCGGTGGGGAACGCGGCAGGCGATGGCGCGCGGATTGCGTTGTTGAATATCGAGAAGCGAAACGAAATCGATGGTGTGACGCGTAATGTAGAACGTTTTGAATTACCAACCGATCCTGAATTTCAAAACCAGTTTATGCTGGCGACCAGTTTTCCGCACATGAGCGAACCCTTTGAGCACATCGCACATTTGATTCCACATCGCAAAGCAGACCCGATGGCAAAGAATTTTATGAAATGATTTGATATTGTAGGGGCGAAGCAATGCTTCGCCCCTACGGAAGGAACATATGAACAAGTTTCTTGAACGATTGAACAGTGGAGAAATTCTCGTTGCGGATGGGGCAACCGGATCGAATTTACAGAAGATGGGTCTCAAGCCCGGCAAGCCACCAGAGGATCTCATCATCGATGATCCCGACATCATTCTGAAACTCGAAATCATCCTTCGTGGCGGCTGGTTCGGATATCATCCTAACTTGTACCTTCGGCGGGACACGCTTACGAATGAAGGATTCAAAATATCAAGATCGGAACTCCCGAAATCAATGTGCGCGCGGCGGAGATCGCACGCAAAGCCGCTTCA
Organism: uncultured Chloroflexia bacterium; assembly: GCA_963730175.1. GTDB lineage: Bacteria > Chloroflexota > Anaerolineae > Anaerolineales > Villigracilaceae > Defluviilinea. The sequence goes on along the minus strand of CAVSRF010000020.1, from coordinate 21,364 downwards.
CTTAATAACGGCTTGGTCGCTGGTTCGATGGGTCCTGTCGGTGCGTTGATCAAGCCGTACGGTCCGCTGGAAGTCGATGATGTCAAAGCGACGTTTGCAGAACAAGCGAAGGCGCTCGCTGAGGGTGGCGTGGACTTCCTATTAATTGAGACGATGTTTGCTTTTGAAGAAGCAACCGCCGCTTTTGAAGGCGCGCGCTCCGTCACCGACCTCCCCATTGTAGTGTCATTCAGCTATGACAGAGGAACGCGCACGATGATGGGCGTCAAGCCAAAGGATGTGATCAATAAATATTCTGAGATGGGTGCAGTATTGGTCGGCGCAAATTGCGGAACCACACTGGAAAATATGGAAGCGGTTGTCAAAGAATACGCTGCGACTGCACCTAATTTCCCGTTGTGGGTGAAACCGAATGCCGGTGTCCCACACATGGATTTGGAAACCGAGCAAGGCGTCTATGATATGACTCCCGAAGACATGGGCAACTATGCAAAGAAGTATGTCGAGTTGGGAGCAAAGGTTGTGGGCGGTTGTTGTGGAAATACACCTGAACATATCGCAGGGATCGTGAAGGCAGTGAAATGATTTTGTAGGGGCGGAGCAATGCTCCGCCCCTACGTGTTTAATTATCCGCGAACAAATTCTCTCCTTATTATCAGGTCAAAAAATAGATGTGGTCCCCGCGTTTAGCGGGTTGATTCATATTACGTCTGAGGGATTGGAGAGTGAGAGATTGTCGTTGCACGAAGTACATCATGATGCAGGGAAGATGGCAAGAGCGGCGGCGAGTACATTTAAGTTGACGGGGATGCCGTCTGCGACATTGCCGCTGGATTTATGCGCGCCAGCAGAGGCGTTGGGAGTAGAGTTGAATTTTTATGAAAGCGGGGAGATGCAATTTCCACAGATCAAAAAATATTTATTTCAATCAACCAAATACTTGAATGATGCTTATTTTCAGAACACGGATTTCCTCCAAAAAGGAAGGCTGCCCGTTATTGGTGATGCGATCCGTCTTTTAAAAGAAGATATTGGAAGCGATGTGGTCATTAGTGGAATGATCCCAGGTGCCTACACGCTTCTTTTGTATCTGGTTGAGCCAGGCGGTTTGTTTGCCGAGATGAAACGCGAGCCGAATGCTGTTCTTGATGCGTTATTTCATCTTTCTTCTTTTCTTTCCAAAATAGGACAAGCCTATCGTAAAGCAGGCGCGGACCTCGTCACGATCCACGACATGGGAGGATCAGCAGGGTTCATTGGACCGTCGAAGTATGAGCAGTTTGTGCTTCCAGCGGAGAAGGATTTGATTAAGAAGCTGCAAAGTCCGTGTGTGTTGTCAGTATGTGGGAATATGAATAAGTCTCTCCATTTGCTGGCGCAAACGGGAGCGGATGCAGTGTCCGTGGATCAGTTGACTGACCTCAAGTCAGCGCGTGAGGCGGTGAAGGATACATTATTATTCGGGAATATTGATCCTGTTGCAACTCTGTTTCGGGGAGATGAGGCTAATATAACGGAAGCAGTGACCGGTGCGAAAGAAGCGGGCGTGGACGCTGTCTGGCCCGGCTGTGATTTGATCCCATCTACGCCGATTCAAAATATAAAAGCGCTGATATTGTAAAACAATCAAAGTTATAATCTCAGTAATGCGCCGTTACTTTTCATCCACAAAATCAATCCCCATTCTTTTTGCAGTCATCACTGTTCTTGCTTACGGATTGCTCTTACCGTTCACCGGTTTTTATTGGGACGACTGGCCCTTTGCATGGATCGCAAAATTCCTGGGTCCAGCCGAATTCTTTCCAGCGTTCGCACCATTTCCGCCCATTCCTGGCACCTATTTTTTTTGTGACGACAAGCATCGTCCCCATCAATCCATTGGCGTGGCAAATCTTTGCGTTGATCATTCGCTTTCTGATCGGCGTCACAGCATGGTGGGCATTCAAACAAATCTGGCATGACAAACCTGAGATATCACTCACACTCGCTCTCTTCATTTTGATCTTCCCCGGTTACAGTCAACATTGGGTTGCGCTCACCCACATCAATCAAGAACTCATCCCCATCCTCTTTTATCTACTCTCCTTCGGTTTCACATTCAAAGCTTTGCAATCTGAGAAACCGAACACGTTATTTGATCTTAGCGTTACTATTTCAAGTTCTCGGCATCTTCCCCACCGAATACTTCTTTGGTCTTGAGGGTTTACGTTTTCTGTTTTTATTTCTCGTCTTTCAAGGCAGTTTCAAAGAACGCACTATCAAAACATTTAAACAATGGGCGCCTTATCTTGTCATATCGATTCTCAACGCGGCGTGGCTGGTTTATTACTATAAATTCGGCGGCTATAATTCGTACGAAGTAAAAACAACACAATCGTTATCCTTTGCAAAACTTTTATCCAGTTTTGGAGATGCAATCTGGAAGGCGGGATTCTACATTTGGGGACAGGTCCTGGTGTTGACATCAAAGTCCATCACGACGCCCGCTTCTTTATTGACCTTTGGGCTGATCGCCATCTCATTTGTTTCTCTCAGCCTTTACTTTTCACGCATCTACAAACCAACCAGCGACGACAGCAAGACTCTCGGGATTTCATTCATTATCATCGGCACACTGGGTATTTTGCTCGGACGTCTCCCCTCGCTTGCGGCAGGTTTGCCGCTCACGTTACAGTCATCCTATGACCGTTTCATGATCTCCATGATGATCGGCGGTAGTTTATTTATCCTTGGCTTGATCGAACTCCTTTTTGGAAAAACGCGCTTCAAAATATATATCATCGCGTTGCTCGTTGCCTTGGGCATCGGACAACAATTCTTCAACGCCAACATTTTCCGAAGAGACTGGTCCAACCAAAGCGAAATCTACTGGCAACTGGCATGGCGCATCCCTGCCATGGAGCCAAACACAGTTCTGTTGACGGACCAGATGCCCATCGACTACGAAACAGACAACTCCTTTACCGCACCCATCAATTGGATGTATGCGCCAGAGTATCAAAGAAGCAACCTGCCTTATGCCATGCTCTATACCGAAAAAAGAGTTGGCGGGGCAATACTTCCCTTGTTGGAGCCAAACCAGCCAATCCAAATCAACTATCGTACGGTGACATTCAACGGCAATACATCACAGGCAATTGTTATATTCATGCCACCCAATGGCTGTTTGCGCGTGCTTGATCCATCACTGGGCGATGCAGAAACCTACGATAGGGAATCACATTATCTTACGGATGCAATCCCGCTTTCCAATCCATCCCTTGTTCATACGGAAGGGAAAAACGTAACCCCAGCTTTCTTCCCTGAACCCAAACATGATTGGTGTTATTACCACGCAAAAGCAGAGATTGCGCAACAGGCAAAGGATTGGAAGAGCATCATTGCCATTGAAAAAGAGGTAAACAAAGAAGGGTATTCACCTGAAGATCCGTTTGAATGGCTTCCGTTCATCGAGGCGAACGCGATGGTTGGAAACATCGATCATGCAGAAAAGTTATCGAATCAGGTATTCGCAGAAGATAAGGGAATCCGCAAAGGGTTGTGTAATGTCTGGGAGCGGGTGCAGGCTCAAGGTCCCGCGGGAGGCGGGGAGAAAACACGATTCCAGCAGGCATTAATCGATTTTCAATGTCCATGACAGCATCCTTCCAATGTCCCACTCCATAACTTGACGCGCTAGCACGGTTATGCTACCATCACTAAAATAAAACTTTTGTTCGAGATTGAGGAGAAGAATCCATGGCAAGTATGAAACGAGGCGTAACGATCGCCTCAACCTTGTTGCTGGTTGCGATCATGACTTCGGCATGTAATCAGGCATATTCCCAACCACCCGCAGTGACGAATACGCCGATCGATCAGAACAGTTTGTTTGCGACCGCGCTTGGTGAGCCAACCCTAAGTGATGTAAAAAACTTTGCAACCCAAACCGCACTTGCGGCTATAACGCCGGGGCCGGAGACAGCAACGCTCGCCGGTGTGACACCTCAGAGTAATGAAACAGCAACGCCCACACCCCTCATTTCTACCAACCCAACTTTTATTCCTACAGCGACCCTGGCTATAAGCGATAACGGACCTACTGCCACGCTTATTCCTGCGGGTTCAGCGCCAGCAACTTATGTTTTGAAAAACGGTGAATTTCCTTTCTGCATTGCGCGTCGTTTCAATGTCGACCCGGATGAATTACTTTCTATCAACGGCATACCAAGCGGTGATATTTTTTATGCAGGCATGGCGTTGAAACTGCCACAGACGGGTCATCCCTTCCCTGGGGATCGCAGGTTAAGCGGGCATCCAACAACGTATACAGCTTCCTCTGGTGAAACCGTGTATGGAGTAGCCTGCAAGTTTGGCGATGTTGATCCCTCAGCCATTGCGCAGGCAAACAGCATTTCTGTGGATGCTTCGCTGACTTCCGGACAGCAACTCAGTATTCCGTAATATAAATAACTAACTAATAAAGCCCGGGCAACTTGCTCGGGCTTTTATCTTATAATCTCTACTAACATTTCACTCAAAGGAAAAAACATGCCATTCGAGTTGATCAAATCAGAACCCCTCCTTCAGGGACGCGCATTCAAGATCAGACGTGACTACTTAAAAACACCCGATGGACGCGAGACGAAGTTCGAGATCATTGAGCACGGCGGCTCGGTGGTCATCATCCCCGTTGATTCTGATGGCAATATACTCTTTGTCCGTCAATACCGTCATGCAGCTGGCGGAGACCTGCTTGAACTTCCTGCAGGAACGCGTGAAGGCGATGAACCTTATGAGGATTGCGCCGCGCGTGAGATCCGCGAAGAGACTGGCATGGAGGCGGGCAAACTTGAAAAGGTCGGTGAATTCTATCTTGCCCCAGGATACTCCACTGAATTCATGGGAGTATTCCTCGCAACTGAACTAAAGCATAATCCACTAGAAGCGGACGACGATGAGTTTTTATCCGTTGAAAAGATGTCTGTGAAAGAAACCTTTGAAATGGCAAGGCGCGGAGAAATGCCAGATGCCAAGTCACTGGCGGCGTTATTACTGGCAAAACCATACCTGGATAAATACCTTGGGTAAATCAATGATGATACTGATCGCAGGTCCCTATCGCTCAGGGACAGGGGATGATCCAGAAAAAATAAAAGCAAACATCGATTCAATGGAAGCGTACGCACTTCCCATTTTTCGGCTGGGACACATCCCCGTATTGGGAGAATGGTTCGCACTTCCGCTAGTTCATCTGGCAGGGTCAAAAGAAATCGGCGATGAAGCCTTCAATGAAATATTTCATCCTATTGCCGAAAGACTGCTCGAAAAATGTGATGCCGTAATAAGAGTTGGCGGTGCATCCCAGGGAGCCGATCTTATGGTTGAAGTTGCACAAAGGAAGGGGTTGCAAATTTTTACCCGCCTTGAAGAAATATCACACGCATAAAAGCGGAAAAAGTCAAAAAAGTCGAAAACAGGAGCTATTAAGCTCCTGTTTTTTATTTCCACCATTCTTGTCCAATATGTGACAACATGCACGGGGATTTAAGTCATTCATAACTAACAGGTTTTACCTGTGGGGGATAAACTTGTCTGAATGATATATCCGGGCACTTTATTAGCCCGTTTCAAAGGAGCAAGTTATGAAAAAACCAGTAATTATGATAGACGGCAATGAAGCCACAGCATCTGTCGCACATCGGTTGAGTGAGGTGGTCGCAATTTACCCCATCACCCCCTCCTCCAACATGGGCGAATTTGCAGATGAATGGTCAGCCAAAGGCAAGAAGAATCTCTGGGGTACCATCCCAATGGTCGTTGAGATGCAATCTGAAGGCGGCGCAGCAGGTGCAGTGCACGGTGCGCTTCAAACAGGTGCGCTCACAACCACGTTCACCGCTTCGCAGGGTCTGCTCTTGATGATCCCGAACATGTACAAGATCGCGGGTGAACTCACCAGCACGGTCTTCCATGTTGCGGCGCGGTCCATCGCGGCGCAGGCGCTCTCCATCTTTGGCGACCACCAGGATGTGATGGCTGTCCGCCAGACGGGTTGGGCACTGCTTTCGAGCGGATCGGTGCAGGAAGCACACGATTTTGCCGCGATCGCACAAGTGGCAACCCTCAAGTCCCGCATCCCCTTCGTCCATTTCTTTGATGGGTTCCGCACTTCGCACGAAGTCGCAAAGATCTATCAACTTTCGGATGAAGAGCTACGGTCACTCATGGACGATGACTTGGTCCGTGCCCATCGAGCTCGTGGACTCACCCCGAACAAACCTGTCCTACGCGGTACCGCGCAGAATCCTGATGTCTACTTCCAGGCGCGCGAGACGGTAAATCCGTTCTATGTAGCTGTCCCTGGCATCGTGCAGGAAGCCATGGATAAGTTCGCAAAAGTTGCGGGCCGCCACTACAACTTGTTCGACTACTATGGTCACCCCGAAGCCGAACGTATTGTCATGATCATGGGCTCGGGCGGTGATACCGCTGAAGCGACTGTGAAATATCTTGCTGAAAAAGGCGAGAAGGTTGGCGCAATACGTGTACGCCTATATCGTCCGTTCTCGATGGAACATTTCATCCAGGCGCTTCCCAAGACCGTAAAGAGCATCGCAGTACTCGACCGCACAAAGGAACCTGGCTCACTTGGCGAACCGCTTTATCAGGATGTGCTTAATGCGCTTGTTGAAACCAAGCATGAAAACATCAAGGTCATTGGCGGACGTTATGGACTTTCCTCCAAAGAATTCACTCCTGCCATGGTCAAAGCCACGCTGGATGAACTCACAAAGCCTGAGCCCAAGAGTCACTTCACGGTTGGCATCAATGACGATGTAAGCCATACCAGCCTTGAATATGACCCGAGCTTTGCAATTGACGATCCAAATACGGTCAGTTGTGTCTTCTTTGGTCTCGGCTCAGACGGCACGGTAGGCGCCAACAAGAACTCGATCAAGATCATCGGTGAAGAGACCGATAACTTCGCGCAAGGCTATTTCGTGTACGACTCGAAGAAATCCGGCACGATGACCACGTCGCATCTGCGGTTTGGTCCAAAACCAATTCTTGCACCGTATGTGATCGAGCCCAACCAGGCAAACTTTGTAGCATGTCACCAATCCAATTTTCTTGAGCGGTATGATATGCTGAAATATGCCAAGGAAGGCGCGGTCTTCCTGCTCAACAGCCTCTATGGTCCTGATGAAGTATGGGAACATCTACCGGTTGAAGTTCAAACAGATATTGTTAAGAAGAAACTCAAGTTCTACGTAATCAACGGTTACGAAGTCGCTGAGAAGACGGGCATGGGCGGACGCATGAACACCATCATGCAGACAGCTTTCTTCGCCATCAGCGGCATCCTTCCCCGTGAAGCTGCCATTGCCGAGATCAAACACGCCATTGAAAAGAGCTATGGCAAACGCGGTGAAGCTGTCGTGAAGAAAAACTTCGATGCGGTGGATGGCACCCTTGTGAATCTTCATGAGGTCAAGGTTCCAGCGAAGGTAACGTCAAAGAGCACGCGGCGGGCTCCAGTCTCGAAAGAAGCGCCTGATTTCGTCCGCAATGTATTGGGCGAAATGATCGGCTTCAATGGAGATAATCTCCCCGTATCCGCACTTCCAGTGGACGGAACCTTCCCAACTGCGACAACACAATGGGAAAAGCGCAACATTGCTTTGGAGATCCCTGTGTGGGATGAAAGCATCTGTATCCAATGCGGTAAGTGTGTGATCGTTTGCCCGCATGCAGTCATCCGACATAAAGTATATGATGAGAAACTGCTTGCCGATGCGCCTGAAACATTCAAACATGTGCCATCGAAGTTCAAGGAATTTTCACAAGGCTACGCTTACACGTTGCAGGTTGCGCCTGAGGATTGCACAGGCTGTACGTTGTGCATTGAGGCTTGCCCTGTGAAGGATAAGACGCAGGTTGGGCGCAAAGCCATCAACATGGCTCCGCAACCGGCTCTGCGAGAATCTGAAGCAAAGAACTGGGATTTCTTTATGAATATTCCAGACCTTGATCGCAAGTTGTTCAATCCCTCGACGATCAAGAATTCGCAATTGCTCCGCCCATTGTTCGAGTTTAGCGGCGCATGTGCAGGCTGCGGTGAGACACCGTATGTGAAACTGGTTTCGCAGTTGTTCGGTGACCGAGCCGTGATCGCAAATGCAACGGGTTGTTCTTCGATCTACGGCGGCAACCTCCCCACTACACCGTGGGCTGTGGACTCAAAAGGACGTGGTCCCGCCTGGTCGAACTCATTGTTCGAAGATAATGCAGAGTTCGGTCTCGGCATGCGACTGACGATTGACAAACAAACCGAATATGCGCGTGAGTTGGTTGCATCCTTTGAAAAGGAACTTGGCAAGGAATTAGTGGAAGCGATCTTAAATGCCGATCAATCCGATGAAACAGGCATCCAAGCACAGCGTGAGCGTATTGTCACACTAAAGAACAAGCTCGGCAAGTCAAGTGACTCACGTACGAAAGACTTGGTGAGCCTTGCAGATGGTCTCGTAAAGAAATCTGTGTGGATCATCGGCGGCGACGGTTGGGCTTATGATATCGGTTACGGTGGTCTCGACCACGTGCTCGCCAGTGGGCGCAATGTGAACGTCCTTGTGCTGGATACCGAAGTGTATTCAAACACAGGCGGTCAGGCAAGCAAGGCTACGCCGCGCGCAGCAGTCGCCAAGTTTGCAATGGCAGGTAAGGGTCTGCCGAAGAAAGACCTTGGGTTAATAGCGATGTCGTATGGGTATGTCTATGTGGCACGTGTTGCGATGGGCGCCAACGACCAGCAAACATTACGCGCTTTGATCGAAGCTGAATCCTATGATGGTCCCTCGCTCGTCATTGCATACAGCCCATGCATTGCACACGGCTATGACCTGGCAAAAGGTCTCGACCAAACAAAGCTTGCCGTACAGTCAGGTCACTGGCCCATGTATCGTTATGACCCACGTCTCGCCGAGCAGGGACAAAATCCACTTGTCATTGAATCGAAAGAACCGAGCATTCCAGTCTCGCAATATGCATATAATGAAACGCGCTACAAGATGCTCATTCAAATGGATGAAACTCGCGCCGAGGAACTGATGCGCGAAGCACAACAGGATGCCAAATCCCGCTGGACTCTATATCAACAGATGGCAGCCATGCACTACAACGGCGACAAAAAGGAGTAAGCCATGACGGATCTTTCTACAACTTATCTTGGTCTTAAGTTAAAAAACCCTCTCGTGGCTTCAGCCTCTCCTCTCTCAAAGAAGATCGATAAGGCAAAGAAGCTCGAAGAGGCAGGCATCTCGGCAATCGTGATGTATTCCCTCTTCGAGGAACAGATTATCCACGAAAGCCTGGAACTGGATCATTTCCTAAACCGAGGCACTGAGTCGTTTGCTGAGGCACTATCCTACTTACCCGATGGAGGTTTGTACGGCATCAGCCCTGAGAAATACTTGAACCAGGTAGCTGGACTGAAGAAAGCCCTGTCCATTCCTGTCATTGGGAGTTTGAACGGCGTTTCAAAAGGCGGCTGGACAAGCTATGCCCGTAAGATCGAAGAAGCAGGCGCAGACGCACTTGAACTGAACATGTACTACATTGCTACCGATGCGGATATGACATCCAGTGACATCGAAGAGACACAGGTGGAATTGGTGGCAGAAGTAAAGTCTGCGGTCAAAATCCCGCTGGCTGTGAAGATCAGCCCGTTTGTGACATCCATTCCGAACTTTGTGAAACGACTTGTGGATGCAGGTGCAGACGGTTTAGTGCTGTTCAACCGCTTCTATCAACCCGATTTCGATCTCGATGAACTTGAGATCGTCCACAGCCTGGATCTAAGCACTTCTTCAGACCTACGCCTTCCATTGCGCTGGATCTCAATCCTATATGGAAAGGTCAACGCCGATTTTGCTCTGACGAGCGGTGTACACACCCACAACGATGTGTTGAAAGCCATGATGGCGGGGGCGAAGGTGGCGATGACAGCATCGAATCTGCTCCATAATGGTGAGCAGGCTGTCGGTCCGATCTTGAGCGATCTCGAAGCGTGGATGAAGGAGCGGGAGTATGAGTCCATTCAACAGATGCAGGGAAGCATGAGTTAGAAATCCGTAAAGGAACCTGCAGCTTTTGAACGGGCAAATTATATGAAGGTACTTGGCTCTTTCAGGGATTTACCATAAAGGTCAAAGAATCAGAAAAAGGCTCCCGACAAAAATCGGGAGCCTTTTTGAATTCAAAAATATGGCAATCAATTATTGGGAGATCTGAGCAGGTGCGTTCTTGCGTTGGCGGAAAGTAATGCGGGCACGGGTCAGATCGTATGGGGACATTTCCATAGCAACACGATCACCCAACAAGATGCGGATGTAATGCTTACGCATCTTGCCTGAAAGATAAGCCAAAACTTCATGCCCGTTGTCCAATTTCACGCGAAATTGGGTTCCAGGCAAAGCCTCAATCACCAGACCTTCTGCTCGAATTTTATCGTCTTCTTTTGCCATAATTCCTCTTTCTACTCGTTTCACTCGCCGTCCCGAGTGAATGTACGTCGCTTGATGCGGCGGATTGCCTTCTTCTTTTCCATGCGGCGCTGTTCGCTCTTGGAAACGAACCAGCGTTTGCGGCGAACAGTGCTTAACACACCGCTTTTGACAACCTTCTTGCGAAAGCGTTTAAGGAGGGAATCCTGGGATTCTCCGTTACGTAAATTTACAGATGCCAAAACAAGTCACCTCCTTTCCGCTTGGAATTAGCCGAGAAAATAAAAATCGACCGATATACAGACTCGGTCGAGGATATACTTCAAAAAGAAACGACAAAATGATCACTGGATCAGACCGTACGCTTCACACTCCTCATTTATATAAGAGTGGGACAAACCACGTCCCTCAACCGAAACTACATTTATGATTATACACGATTCACGCACGAAAGAAAAGATATGCGTGGAATGTTAAAAGAAAAAGTCTCTTGGCAATGACCTACTCTCCCAGGAGGTCGCCCTCCAAGTACCATCGGCGCTGACGGGCTTAACTGCCGGGTTCGGGATGTTACCGGGTGTGACCCCGCCGCTCCAATCACCAAGAGACTTATTCACAAGTTAGTTCTGAACAGTAACTGATAATATATTTCTATTAGGAAGAGTAATAAGTTCTCCACATCACGGGTTTCAGCACTCGACCATTAGTACAACTTAGCTCAACACATTACTGCGCTTACACACGTTGCCTATATAACAGGTAGTCTACCTGTGGTCTTACTCCATTAACTGGATTATAGGGATCTAATCTTGAGGCGAGTTTCCCACTTAGATGCTTTCAGCGGTTATCTCTGCCCGACGTAGCTACCCAGCAATGCCGTTGGCACGACAACTGGCACACCAGAGGTCAGTCCACTCCGGTCCTCTCGTACTAGGAGCAGCTCCTCTCAAATCCCTTACGCCCACAGCGGATAGAGACCGACCTGTCTCACGACGGTCTGAACCCAGCTCGCGTACCGCTTTAACGGGCGAACAGCCCGACCCTTGGGACCTTGTCCAGCCCCAGGATGCGATGAGCCGACATCGAGGTGCCGAGCGAGATCGTCGATGTGAACTCTTGGATCTCACCAGCCTGTTATCCCCGGGGTAGCTTTTATCCGGTAAGCCACGGCCCTTCCACTCGGTACCGTGGGATCACTAAGCCCTACTTTCGTATCTGCTCGACGCGTTGGTCTTGCAGTCAAGCTCCCTTATGCCTTTGCACTCTATGGCAGGTTTCCATTCTGCCTGAGGGAACCTTTGGGCGCCTCCGTTACCTTTTAGGAGGCGACCGCCCCAGTCAAACTGCCCACCTGGCACGGTTCCCCACCCGGATTACGGTGTGGGGTTAGGGTCTAAGTATAATCAGGGTGGTATTTCACTGGCGGCTCCACCGAGGCTAACGCCCCAGCTTCAAAGCCTCCCACCTATTCTACACAAATCATACCCAAACACAATGCCAAGTTACAGTAAAGCTCCACGGGGTCTTTTTGTCCTGCTGCGGGTAGGCCGCATCTTCACAGCCAATTCAACTTCACCGGGTCCCTCGTTGAGACAGTGCTCTGATCGTTACGCGGTTCGTGCGGGTCGGAACTTACCCGACAAGGAATTTCGCTACCTTAGGACCGTTATAGTTACGGCCGCCGTTCACCGGGGCTTCAGTTCAAAGCTTCGCTTGCGCTAACCTCTCCCTTTAACCTTCCGGCACTGGGCACGCGTCAGCCCCTATACATCGCCTTACGGCTTAGCAGAGACCTGTGTTTTTGTTAAACAGTCGCCAGAGCCATTTCACTGCGACCCTCCAGCGCTTTGGTTACCCGAACGCTAGGGGGTACCCCTTCTCCCGAAGTTACGGGGTTATGTTGCCTAGTTCCTTAACGAGGGTTCTCCCGTTCGCCTTGGTATACTCTACCCATCTACCAGTGTCGGTTTGCGGTACGGGCACTCAGGATTCAACGTTTAGAGGCTTTTCTTGGCAGCAAGGCTCAACCACTTATGCCTTAAGGCTCGCTCTCGCCTCAGCTCAACTGGCGGATTTACCTACCAGTCTCAACGCCTAGACGGATCGCACCACCACAACCAATCGGTGGCTGGCCTACCTCGCTGCGTCCCCCCATCACTCATCCTGAGTGGTTCCGGAATATTGACCGGATGTCCATCACCTACGCCTTTCGGCCTCGGCTAAGGACCCGACTAACCCGACGCGGAATGACCTGGCGTCGGAAACCTTAGATTTACGGCGAACATGGTTCTCACATGTTTATACGCTACTCATGCCTGCATTCTCACTTCCATCCGCTCCAGTCGCCCTTATCGATCGACCTTCACCGCTGATGGAACGCTCCCCTACTGCCCCAGCAAATGCTGAGACCCATAGCTTCGGTACTACGCTTAGCCCCGTTACGTTTTCCGCGCAAGATCACTAGACCAGTAAGCTGTTACGCACTTTTTAAAGGGTGGCTGCTTCTAAGCCAACCTCCTGGTTGTTCAAGTAATCTCACCTCGTTTCCCACTTAGCGTAGATTTAAGGACCTTAGCTGATGGTCTGGGCTGTTTCCCTTTCGACCACGAAACTCATCTCCCGTAGTCCGACTGCCATGCTATGGAATACTGGCATTCCGAGTTTGATTGGGTTCAGTAAGCGGTAAGCCCCTTAGCCCATTCAGTGCTGTACCTCCAGTATTAAACGCATGACGCTAGCCCTAAAGCTATTTCGGGGAGAACCAGCTATCTCCGAGTTCGATTGGCATATCACCTCTACCCACAGGTCATCTTCTAATTTTGCAACATTAGTAAGTTCGGGCCTCCACGAGTGGTTAGAACTCGCTTCACCCTGCCCATGGGTAGCTCACTCGGTTTCGGGCCTAATCCCAGCGACTATACGCCCTATTCAGACTCGCTTTCGCTACGGCTTCGGGTGTTACTCCCTTAACCTTGCCACTGAGATTAACTCGCAGGCTCATTCTCCAAGAGGCACGCTGTCAGGCATAGCGAGGAACATCTCTATTTCTAGAGCGCTCAACTCACTGTTAGCCCTCCAACTGATTGTAGGCTTTCGGTTTCAGGTTCTATTTCACTCCCCTAACAGGGGGACTTTTCACCTTTCCCTCACGGTACTTGTTCACTATCGGTCGCCAAATGTATTTAGCCTTAGAGAGTGGACTCCCTAGATTCCTGCCGGATTAGCGTGCCCGGCAGTACTCAGGTATCTGTCGGAAGACAATCAGTTTTCGCATACGGGGCTATCACCCTCTATGGCAGGCTTTCCCACACCTTTCCGCTAACTGATCGTTTTGTAACTTCCATATGTCAGACCCTACAACCCCGTCCATGCAAGCA
>CAVSRF010000020.1:0-5000 GCA_963730175.1 uncultured Chloroflexia bacterium | reverse complement strand
TACTCGCACCGCTTTGGCCTGTCAAGACATCAACAGACGAAAATACCGATGTCATTGTCTTTCGACATCGGCTCGTCAGACTGCAAAACCAACAGGCTTGTGTCTCTGACTAGAGACTGCTACTTAGTTTTCAATGATCTGTCAGGGGGACGAGATCTGTGTAACTACTGGCAAGGGATGATTATATGTTTTTTACCGACTTTGTCAATAGATATCAGACAACTCAACCTTAAAATTTCAGTAATTGAATAAGCGTAACTCTATTAAATCAGTTGCTTGGTTTAAGTCTATTATCGCTTCTATGCCTTTACCGACAATCTGTGCTCTCTTACGAATAACATTTTTCTCCGCTTCAACAATGTTGCACGTTGAATTCTCAATGGACTACACTACACCAACTGCATAAACTTTTCATCCCCAAAAGATTGACACAATATATCTGCACTTATCTCTATGGCATGGCCTATTCATCATGCAAATCGTAAATGATGATGGTTATCCTTATGATGATATGCTACCGTGTACAGATGAATGTCAAGGCGTAAAAGAACAATGCTATACTCAAGATATATTGGTACCCCTACACAAAAAGCAGGTTGACATGAAAAAGGTTTTAATCGAACAGAAAAAATATATTGTTGATGATTTCTTCAAATTGGAAGAGGCACACCTCCGATTCGAACAATTCAACGGCAAAATGAGTGAATCGGTACGTCGTTTCAGTTTGGAGAGAGGAAATTCTGTTGCAGTACTAGTGTTTAATATAGATACAAATAAACTAATACTGGTCAATCAATTCAGATACCCCACGTATAAAAACGGTCATGGATGGACTATTGAAACAATAGCAGGGATGGTCGATTCCGATGAAGCACCTGAAGATTCTGCACGCCGGGAAGTAGAAGAGGAAGTCGGACTGAATATTTCAAGCCTTGAACACATCACCACTTTCTATCCGTCCCCTGGCGGAAGTTCAGAACAAATTTCTTTATATTACTCGGAAGTTTCCGGAGAGGATGCAAAATATAATGCTTCAGGCGGGCTTATTAGCGAAGGTGAAGACATAATGGCATTGGAAATGTCGTTGGAAGAGGCTCTAAATAAAATAAAGTCTGGTGAGATCATGGATGCAAAAACAATCATCGGGATCTATTGGATTGAAAATCGCCGACAAAAGGATATGTAAATTTACTCTTTCAACTTACTCCCAGATGCATGAAAGAAAAAGCCCCGTAAATTTACGAGGCCCCTTGTTAATCCATATCCTGTCTTCCAGATAAAGCACGTGACAATGTATTCTGGTCTGCGTATTCCAGATCGCCACCCATGGGAAGACCACGTGCAAGACGCGTCACTTGAATTCCAAACTTCTTCAACTGAGTATGCAAATATTGAGCCGTCGCATCCCCTTCCATACTGGGATTGGTCGCAAGGATCACTTCCTTCACTTCCCCATTCGCGACGCGTGCGATCAATTGCTTGATCTTCAAATCGTCGGGACCAATGCCTTCAATAGGAGATAAGAACTCCCTGCAAGACGTGATACTTTCCCTGATAGCCGCCAGTGCGTTCGAGCGCCAATACATCCAGCGCTTCTTCCACAACACAGATGACACTTCCATCCCGCCGCGTGGACTCGCACACTTCACAGCGTTCGCGTCCCGCTTCGGTGATGTTGAAACATTCCTGACAAAACGCCGTGTTCTTTTTGAGTTGTGCCAAAGCAAGCGCCAAATCGTCAGAGACATCGTCCGTGGCGCGGAGAAAATAGAACGCCAACCGCGAAGCGGACTTGGGTCCGATGCCTGGCAGCCGCTCGAGGGCGTTGATGAGGGATTGAATTGATTCGGGTAAGAGCATAATATTAATCGTCGGGCACAGTCGGGACGATCGAAGGTCAAACATCATAAGATCGTTTCGACTGTGCCCTTTGACATTTGACTAAAAGGGAAGCCCACCCGCCAGCGGACCCATCAACTTCTCTTGAAGTTCACGCGACTGGTCGAGCGCCATATTCACTGCGGACAAGACCATGTCCTGCAACATTTCAGCGTCAGCATCTTTCATGAAATCAGGGGAAATTTCAACCGACTGACATTTCTGGTCGCCAGTCATCACGACTTTGATCGCGCCGCCACCCGCCGTGGCAGTGACCGTTTCCACGGCAAGTTTCTCTTGTGCTTCAGCCATTTGCTGTTGCATCTTTTGCAACTGCTGCATCATGCCAGCTTGCCCGCCGCCCCTTTGTGGTCCTTTGTTAAATCCTTTAGCCATTTATTAGTCTCCTAGTCTTCTTGTCTCTTTGTCTTCTAGTCAAAGTCAGTAAGTCAATAAAGATAATGGACTATTCGACTACTGACCAGCGGACTAGAAGACTAATCTTGCGTATCCACGATCTCGCCGCCGTGTTGGATGGCGGTTGCCACCATGCCATCCTGCGCCACGTTCGCGGGGATCTTGCCTTTCGCATTCGTCACCACACAACGCACGCTCACGTCCGCGCCAAACTCGTCCTTGATCAACTTTTGGATCGCTTCGATCTGGTCGGGCTTGTCGATCTTTGAAACCAGCACGTCACTCGCCAAACCCAAAATCAACGTCTTGCCCTGCACATCGATCATCTTGACCGAGTTCATCAACGCCGAAAAATTCGCCTGCGCTTTGGGAAGACCTGCGGACATATGCTTCCACGCCTTCAGGATATCTCCTGCACTGACAGCAGATTTTTCTTGTGGATGTGGAGCCGCTTCGGACTCAGCCTGAGGCTGAGTTCTCCGTTCTGGGAGCTGATACAACTTTCGGCTTGGGTTAACTCGGCGTGGCGATTTGCGGAGATTCAGTTGGAGAGTCGAGCACTTCCGCTAAAGCAAGTTCCAGACTCAAAGATGGCTGCCAGCCGCCGCGCAAATCCACAGCGGCATTGTTGAACGCTTTCATCATCCGCAAGACATCGCTCGTCGAAAAGGACTTGGCGTGCGCCTGCATCTGCTTCTTGACATCCGCCGTGGCTTCGACCTGATTGGCGTTGCCCATTTGAATGAGCATGAGACCGCGCAAATATTCAACGATCTGACGCGCCAGCGAACGCGGATCAGCGCCCGCATCGAGCGCCTTGTGGATGGTCTCAAGCCCATGCGCAGGATCGTGATCCATGATGGACGTGAGGGTATCGAGCACAGTTTAACTCGTGGCAGTGCCGAGCACGGTTTGCGCGAGGGCAAGCGTGATCTTATCGCCCGTGGACGAAAGTTGATCGAGCAGAGAGATCGCATCACGCATCCCGCCCGCAGATTGGCGTGCGATTTGAATCAGCGCATCATCATCGGCTTGAAGGTTCTCGGCTTGGACGATCATCTTGAGGTTGGTGACGATCTCCCCCACTGGCACACGTCGAAACTCATGACGCTGACAACGCGACAAAACCGTTGCGGGAATTTTGTGAATTTCAGTGGTGGCTAAAACGAAGATGGCATGTGGAGGCGGCTCTTCGAGCGTTTTGAGCAACGCATTGAACGCCGCCGTCGAAAGCATGTGGACTTCGTCAATGATGTAGATTTTGTACTTACCCTGCGATGGCGAGAAATTGATCTTGTCACGCAAATCACGGATATCGTCAACGGATGTGTTGGATGCCGCATCGATCTCGAAGAGATCCATAAAACGATTCTCGTTGACGGCTTTACAGAGATCACATTCGTTACAAGGTCGCTTGGCAGGATCGGGATTCGTACAATTGACCGCCTTCGCCAAAAGACGTGCCAGCGTAGTCTTCCCCGTCCCGCGCGGACCCGCGAACAAGTACGCATGACCGACACGATCTGCCTTGATCGCATTCGTCAATGTGGTCACGATGTGGCTTTGCCCCATCACCTCGTCCCATTCTTTCGGTCGGTATTTTCGGTAGAGTGCTTGTGTCATTAGCTTTTAGCTTTCAGCGATTAGCTGGTGGTTGAGTAACCCTGAGCGCTCGTTGCGAGGGGCGTATCGAAACCACCACTTTCAAGTCAACATACAATTTCATTTTTACAGGTTATTTGTGGTTTCGATACGGGGCGGACTATCACCGCCCCTACTCAACCACCGAGGTATTTATATTACGGAACCGTATACACCGCACGGACATTTCCACTCGGGTCCAACAACTGTGCTTCCTCGCCCGATTGCCAAACGGGATCGTTCAAGCCCCAGTATAAGTCAATGACGGTGTTCGTCCCTGCAGTAGTATGGATCTGCACTGCGCCGCCTGTATTGAGAGTCAGGTTCGGGAAGGTAAATACATTACGATTAAAATCTTTCAATTGCCAACTCGCAAGGCTCAACGATTCCTCCCTGCATTGCGGACGATCACCCACTCGGCATTGACCGTCCCTGCGCCTACAATGCTCACGATCTCCACGGGAATATCCACGTTCGGGTCAAACGATCGCGGTGCGCCGCCATTACGCTTTGCACTTGCGCTGGCAACGCAGGCTGAACTGCCGAACTCGCTGCGCCGATAATTCCGGTCATACCAGAACAGGATGCCGCCTGTCACACAGGCTGAGACAAATACATTCAAGAGCAAATAAAGGATAAGTCTGCGGCGGTCCATCTTGTCGAATCATAGCACAGAAACTCTATCATTGAAATTAAAAAATCCTGCACTCGGTTGAGTGCAGGATTCAAACTAGATCAAATCAATTCTAGGGAAGCTTCGTCATCACGAAATCATCATAAGAGATATTGGTATTCGTTGCTTCTTCACCACTCCATGCCAGCACAGCTACTTGTCCACTGGAAAAGGAAGAGTCCGTTACAGAATCGATCTGCTGTCCATCACGTACAAGGTCAATGTGCTATTGCCACAATCTGCGCCAATACGATAAGAAGGGGCATCCACAGCGATTAAGTCAGAATGTGCCCATGCATTATTATTCGTCAGGAATAGATCTTTCTGTCCTTCAACAGCTTTGGCAATCGCATACTGTCCCGCAGGTGTGATCGTCAAATAATAGAAATCA